>CAZANP010000005.1:4993-52865 GCA_964486555.1 uncultured Thermotoga sp. | reverse complement strand
AAAGTTTTTTTTGTAAAGGAGGGATGAGCCATGAACCTCAAAATCAAGATGGTTCTTCTCGTGGTGATCCCAATTGTTGTTATGTGGATTGCGAGTTTGTTCGTACTCAATTACCTTGGAGATATGAAGGAAGATATAAAAGGAAACATAACGCGTGCGGAGTTGATTTCTGATGAGGTTTCTTATCTTCTGATGGAAGCAAACGATCTGAAATATGCCGTTGCAAAGTTCACCATAAAGAGAGGAGCCAAGGAAAAGGAAGATATCTACAGTACCAAGAAGATACTGGAAGAGAGGATCGCTTCCTTGAAAGGTCTAGGTGTAGATACCAAATCCATAGAGGAGCAAGTCAGGACAATAGATGATCTGCTAAATCACTTGGAAAAATCACTGAAAGATGCAAAAGCTGAAGAGACTGCCAGTATTCTCGATGAGATAGACAAGGTGATGACGGATGTTGTGAATATTGCGAAAGCGATGGATAAGAAAGCGAAGGAAGATATGAAGAAGTCGATAGAGTACATGGATGAGAGTATGAAGAAAATATCTCTTGTCATGCTGATCGTACCTCTTGTCGTTTTAATAGTAGGTGCATTGGTCTCAGTTTTGATCGTTCTCAGAGTGTTCAGGAAACTGGGACTTCTTATGAACGCTTCTGATAGGTTGAAGGAAAACAATCTAACATTAGAGATCGAAGAGGAAAAGGGTAAGGATGAGATATCCAGATTGATAAACTCCTTCAAGCACGCCATAGAGTATTTAAGGGATAACTTGAAGGACATACAGCATAACACGGAGGAAATTTCAAGTGAGATGGACAGTATAACCACATCCATAGAACAGATCGCTAGTTCCATATCCGAGATAACGAGCAGTATGAACGATATCTCACACAGGGTTGAAGATATTTCCGCAAGTGTTCAGGAAACAACAGCTGGAACCCAAGAAATATCCGCAGCAACCAAAAGCATAGCTGATAACGCGCAAGAAGCGGCAACTTTCAGTTCTAAAAGCAGCGAGCTGGCTCAAGATGGTGGAAAGATAATACAAAAGGTTATAGAGTCCATGAAAAACATAACGAGCGTTACAGAGGATATCCAAAAGGTTGTGGACAGTTTCCAGAAAGGATCTGAGGATATAACAGGATTTGTGGATACCATAACGGCTATCGCTGAACAGACGAATCTTCTCGCTTTGAACGCGGCAATAGAAGCGGCACGTGCTGGGGAAGCTGGAAAAGGATTCGCCGTTGTTGCTGACGAGATAAGGAAACTTGCTGAGGAGAGTAGAACGGCGGCAGAAAAGATAAGGGGAGTTGTGGAGGAGATAAGAGGAATCGCAGAAGAAGCTGTGAAGGTGTCGGATAGAGTGAGAGAGCTCGTTGAAGAAGGTTCGAGTCTTGCAGATCAAGCGGGAGGAAAACTGAATGAAATCATAAGTTCTGTAACGAGAATCACAGAAATGCTCGAGAACATAGCGGCCTCCGTTGAAGAACAGACGGCAGCTGTAGATGAAATAACGAAAGCTATGACGGAAAATTCCAATGTGATTCAGGAGATAACGTCTTCCATTCAGAGTGTTAACGCATCGATACAGGAAGTCAACGCGAGCTCAGAAGAAATCACAAGTTCTGTAAAAACTGTGAGAGAGAGGATAGAAGGTTTGAGAGAAACTGTGAGGAGATACAAGATATAAAAGGCCCGCGTCATGCGGGCTTTTTTAATGCATTCTGATGTAAAGGTTATCAAGCTCTATGATTTCTCCCTTCGTTGAGTATGAGTTTAACAAAACACCAACTAAGAACACTTTCGAATGACAGAGACGCCTCAGGAAATCACGGAAAAATAAACATCCGGGTGGCGAAACTTAAGAAAGAAGACTCAAACCACTCCAGCCATTTAACTCCACATTATCTTGTCTAGGGGATAGATCGAGCCCACTTTCACGCTATCTTTGTATTTTCCATAATATCCATGAGCTCTTTTTCAAGAAGCTTATTTATGATTTCGTCGAGATCTCCGTTTAAAATCTCATCCAGTCTGTAGGATGTGTAGTTTATCCTGTGATCTGTTACTCTGTTTTGAGGGAAATTGTAGGTTCTTATCTTCTCACTCCTGTCACCTGTGCCTATCTGTTTTTTCCTTTCAGCTGATATCTCTTCCTGAGCTTTCTTCTTGTACAATTGATAAAGTCTCGCCCTTAGAATCCTCAAAGCTGTTTGCTTGTTTTGGTGTTGAGACCTTTCATTCTGGCATGAAACTGTTATACCCGTTGGGATGTGGGTTATTCTCACAGCAGATTCAGTTTTGTTGACGTATTGACCACCCTTCCCAGATGCTCTGAAAGTCTCTATTTTTAAGTCATCAGGTTTTATTTCGATCTCCACCTCTTCCACTTCTGGAAGTACTGCAACCGTTGCCGTTGATGTGTGGATTCTGCCTCCAGATTCTGTCACAGGTATTCTCTGAACCCTGTGAACACCACTTTCATATTTCAACCTTCTGAACGCATCTTTCCCCTTGACGAAAAACACTATTTCTTTGAATCCTCCAAGATCCGTTTCGTTGAAACTTGCGATCTCAACCTCCCATCCCTTCTTTTCAGCGTACTTGTAGTACATTCTGAACAGGTCACTGGCAAAGAGCGCTGCTTCTTCTCCTCCAGCTCCCGCCCTTATCTCCATTATCACGTTGCCTCTGAGTTTTTCCTCGGGAAGTAGAAGTAGGAGGAACTGCTGGAACAACTTCTCTTTTTTCCTCTCCAACTTCATGGCTTCATCCATATCTTCCTCTTTCCAGAGTTCTATCTCCTCTTCCAGATCAAGGAGCTTTTTGTAGGTTTCCAGAATTTCTTGGCATCTTGTATATTCCTTAGACAATCTTTTTATCTCATCGGCAGAGAGCTTCTCTGCAAAGCTGTTTTCCAATTCCTTCATTCTTTCTCTGATGCTGTCCATGTATCTTGAAAGATCCTGAAGCTTCATCAGAAACCAATCCTCCTTTTCACTTCTTCAGGGTTTCTTGCAAATTCGAGGGCAGTTTCCTTGGTTATTAAACCTTTCATGTAAGCACTTATCAGGGCGTCATCGAACAGTACCATTCCATGCTTTGCACTCGCTTGTATCACGGATTCAAGCTGATGGAGCTTGTTCTCTCTTATAAGATTCTTAACAGCCGGTGTTCCCACCATTATCTCAAGAATGGGGGTAAATCCCATCCCAGTAGCCTTTGGAAGAAGCCTTTGATAGATGACGGCGATGAGTGTGTTGGCAAGCTGTATCGCTATCTGCTTTTGCTGGTGGGCAGGAAAGACATCTATTATTCGTTCAGGTGCCGATGCGGCTGAATTCGTATGGACCGTTGAAAGAACCAGATGACCCGTCTCGGCGGCTGTCAAAGCCAGAGCCATGGTATCCAGATCTCTCATCTCGCCAACGAGTATAACGTCTGGATCCTGTCTCAGAGCGTATTTCAACCCGTCAAGGAAAGATTCAGTGTCTTGACCAAGTTCTCTCTGATGAATTATCGATTGCTTGTTCGTGAAGACGTATTCTATTGGATCTTCTATCGTGATGATATGGTACGGATTGTTCTCGTTGATGTAATCTATCATCGCAGCGAGAGTTGTGGATTTTCCACTCCCCGTTGGTCCCGCAACGAGTATCAAGCCATACTTAGAACTAGCGAAATCCTTGAGTATTTCAGGAAGTCCCAATTCCTCGAAAGTTCTTATCTTCTTTGGAATAAGCCTGAAAGCAACAGCGGGATTCCTCCTTTCGTAAAAGAAATTTCCTCTCACTCTTATGGCATCACCAACTGTGAAAGAAAAATCCCATTCTTTCTTCTTGGAAGGGTCTATTCTCAACTGAGCAAACAGATCCCTCAGCAGATCCATTATCATTTCTTTGTTCATTATGGGGTAATTTCTCTGAGGAACGAGTTTACCGTCTATTCTGAACACAGGGCGACATCCCACCGATATGTGAACGTCCGTTGCTCTCATGCTGTAAGCGGTTGCTATGAGATTCGACAGGCTGAGCGTTGCAACTTCGCTCATCTTCTCTCACCCCTCAGAACGGCGGAACATCTTGGACACACATCCGGATATTCTGGATCCTTCCCAACATCCGGGTGATATTTCCAGCATCTTTGACATTTCCTGCCATTGGCCTTTTCAACATTCACCACGACTTCTTCACCTTCGATCCCGTCCACATCGTTTGATATCTCAACTTGAGAAACGATGAAGAATTCCTCCAGGAAAGAAGATGATCCTTCCAGAACCTTTTTAATTCTTTCATTCTTGGGTTTTATGGAGACTTTGGCATCTAGAGAGTGACCTATAAGACCTTTTTGTCTCTCTTCCTCTAAAGCTTTCAACACGTCCTCTCTGACTCTTAGAAGGGCATCAAACAGATTTAGAATTTCCTCGTCAACGAGATCCTCCTTGTATTCAGGCCATGTCTCAGCTTGTACTGTCTTGTATTTTCTATCCTTTTCATGGAAATACTGATAAACCTCTTCCATGGTGAACGTTAGAATCGGAGCTAACATCTTTGTCAGGGAAATTAAAATTTCGTGAAGTACAGTCTGGGCAGATCTTCTGTATATAGAGTCCTTTGCTTCAACGTACAATCTATCTTTTATGATATCGAGATAGATGGAACTGAGCTCCACAGAGCAATATCTATTCATCATGTTGTAGACTCTTGAAAATTCGTATCTGTCATAGGCTTCTGTCACTTCCTTAATGATCCTTTGAAGTCTGGAGAGTGCCCACTTGTCTATGGGTAGAAGATCCTTGAAGTCAACCTTGTCTTCCACAGGATCGAAGTCATGAAGATTCCCCAGGATGAATCTTATCGTGTTTCTTATTTTCCTGTAGACCTCTGCCTGTTGCTCCACTATCTTCATCGAGATCCTTATATCATCGAAGTAGTCACTGCTAGATAACCACAACCTTAAAACATCGGCACCGAATTTTTCAACAACTTCCATGGGATCTATGACGTTTCCCAGGGATTTACTCATTTTCCTTCCCAACTCATCTTTTATGAATCCATGGGTTAGAACCTCTCTGTAAGGAGCCTTCCCTCTGTAGGCTACCGATAGGAATATGGAGGATTGGAACCATCCTCTGTGCTGATCGCTCCCTTCAAGATACATATCAGCTGGGAACCTGTGGTCTTCCTTGCTCAGTACATATTCGAAGGATGAGCCCGAATCTATCCAGACATCCAGAGTATCTATCATCTTCTTAAGATTGGTGGAACCACATTTGGGGCATCTGTAACCCTCTGGTAACAGTTCTTTCTCAGACATTTTGAACCAGGCGTTCGTTCCTTCTTTTTCAACTATTTCGATGAATTTTTCGATGATTTTTGGATCCAGAATCTCTTCTCCGCAATCTTCACAGACGAAAGCCGGTATTGGTGTTCCCCAAACTCTCTGTCTTGAGATACACCAATCTGGTCTTTCTTCCACCATGGACCTTATCCTGTTCTCACCCCACTCAGGAATCCACTTAACGTTTTCTATCTCTTCCAAAACCTTGTTTCTCAGGTCATTTTCATCCATCGAAATGAACCACTGTTTCACCGCTCTGAACATAACAGGATTTTTACATCTCCAGCAATGCGGATAGGAATGCGTAACCTTGGAGTATTTCAGAAGTGCTCCTTTCTCCTCCAGATCCTTTATTATCTCCTCGTTGGCATCCTCTATGAACATACCCGCGTATCTTCCAGCTTCTTCCGTGAAGACACCTTCATCGTCGACGGGTGATAAAACGGGAAGATTGTATTTCAGATGTCCATAGATGTAGTCTTCTTCACCATGACCCGGTGCTATATGAACACATCCTGTTCCCGTATCCATGGCGACGTAATCTGCTAATATTACGAGAGATTCTCTATCGTAAAGCGGATGGATAGCTTTTTTACCTTCGAGTTCTTTCCCAGAGAAGACTTTAAGTACCTTGTAATCCTTTATCTCGAGCTCTTTCATGAAATTTTTCAGAAGATCCTTTGCCAGAATCCATTTTTCTCCATTTACAGAAATCAAAACGTAATCGTATTCTGGATGAACTGCTATTCCTACATTTGCAGGTAATGTCCATGGAGTGGTCGTCCATATCAAGATGTAAGTGTTTTCCTCATCCTTCATGCGGAACTTGACGTATATGGAAGGCGAGGTATGATCGTAGTATTCTATCTCAGCTTCTGCTAAAGCTGTTTTACAGTGAGGACACCAATAAATGGGTTTCCTGGCTCTGTAGACGTTTCCGCTTTTCACCAAGGAATTGAATATCTTCAGAATCTTGGCTTCGTAATCTGGGCTCAAGGTTAAATATGGATTTTCCCAATCTCCCCTGACTCCAAGCCTTTTGAATTCTTCCTTCTGTATCTCAACGAACTTCCTCGCAAATTTTTCACACTCGTCTCTTATCTGAGAAGGTGTCATATTCTTCACTTTCTCTCCCAATTCTTGAGATACCCTGTGTTCTATGGGAAGTCCATGTGTGTCCCAACCTGGTATGTAAGGTACCTTGTATCCTCTCATGGTTTTGTATTTCATCACAATGTCTTTCAATATCTTGTTCATGGCCGTTCCAAGGTGTATATGACCGTTTGCGTATGGTGGCCCATCATGTAGAATAAAGAGAGGATGATCCTCTCTGGTTTTTAAAACGTAATTGTAAATATCCATGTCCTCCCATGCTTTCAAGATTTCCTTCTCTTTCTTTGTTAGATTCGCTTTCATTGGGAATTTTGTTCTTGGAAGATTCAACGTTTCCTTGTAATCCAAATTCGCCACCTCCCGTTCACTCCGATAATAATTTGTTCACCGTATCCTTCAATTCCTGGAAATCCATGGATTTTATGATATAGGCATCGGCTGCCCAAGATGATAGATCTCCTTTATAATGAGAGTATGCTGTTAAGAGGATTATCTTCGCATCCTTTTTCATTTCCCTGATTCTTCCTGCAAGTTCTAATCCATTCATGCCAGGCATCTCTATATCTATAGTTACGAGGTCGTATTCGGTCTCTTTGAACTTCTCCAAGGCTTCTTCACCATTCGATGCTTCTTCCACATCGTACCCTTCTTCTTCCAGTTCTTCCCTTATCAACAATCTCATGTTGGGTTCATCCTCAACTATTAAAATCCTCTTTCCCATTTTCTCACTCTCCTTTTTTGGGGATTTCAAAGATAAAGTCGGTTCCTTCTTCGTCACTTTCCACCCATATGGAGCCGTTGTGCTCGTCTTCCACGATCTTTTTACATATCGATAACCCCAGTCCTGTTCCTTGAATCTTAGTCGTGAAGAAGGGTTGAAAGATCTTATCCTGTATATGCTTTGGAATTGACGATCCACTGTTCCACACGGATACACGAACCCTTTCAAACATATCTTCCGTTTTAATTCTTATATTACCATTTTCAGGTGTGGCGTCTATAGCGTTCTGTATGAGATTTATGAGAACCTGTTTTATCCTTATTCTATCTGCAAAAACTGTTATGTTTTCTCTTCTCGTATCGAACTGGAATTTTATATTCTTCTTATTTATAGGATCTTCGAAAAGGGTGTAGACTTCCCTCACTAGATCGTTTATGTTGAACTCCGTGTATTCCAACTTTCTCGCTTCTCTACTGAATTCGAGGATTTCACTAACGATTCTCTCCAACCGTTCCAGCTCATTCAGAACTATTTCTATGTACCTTGCCAGAGTTTCGGGCTCATCTATGTGTTTTTTCATCCTCTTTATGAAACCACCTATCACAGATATAGGATTTCTGAGCTCATGAGCAACTCTTGCAGCCATTTCACCTAGAGCGGAGAGCTTTTCCTGTCTTTTCCTCTCTTGCTCCATCTTATACCTGTCCGTTACATCCTCGAAAGTTATTATCACGCCGTCTATGTGCGTTCCGGATGGGTTCCAGAGAGGAGAAAATCTTATATCGAAGTATTTTTCTTCCCTTTCCATTGTAAACATGTAGTTGGCCATACTTATCGTTTCCTTCGTCTCAAAAACCTTCAAAGCCACAGCAAGAATGTTTTCAAATTCCACTCCAAGGTTCTCGAGTCTCGATCCTATCATCCTTTCTCTTGGATAACCGAATACGAGTTCTGCTTTTTTGTTCCATTCGAGTATCTTTCCATCTCTGTCAAGAACTATCACCACGGCATCCAGATTTTGAAGGATACTTTCACTGAATCTTCTGAGATAATCTATGAGATCTTTTTGTCTCTCGAGAGAAATCGTCTTTTCTCTGAGCTCTTCGTAATTCATGATGTTCTCTATAGCAAGTCCAGCACTTTCCGACAGAAGTTTCAGAATTTCAAGGTCGGAATCCGAAATACTCCTCTTTGTGAAGCGGTTATCCATTATGACAACACCCAACGTATCCCATCTTCCCACCAGTGGCATGACTATGAACTCTTCTGTTTCGAGAATGTCGAGAATGTCTCTTAGGTTCTCTCCAAAACTTTCTATTATTCTGGAATTGACGTAAACGATTCTCTTTCTGAGGACCGCCCTTTCCAATATAGGATGTCCCTTGTAATGAAAGATTTTACCTTCTATTCTTGGGGTGAGGTCACTACTCGCATCGAACGTCATGGCTTCTTCTCTGAAGTATTGAACTATATCACCATACTTCAAGGATCTCTGCCTCATTTTCTCCATGAAAGATACCGCTTCTTCTTCATCCTTGGGTCCCACCCACAATTTTCCAATCAAAACTTGCCTTTTGGTATCGCGAAGAAGAAGGAGAGCTCTATCGAAGTTGAAACCCCTGCTCGCTATCAATCCGAGAAGGAGAATCTTGTAAACGTTGGTTAAACTGTAACTGGATCTCATCGCTTGACTCACGTTGTACACGGTTTCCATCTTCATGAGTTGATCTCTCTGCACCTCTATGAGTTTTTCATGACGTTTTCTCAATTCTTCAAGTTTTTCTACTTCCTCTTTCAACCTTTCATAGTATTCGAGCCTCGAAAGTGCTAGAGAAAACCTTCTAGTTATCTCTGCAAGGAGTGAAACATCGAAATCATCGAACTTCTTGAAAGGTCTGTACCCTTTCCGTTCTTTCTTGTTTATAAAAACGAATAGACCTTTTATCTCGTTGTTGACACGGTATGAGGATATCAGAACGGATTTTAATTTCAAATCGATGAGGTCATTCAATCCCAGAGAAATGTCGGGATTGAGTATTAAAGATGTTCCCTCTTTGAACTCTGAGAAAAAAGGATGGATAACTTCTACCCTTCTTCTCAAAATGGCATCCTCTTCTAAATTTCTGTAAGACTTCAGAACGTACTCTTCACCCTCTCTCTCCCATATCATTGCACTCTCCGCTTCCAAAACATCGACGGCAACTTTTAAAACCTTCGTATACAACTCCTCCAGATCTCTGGTGTGCTCAAAAAGAGTTGTGAAGCGAGACATCAATTGATACTTATGAACGGATTCTTCTAAATATCGATACTTTGCCAAAAATCTTAAAGCTCCTCCGACTTTTTCCAGAACATCCGTGGTGTTTTGCATACCAGAACCAACGGCGAGGATGAAACCAAGATCCTCTTCTCCGAATTTCAGAGGTAGAATCCTTCCTTTCTCCTCAGAATTGAAACCCAAGTCTTTCAACTTTATCTCATCCTCGCCGTTTTTGAGTTTTTGAGAAGGTATCTTATGCTTTCCTATGTAACTTTCATACTCGCTTGATGAGGCTCCCACGAGTCTGAAGAGTTCCCTCATCGGTTCGTAAAGGAATATCAAAACTTTATCTGTTTTGAGGTTCTCTGCTAAAAAGCTCGCAAGTTCGTTCATAGCCTTACTTTTGTAACCTTTTTCCAAAAACTCCTGAACTTTCAGGAAAAGATCCATAACATCCTTCATCTTTTCAACACCCTTCTCAATTCTTCTTCCATGTGCTCAACGTGAGTTCCTCTCCAATATATCCTGTGACATTTTGGACATTCATAGAACTCGTCTTGGGTTAGATAAACATATTCAGGTACTTTGCCCTTCACAGCCTCTTTTTCCACCTTAACCAATGGAGCGTTACATATAGAACATCTTGTGTAAGGTTTATCGTGTATTCTGAACTTATCATGAACCGCTTTTAATTGGGACCTCCAATCATCGGATTTCAAAAGGAAAGCTTCGATGCTATTTTTAAGAGCTCTTTCATACAACTCCTTATCTCTTGTAAGAAGTATCCTCCCTTCTTCTTTGCAAAATTTAAGTATTGCCTCTTCATCTACGTTTTTAAAATATTCTGTATCTATACCCAGAAGCCTTAATTTCTTTGCAAGCTTTCCCAGCATCCTATCCGCTGTAAAACGCATATCTAAACACCTCTGTAGTGATTATAACATCCCCCTTCACCTTAAATTTTCATAGTTATTAATGGCAATTACGCGCGATGCTATATTATTATTTGGAATTATTGGAAAATATTTATCAAAATCTTTGAGATTGATGGATTTACAACCAAAAACAACTTGTGTTATAATTCTTTCAATGAAATGTAAAGGAGGGGAAAAGACATGAAGAGGAAAGAGGAAATACTGGCATGGCTCGATACCAACCCAAAAATACAGGATTTGAAGAAATTTGCAAAGCAATTGGGTGTACGATTGAGAAAATCTATGAAAAAAAGGGAAGTCATACGTGCCATCAGAGATTTTCTGAAAAAAGAAACCGCCGAGACTAGATCCTCAGCCACAAGTCCTGGTGTCAAGGTTGAGGAGAAAAGGGTTGAGGAGATCAAAGAATTACCAAAAACCTACAATAAAGATAAGCTGGTTCTTTTGCCAGTGAACCCGAATTGGCTCTTCGTTTACTGGGATATGTCACCTGAGACCAGAAAAATCGTGGAAAATCTGGAGCCAGGAAGTTCTGTGGTTCTTAGAGTTCACGACGTCACTTATATCATCTTCGATGGAAAGAACGCACACAGGACCTTTGAAGCTTACATCGATGTAAGATATACGAGTAATTACTACATCAACGTCCCCATGCCCAACACCGATTATCTGGCGGAACTTGGTTATAAGACTCCTTATGGGGAGTTCGTCCCTTTAATGAGATCGAACGTCGCAAGGACACCTTCCAATTCCCCATCACCTTCCAATAGAGAAAGGTGGTACGACTTGAGGAAGAGAAGAAGAAGTGTCTCTCCGTCCAAAGGAGTTGTCATCAAACCTGTCGAGAGAGTGAGGGTTTCATCTCCAGGAAAAGGTGTTGAATATTCAGGAGGAGGAGCGTTCCTTTGGGAAAGTGTTAGAAGTGGAGGGATACTATGAAAGGATACATGATACTCTTTCTTCACGCTCATCTTCCATATATAAAACACCCAGAGTACGATGAATTTCTGGAGGAACGGTGGCTCTTCGAAGCAATGATGGAGACTTATATTCCGTTGATTATGATGTTCAGAAAGCTTGAAAAAGATGATGTGCCCTTCAGGATAACCATGTCGATAACCCCTCCACTCATGGAGATGCTATCTTCTGAAGATATGCAGAAAAAATTTGAAAGACACATGGAAAAGTTGATAGAACTGGCGGAGAAAGAGGTGGAAAGAACCAAATCTGAGCATCCGAAGAAGAACAAAATGGCAAGGTATTACTTCGAATACTTCAAAGAAATCCTAAGAGTGTTCAGAGAAGACTTAAAAGGGGATCTTTTGAAACCATTTGGAGAATATCAAGAAAAGGGTTACGTGGAGCTTGTGACTTGCAATGCGACTCATGGTTTTTTACCATTGATGGAGATATATCCTCAAGCTGTGAGAGCTCAAATAGAGATGGGGATAAAAACTTATGAAAAATATTTTGATAGAAGGCCCAGAGGAATATGGCTTGCCGAATGTGGCTACTTCCTTGAGTTGGACAGATACCTTGCGGAGGCCGGTATTGAATACTTCTTTGTTGATTCTCACGCTTTTTGGTACGCTGACGATCAGCCAAGGTACGGTGTGTACAGACCGATCATAACACCCTCTGAGGTCTTCGCTTTCGCAAGGGATCCAGAATCGAGTGAACAAGTCTGGAGCGCCACAGTTGGATATCCAGGCGATCATCGCTACAGAGAGTTCTACAGGGATATAGGCTTTGATAGAGAGTACGATTATATAAAGCCTTACATAGATCCATCTGGAGTTCGGGTGAACACGGGGATAAAGTACCATAAGATCACGTCCAAGGATCTGGATCTTTCGAAGAAAGAACTTTACGACATAGATGAAGCCAGAATGGTGGCAAAGGAACATGCAAGAGATTTTCTCTACAAGAAGGTAAAGCAAGTCGAGAGACTATTCTCTCTGATGGGAGTTGAACCCATTATAGTTGCTCCGTTCGATGCAGAGCTATTCGGTCACTGGTGGTACGAAGGGGTTATCTTCCTTGAAGAGTTCATAAAGCTGTTGAAGGAACAGAGCACTATAAAGCTAGCCACTCCATCAGAGATAATAGATAAACTCGACGTTGTCCAAATGGTAACCCCTGCTGCCTCTTCCTGGGGAGCCAATGGATATTACGAAGTGTGGTTGAATGGAAAGAACGACTGGATATACCCTCACGTTCACGAGATGATCGAAAAGATGACTGAGATGGTGGAAAAATTCGAAAACACGGAGGATCCTTTAATTGATAGAGCTTTGAAACAAATGGCAAGGGAATTGTTACTCGCTCAATCGAGCGATTGGGCTTTCATAATAACGACGGGAACGAGTGTTGATTACGCTGTAAACAGGGTGAAAAAACACATAATGAGGTTCCTCGATATCTACGATCAACTGTCAAAAGGGAAGATAGATGAAGAAAGACTATCTTATTATGAATGGGTTGATGGTATCTTCGATGACATCGATTATCGAGTCTATCTGAAAGTAGGGGAAGTCTCTTGAAGACATCAGAGCTTTTGAGAAAGTACAACATAAAACTCAGGAAGAGTTTGGGTCAGCATCTCCTATCTGATGATAGGATCGCTAAGAAAATAGTGGAGGTGTCGGGGATATCTCCCGATGATATCGTCGTAGAAATCGGGGTTGGAGCCGGGACACTCACCGAGGAATTGGCGAAAACGGGAGCCGTTGTGATCGGTTACGAAATAGACGAACGTTTCAAACCTTTACTGGAGAATAGGCTCTCTCATTATAAAAACGTGAAGATCTTCTTCGAAGATTTCCTGAAAGTTGACGTCAAAACCCTTCCAGAGAATGTCAAGTTCATCTCGAACATACCGTACAATATAACTGGACCTATCCTCGAAAAGATTTTCAAAACGAAGTTTTCCTACGCTGTTATCATGGTTCAGAAAGAGGTGGCAGATAGGATCCTGGCAAGACCCGGTACAAGAAATTTCGGATACATCTCTGCCCTTTCGAAAGTGGTGTGTAACGTTGAGAAACTCTTCGATGTCTCCAGATCACATTTTGTCCCCAATCCTCAAGTGGATTCAACGGTTGTGCTGCTTAAGAGGAAGAAAGAAGTGGAAGACTTCGAAGCCTTTTCCTTCTTTCTAGGCAGGCTCTTTTCAAGAAGGAGAAAGACAGTGAGGAACAATCTCAAGGATCTGTTTGAAAAGCCGGAAACGATCCTCGAAAAACTTGGTATAGATCCCATGAAGAGACCCGAAAATCTGTTACTGGAAGATATCATCAATCTTTTTGAGGAGTGGTACTCATGGAGAAGGAACTCTTTGAAAAGGTATTGAACGCGATAGTTGAAGGAATCATAGCCATCGATAAAGAAGGAAAGATAACTTACATGAATAGAAGGGCCTCCCTTATTCTGAACGTTAGGCCAGAAGATGTACTGGGTAGATATGTGGTCGATTCCATTCCAAATACACGTCTTCATATTGTTCTTTCAACGGGAGTACCAGAGATAGACAGGATTCAGAATGTCGGAGAAAACGTGATAATAACTTCCAGAATACCCATAAGGGATGCTGAGGGAAATATCATAGGTGCTGTGGCTGTTTTCAGAGATATTACAAGTGTTCAGAAGATGGCGGAAGAGGTTACAAATCTGAAGGAAGTTGAAGCGATGCTCTCTGCGATAATAGATTCGACTAACGATGCCATATCCGTTGCCGATGCTGAAGGAAGGATCGTGCTCGTCAATAAAGCGTATACGAGGATAACGGGCCTTCTTCCAAGTGATGTCATAGGAAAACCGGCAACGGTTGATATCGCAGAGGGAGAAAGTATCCACATGAAAGTTGCAAAGATCAAAAAACCCATATACGGTGCGAAACTCAAGGTGGGACCTAACAGGAAAGATGTGATCGTCAACGTGACGCCACTTTTCGTGAAAGGAGAGTTCAGAGGGAGCGTTGCCGTGATACACGATGTCTCTGAGATCATCAAGTTAACACGAGAATTGGAAGAAGCAAAGAGACTCATCAGGAGAATGAGTGCAAGGTACACCTTCGAGGATATCGTTGCCGTCAGTGAAAAGATGAAGGTGGCTGTAGAACAGGCAAAAAAGGTTGCACAAACTTCGGCGACGGTCCTTTTAATAGGAGAGAGTGGAACAGGTAAAGAACTGTTCGCGCATGCGATACATAACGCAAGCGATAGAAGAAGAGGGCCATTCGTCAGTGTCAATTGTTCTGCCATACCTGAGGGAATCATAGAATCAGAACTTTTTGGATACGAAGAGGGAGCTTTCACAGGAGCAAGAAGGGGTGGTAAGAAAGGTTTGATAGAGGAAGCAGATGGTGGAACGCTCTTTCTGGATGAGATAGGGAAGATGCCTTTACACGTTCAACCTAAACTTTTGAGGTTCATGGAGGAGAAAGAATTCATAAGAGTTGGTGGAAACACTCCCGTGAAGGTCAACGTCAGAATAATAGCGGCAACCAACATGAATCTTGAAGAGCTTGTGGAACAGGAGAAATTCCTACCTGATCTTTACTACAGGATAAACGTTTTCCCAATACACCTGCCTCCTCTCAGGGAGAGAAGGAAGGATATACCACTTCTGACGTTTCATATCATAAGAAAACTCAATCAAGAATACGGAAGATCTGTGGAAGGAATATCTCAAGAAGCGTTGAAGATTCTACTGTCCTACGATTGGCCTGGAAACATAAGAGAACTAGAAAATGTTCTTGGAAGGGCTATGATAAACATGGATATGGATGAGAGGATGATAGAGCCTCATCATCTACCACCTCTTGAAATGTCCAAAAAGGGAGAAACTTTCGTGAAAAAGGGAACTTTAAAGGAACTGGTAAAAGAATACGAGAAAAAGATCATAACTATGGCTCTGAAAAGAACCGGTGGAAACAGGATGAAAGCGGCGAAACTCTTAGGGATAGGACTTCGAACACTTTACTACAAAATGGAAAAATTGGGAATAGAGTGAGTATCAGAAGGTTCTAAAAACTATGTTGTCCCCATCATTTATCTCTTCGGAGAAAGAAGCCTTTCTGCCGTTCTTAAGGATCTCGTAATTTTTGATAGTTCCCAAATCCAGCTTCTTCAGTAGATCAGCCACTATGGGTTTCGACTCCGAGAGCTCCACTGTTATCGGATTATCCGGTGAGAGTGTCGCATTCTCTTCCAAATATCCCTCAGAATTCTTCACGAACACTCTCTTTGAAGGAATCATTAATTTCTCGTTGTTGAACGTTACCTCCATAAAAGGCACCAGATTTTTCAGAAGATCCATGACCGTTGGATGATCGATCATCCGAGCTGTCAATTCCTCTCCCAGGGAGATTTCATCGTTATCTTGCAGCGTTTTTCCACCTTTCATGAAAACTATGTTACCAACCTTCACTTCTCTTTCCTCACCGTTGAGAATTATCTTAAAACTCCATCCAAGCTTTTTCTTCAAGTCTGAGACCAATACCTTCTCAGGAAATTCCAATTTGTCCCCATCTTTCAAAGGAATTTCTGGATCATTCACCACTTCACCGTTCAGTTTCACATCGGGAAAGATCTCTATAGTTTCCCCTTTCATACTAACCCTTATTGGTTCGACTACATCCCTCAATTTCAGCGCATTTGCATTTTCATTTTTTCTGATTTCGATCTTATCTCCGTCTTTCACAATGGTATCAAAATCTTTTTTTTCACCATTCACACGTATTTCCAACGATCCCTTAACCTTTTTAACCAGGGGTTTAGCGTTAACCTCCAGAATGACAGTACCTTCATTCACTATTTCAGAGAAGGAATATCCAGCTTGAAGCAGCACCTGCATCACGCTGTAACGACCGTTCAATCCCATGAGTTTGATGGGAACACCGTTAACGCTTACCCTTGAGAAAACTGCCCCCATGTTTTTGAAAGCGGTGTATGCTATACCAACTGGTGTTACAAACTCGCTTCCTTTGAGAATACCTGTCATATCATCTACATACTCTGTGTTCTCTATGTTCTTTAAAGAAACCCTCTCCTCTGGCAATTCGAGTTTTTCTGCTAATTTCTCGATAAAGGTTGGGACCTTAGCCCCTCCTCCTATGACCATCACTGCTTTTGGTGGTTTGCCGTTCAATTCAAGAATCTTTTCAGCTATTTCCGAAGTTATACTGTCGATAACGGGTACGATGGTATCCATGATTTCCTCTCTGTTCAAAACCACCTCTTTGTCGAGGACGTTTTTTATTCTGAAGACGTTTCCTTCTCTCAAGGATCTCTTCACAACCTCAGCGTTTTTGAAGTCCAGCAGAAATTCCTGGGCTATAGCTTCCGTTATTTCATCTCCTGCCAGGGGTATCATACCGTACGCCACGATCGTCCCTTCTCTCGAAATAGCTATGTCACTTGTTCCCGCTCCAACGTCCACAAGGGCAAGATTCAGGAGTCTCATATCCGGTGGAACGAGGTATTCCATGGCGGCGATTGGTTCAAGGGTTATGTGAATGGGCCTCAAATCCGCTATTTCAAGCACTCTCAACATCGATTCAACGACATGAACTGGTAAGAACGCACTGACGATCTTTACGTATGCCTTTCCTCCTTTGTGCCCTTCCAATTTTTTCATCCAAGCACCATCCAATTTGTATTCGAATACCGAATAACCCACGCAGTATAAATCCTCATTTTCCAGTTTCGAATTGGCATCTTTCAAAGCTTCTATCTCCAATCTCAAAACGTCTTCTCTGGTTATACTGGACACTCTGGAAAGATCTTTTTCGGCTTCTCCAACAATGGTTTTGAGGTATCTTCCAGCAAGAGCAATGGCCACTTCTTTGAGATTCGTCTCGTTTCTTTCTTCAAGAGCTTTCTTTACATTCAACACTTCCTCCGCCACCAGAGCGACATCGTGTACTTGCCCATCAAACATGACTCTGTTTTCATGCTCGACGATTTGTACGTCAACGATCTTCAAGATGTTTCTTTCCATGAAAGAAATGAGGCCGGCTATTTTCCCGGTTCCCACATCCAGAGCGAATATCACGATCGCACCTCCACAACGGTCACACCGGTACCTCCCTCTGAAGGCATGCCGAACCTGTAGGAAACAACTCTTGGATCTTTCCTCAAAATTTCCCAAACACCTGCAGCGAGTCTTCCTGTTCCTTTACCATGGATGATGTAACCTTTTTTGAAATCCGACATCACGAGTTTGTCTATGAAGTTTTTTATCAGAGGTTCAGATTCTTCTATGGTCTTACCCCTTATGTCAACCTCTGGTTTTTCCAACCTTTCTATTTTTATGGCATCCAATTTTTCGAAAGTCTCCTCTTTCTTCTCCACCTTGATAACCATGTTTCTTGGCAATCTCATTCTCATGGTTCCAAAATCCACAAGCAGATCTTTTTCAAATACTTCTATAACTTTCCCTATACTCGTTCCATCCTTTATTCTAACGTTGTCACCAACTTTCAACTCTTCTGTTTCAACCGTCGGCGTTTCTATCTTCTCCAGCTTTTCCTTTTCCTTTTCCAATTTCTTCGAAATTTCCCTCATCTCTTCCAGCTTTTTCTTCTTCATGAGATGTATGGCTTCATCGATTTCCTTTTTCACTTTCTTTATGTAATCTCGGATATCCTTCAGCTCTTTATCGAATTCTTCTATCCTCTCTTTTTTCAACCTTGTGTACTCCTCCTCATACTTCCTTCTCATTTCAAGATACTTGCTTTTTTCCTCTTCCATCCTTTTAGTTTCCTCTTCAAGAAGTGCGATCCTCTCGTGCAAACTCCTTATAAGGTCCTCCATTTTCATCTCTTCTTGAGATAACTTGGTTTTTGCCCTCTCCAATACATTTTTCTTCAAGCCGAGTTTTTCTGCTATGTAAAAAGCGTGGGAACCACCTGGAACTCCCATGAGAACGTGGAAAGTTGGTGATAGGGTCTCTGGATCGAATTCCATTGAAGCGTTCAAAACATACTGATTGTTCATAGCGAAGACCTTGACAGGTGTCAAATGGGTGGTAACGACAAAAGTTGCTCCTCTCTCTATCAGCTCTTCTATAAGAGCCATAGCGAGTGCGGAACCTTCCACAGGGTCGGTACCAGAGCCCAGTTCATCCAAAAGTACCAGGGAATCTTCGTCTGCTTCTTCCATGATAGCAACTATCCTTTTCATGTGAGAAGAAAACGTACTCAAACTTTGCTCTATATCCTGTTCTTCTCCTATATCTACCAATATCTTGGAGAATATTCTTATCTCTGAGGAGGGATCACACAATACAGGAAACCCTGCCATGGCCATAGCTGTGAAAAGTCCTATGGTTTTCAATGTTACTGTCTTTCCTCCCATGTTAGGCCCTGTTATAACGAGCCCTTTGCTCTTTCCACCAACTTCTACGGTTATCGGTACCACCGTTTCCTTGGGAATCAATGGATGTCTTGCATTCACGAGTTTTATCTTCCCGCCCGTTTTTGGATAGATCACAACTGCTTCATTCTCTTTAGCGAACCTTGCTCTGGCTTGCAACGTATCGTAATACGCCATGGCATCCAGTACGAGTTTCAGATCCTTCAATCTATCTGTCAAGAGTCTTGACAGTTTTCTCAGAATTCTACTGATCTCTCCTCTTTCCTCTTCCTCAATGAATCTCAAATCGTTGTTCAAGAACACGAATTCCTCTGGTTCCATGAAAACGGTTGCTCCCGATGAAGAAACATGGTGCACTATTCCCCTGACTTTTCCCTTCATGCTGGATTTTATTGGGAAGAGATACCTACCATCTCTCAAAACGTATATATCCTCTTGAAGAAGCATTCTGTTTTTGTTTATATACTCTTCAGCCTTTTTCTTCAGTGTCTTCTGGAGGCTTCTTTTTCTGATTCTCAGATCCCTTAACTTAGGACTCGCATCGTCAACGATCTCACCGTCTTCGGAGATACATCTTTTGACCTCTCCGATAAAATGATCGAATGAAGGGAGGTTCGAAAATCTTTCCCATATTTTCGGATATTCATCTTTTTCACTGGAGAAGATATCTTTCAACTTCTGGGAACTTTCCAGAAAATACGTTATTCTCAGAAGCTCGGAGGGTTCTACTAGAGAGCCACTTTCCAGTTTTTTGAATATATCCTCCACTTCCTCGATTCCTTCAATTGGTGGGGATCCTTCCTTGTTGATGTAATCGATCATCTCTTCCAGCCTTTTGAGCTCGTCCCAGGGAAAGAGAACCGGTTTAAAGGAGTCTAGAAGTTCCCTCCCCATTGAGGAATATGCGTACTTTTTTATCTGATCTATCACTTTCGGGAAATCCAAAAGCTCTAGATCGTCTCTCATCATTTACCAAACCCCACGTTCATCTTTATGAAGAACGAGAACAGGTAGGAATCCTCAAAACCATGTTGATCGAGCCCTCCACCCAGACCTATCAGGGATTTTCCAAGCCTTCTGAAGATATCGAATTCCATTCTAACGAAATATCCCTTGTTCTCGAAATCTTTTCCCAAGAAACTCATACCACCTGATCCTGATAACTTCAAGATCGTATTTTCTCCTTCCAATGGTATGATGTAAGAGCTCATACCATACACATCGAAACAGAACCTTTCACCTAGAAAATCCTCCATGAAGAAGTTGATTCCTCCTCCCATTCCTATGGAAACGTCTTCCAACTCGAAGAAGATGAATTCGCCGTTTATGGAGTAGAACCTTCCCACACTCGGACTTGAAGATAAAGTGAACATGATATCAGCATCCACGTTGAATTCAAAGCATAAGATGATGGTTCCAAGGAATGTTACAAGAAACAAAACCGCATGTTTGCGCATCCAACCCCTCCTCGAGAGAGATTATACACCTTGCTCCTCACCCGCGTTGTCTTCTATTTTGAATCTGAGATCCCCTACTTCCCTTGTCGTTATAACCATCTCTATCACATGGTTACCAGGTTTCCTATAACCTTCCAGTATCATCTTCATTATTTTTCCCACGGGAAATGGTATGTTTTCATCTTCTCCGGAGAACGTTTTCCCTTCCACAACAACTTTGAACTTTTCCAAAGGAAAATCTGTTCCATCGATTTTAATCTCTTTGAATTTCCTTATAGTTGCACTCATGAAAGGATTTTTGAATTCCATGGATAGTCCTTCTTCTCCAACCTTCATGGATCCCACTCTGTAAACCTGATTAACCAAATTTTTGGGAACCAGCATCTGCATCACCTCCTACAAGATATTTTACCGATTGATTGTTGTTTTCGTTACACGAAATGGAACAGACATCGTGTGATGTTATAATCAAAATGAAAGGATGGGAACGATGAGAATCAGGTTCATAACATTTTTGATATACATTTTGATCTTGATATTATCCACGCAGCTAGTGGTATTTCTCGGCGAAGCGGGATTAGTAATATGGTATCCGATCATGGTTTTGTTGACCGTCTGGTTTTTGAAAATGGATGGTAACGATCCGAAGATCTGGTTTAAGGATGTACAGAGAGGATTCATCAAGGGACTTGCTCTTTTTCCACTGGCTTATCTAGCTCTGTTTCTCGTAACACTGATATTTCCTTTAGATACGGAAAACACCATTAATCTCGATTGGAACGTGCTTTTAGTGATAACAGCTTTGTTCCTAGCTCCTTTTGGAGAGGAAATGATGTTCAGGGGATATATTCAGGATTTTTTGAAATCACGGGTGAGAACGGAACTAGCAATAATTCTATCTTCCATCATATTCTCATTGTTTCACCCTTTTAAGGTATTTCCGCAGGTTTTTGTCTTAGCGGTGATATTGGGAACCGTTAAAGAACATTACAACTCCTTAATACCAAGCGTGGTGATACATTCTTTGAACAACTTTTTGGCTCTCATTGTCTCATTTATGAAATGACCTCGGAGGTGATACGATGTTCGATAAATTCTCGGAAAGATCCGCTCAGGTTTTCGTAACGGCTCAGGAAGAGGCAAAAGACCTGGGACATTCCTACGTTGGAACAGAGCATATCCTGTTGGGAATTTTGAAGGTTGGAAAAGGATCCGTCACGAATATACTAGGTGAGATGGGTATTACTTACTCGAGAGTTAAAAACGAAGTTATCTCCATGGTTGGTATGGGTATGAGGGGGTTTGTATCCTCTCCTCAAATGACTCCCAGAGCCAAAAGAGTTACGGAGCTTGCCTATGAAGAGGCAAAACTTTTAGGCAGTGAGAAGATAAATCCAGAACACCTTTTACTGGGAATTCTCAGAGAGGGTGAAGGAATAGCCGTTCACATTCTGAGAAAGCTAGGTGCTGATATATCGGCTCTCAGAAGGGAGATAATCGATGCTCTATCCCCCACTGGTTCCCTGGAGGAAGAGCCAACGTTTTCCAGTAGTTCTGTGAAGCAATTGGAAGGTTTTGGAATAGATCTGACAGAACTCGCAGCAAAGGGCCAGTTGGATCCTGTCATAGGAAGGGAAGAAGAGATTGAAAGAGTCATGCAAGTCCTCGTCCGAAGAAAAAAGAACAATCCCGTTTTAATAGGAGAACCCGGTGTTGGGAAAACCGCCATCGTCGAAGGATTGGCTCAAAGAATCGTTGCGGGAGAGGTTCCCGAGATTTTGAAGAACAAAACCATATTTTCACTAGATGTAGCCGCTTTGGTGGCCGGTACCAAGTACAGAGGAGAGTTCGAAAAGAGGATGAAAAAGCTACTTCAAATCGTCACGAGAGACAAAAACATAATACTCTTCATAGATGAGATTCACACAATCGTCGGAGCAGGATCAGCTGAAGGTGCTGTTGATGCGGCGAATATATTGAAACCCGCTCTTTCGAGGGGAGAGATAAAATGTATAGGTGCTACAACACCAGATGAGTACAGAAAGTACATAGAAAAGGATGCAGCGCTTGAGAGAAGATTTCAGAAGATATTCGTGAGGGAACCGACCGAGGAGGAGACCCTGGATATTCTCAAGGGGTTAAGGCACAAATACGAATCTCATCACAGGGTAAAATACTCTGATGCAGCTCTGGAGGCAGCTGTTTACCTCTCCAAAAGGTACATAACGGATCATTACCTGCCAGATAAGGCTATAGATGTCATAGACGAAGCGGGGGCAAGGGCAAGGCTCAAGATATTCATAATGCCACCAAAACTTAAAGCTCTTAAAAACCAATTGGAAGCGATAAAGTCGGAAAAAGAACTCGCGGTTTTAAACCAAGACTATGAGAAAGCCGCCGCTCTGAAGGAGAAGGAAAGGGAGTTGGAGCTGGAATATAGAAAGAGGTACTCTGAGTGGAGAAAAAGAGCGGAAACCATGATAGCAGCAGTCGATGTTGACGATATAGCGGGTGTTGTATCCTCCTGGACGGGTATTCCTCTGAGGAAACTCGAAGAAGCTGAGGCTGAAAAACTTCTGAGGCTTGAGGAAGCGCTCCATGAGAGAATCGTTGGACAGGATGAAGCTATAAAAGCCGTTGCAAGGGCTATAAGAAGAGCAAGGAGTGGCTTGAAAGATCCGAGAAAGCCCATCGGTGTTTTCATGTTCCTTGGTCCAACAGGGGTTGGAAAAACAGAGCTTGCGAAAGCTCTTGCGGAATATCTATTCGGTGATGAAAAAGCTCTGTTAAGATTCGATATGAGTGAATACATGGAAAGGTTCTCGGTATCAAGACTGATCGGTGCTCCTCCAGGATACGTTGGATACGAAGAAGGAGGAACGTTAACTGAAAAAGTGAGAAGAAGACCGTTCTCTGTAATCCTTTTCGATGAGATAGAAAAAGCTCATCCAGACGTTTTCAATCTCTTGCTTCAAATAATGGATGATGGAAGATTAACCGATTCGCAGGGTCATGAGGTCGATTTCAGAAACACCATCATAATCATGACCAGCAATCTTGGAGGAACGATTATAAACAAAACTAAGAGAAGTCTTGGGTTCGTCTCTGGTGAAGATCAAGAAAGGACATATCAGGAGATAAAAGAACTCGTCCTTGAAGAAGTCAAGAAAACCTTCAGACCTGAATTTCTCAACAGGGTGGATGAGCTCATCGTTTTCCATCCACTGACGAGGGATCATATAAAGAAGATCATCGACATCCTCCTGAGGGATATGAGGAAACGTCTTGCTGAGAAAAACATGCAGTTGAAGCTGACAAAAGAAGCTAAAGAGTTCCTTGTAGATAAGGGCTTCGATCCTGTCTACGGAGCGAGGCCTCTGAAAAGAGCCATACAAAAATATGTGGAAGATCCACTCTCTGAAGAGCTGTTGAAAGGAAAGTTTCAGGAAGGAGATATCATCGTGTGTAAGGTTTCAAAAGGTACCCTAAAATTCTCTAAGAGAAGGAAACCTGTGGGGGCGACTGGATGAAAAGGAAAAAGGTCTTTGTCTGTGAGAAATGTGGTTACACTTCTCCAAAATGGTTTGGTAGGTGTCCAGAGTGTGGTGAATGGAACACAGCTAAAGAGATGATCTTAAGCAGAGGGGAGGTTTTTGAAACTTCCCCTCTGCTTCCTTTATCCAGTGTAACTTCAGAAAAAGGTGAAAGGATGAAAACAGGTTTTTCGGAGCTCGATAGGGCTTTAAACGGTGGTATCGTACCGGGGCAGGTGATCCTCCTTGCAGGAGAACCTGGCGTTGGAAAAAGCACTCTGGCTCTCGAAATAGCAGATAGTTTCTCCAGATATGGAAACGTGGTTTATCTATCGGGTGAAGAATCTCTGGCTCAGCTTAAGATAAGATCCGAGAGAACTGGGATAAAAAACGGAAATAAGATTTTCGTTTCTATGGAAAACGATCTGACGAGTTTGTTTGAGTACATAGAAAATATTGAAAATCTCGCTCTTTTGATAGTTGACTCTCTTCAAACCATTTTCATTCCCGAGTACGATTCCGCACCGGGAAGTGTCCTTCAAATAAGGGAAACCACGATGAAACTCATAAAATTTGCAAAAACAAAATCCATTCCTGTCCTGCTTATAGGACATGTTACTAAAGAGGGAGAAATAGCGGGGCCAAAATTGGTTGAGCATATGGTGGATACCGTCATTTACTTTGAAGGTGAAAAGGGGACTGACTTGAGAATCTTCAGAATCAACAAAAACAGGTTTGGACCATCTGGAGAGATAGTGGTTTTCGAGATGGGGGGAGAAGGTATCTTCGAGGTCACAGATCCTGTGTTCGTTGAAGAGGGAGAGTTACCATCTGGAAACGTTCTAACGTGTATCCTTGAAGGGACACGGGCCTTTGTTGTGCAGGTTCAGGCTCTAGTTTCAAAGAGCAAGATGGTGAATCCAAGGAGGGTTGGAAGGGGAATCGATACGAACAGGATCATCACGGTATCTGCTGTGATGAGTAAAAAATTCAAACTACCATTCGAAAATCATGATATATACATGAACGTTGTGGGAGGTATCAGAATCACGGATCCTGCGGCAGATCTCGCAATAGCCCTGGCTATGTACTCTTCCCTTCTGGATATACCACTTGGAAATTTAGTCGCCATAGGTGAAATAGGTCTGGATGGTAGGGTGAGAAAGGTATACAATATTAAGAGAAGGATCATGAATTTGAAAAAATATGAGAAAGTTCTGATACCCTGGGACGAAGTACAATTCGAGGGAGTGATAAAAGTTAGGGACCTTTCAGAAGCCTTGAAAATCGTGGGGAGGGAATGAGAGTGATACCGGAGGAACTTCTTGACAAGATAAGATTGATAGCTCCTGGAACCAAGCTGAGGAAGGCGTTGGACGATATCATAAGGGCTAATTTCGGTGCTCTGATATTCTTCACCGATGACATCTCCAAACACAAGGATATAATACAAGGAGGTTTTGAGCTGAACACGCCTTTCTCTCCTGAGAAGCTGTACGAACTTTCGAAGATGGATGGTGCTATCGTCGTCAATGAGGATATAACAAAGATACTGTATGCGAACGTTCATCTCGTTCCAGACGCTTCGATATCTACGACTGAGACTGGTACAAGGCATAGAACTGCTGAGAGGGTAGCAAAGCAAACCGGAAAAATGGTGATAGCTGTATCCAGAAGGAGAAACATAATAACTCTATACTATAAGAATTACAAATACGTTGTTAACGAAACGAGTTTTCTCATAATAAGAGTGAACCAGGCTATAAGCACTCTCGAAAAGTACAGGGTAAATTTCGATAGATTTCTCTCTGGCCTGGATGCTATGGAGCTCGAAAACAGGGTAACTTTGCAGGATGTTATGAGAGTTGTGGAGAAGGGTCTCATGATATTGAAGATACATGAAGAGTTGAAGCCTTATTTGATAGAGATCGGAGACGAGGGAAGACTTGCGATAATGCAGGTTAACGAATTAATCGAGGATGTGGATGACATTGTGGAACTGTTGATAATGGATTATGCGAACGAGGAAATCGATGAAAGAACCGCTCAGGATATAATAGAGAAATTCATCAAGGAAAAGGAGATAAGCCAAATTTCTATAGCTAGAGCCATGAGATACGATGTTCAACAAACTTCCCAACTTTCCGATATAACCCTTTCTGCAAGAGGTTATAGGATATTGAAATACGTGGCCAAGATCCCTCTGAACGTCAGTTACAATGTCGTCAGGGCGTTTAAGAATATAGAAGCTATAAGCAGAGCTTCCCTAGATCAACTCAAATCGGTTGAAGGAATAGGAGACAAGAGGGCAAGGGCGATATCTGAAGGTATATCCTCGCTGAGATACAGAAAAGCTCAGGTCACAGAGTGATTACCTCGATCTTGTCCAGAAGCTTCACGACATCTTCCCTTTTGCAAAGCTCTGTTCCCGGTGTCATGACTGAAGCGGTTCCTGCGGCATTCCCCCATCTGAAAGCCTCTTTTCTATCCAATCCTTCACTTCTTTTCAGAACGTACGCGGCGAGGAACGAATCACCTGCACCAACAGCACTTATGACTGGAACGTCCGGAACTTTTGCCATGTATTTCTCATCCTTGGTTATCAGATAAGAACCTTCCTTGCCTAGAGTTAGAAGGACCTCCTCCACGTTGTACCTTTCGATTATCTCCATCGCATCTTCGACGAGTCCGGTACCAATTTTCACGTCTTTACCAAGAAGTCTTTTGAGTTCGTGTAAATTCGGTTTTATGGCATAAGGCTCTCCTAGAATTCCGTTTTTCAAATTCTCACCATCCGTATCAAGATACACAACAGCTCCCCAGTTCTTCAGCATGAAAACGAGTCCAGCATAGTATTCAGGTCCAACTCCTGATGGAAGACTTCCAGATATAATGACATAATCTCCCTCTCTCACAAGGGCTTGTAGAATTTCCCTAACGACTTCGAGTTTCTCTCGAGCAACGGGTTGACCTGGTAAACTCAACCTGTATTGATGTATCCCCTTTTGTATGATCACGTTGGTTCGAGTCTCAACGTCCACTCTCACAGCTGTGTATATGACTCCTTCTTTATCGAGCATTTCCTCTATTTTTCTCCCAATGCAACCTCCTAAAAGTGCTATAGCAACCGATGTTCCTCCCAATTCTTTTATCACCCTTGCAGCATCTATTCCCTTACCGGCAGGATACTCTCTCACCTCCTTTACCCTAACTGTGTCGTCTTCTATCAAATCATCGACATAAAGGAACCTGTCCAGACATGGATTCATGGTTATGGTGAATATCACGCTCATCCCTCCCAGAATTGTGTGTATAATTTTAGTGAGCGTCTTCTCAGAAATATTACGTCAAACAGTTATGTTGGATCAAGGGGGGATGAACTTGAAAAGGGTCAAAACAGGAATACCGGGAATGGATGAAATCCTTCATGGAGGAATACCCGAAAGAAACGTTGTTCTATTATCCGGCGGTCCAGGAACTGGAAAGACAATTTTCTGTCAACAGTTCCTGTGGAACGGCTTAGGAATGGATGAACCGGGGATCTATGTATCCTTGGAGGAACATCCAGTGCAGGTCAGGAAAAATATGGAGCAGTTTGGATGGGATGTTTCCGTATATGAAAGAGAAGGAAAGTTCGTGATCATCGATGCGTTCACAGGTGGCATAGGCAGCAGCGCAGAAAAAGAAAAGTACGTTGTTAAAGACATAGGAGACATGAGAGAAATGGTGGATGTTCTGAGAAGCGCTATAAGGAATCACAACGTGAAGAGGGTCGTTGTGGATTCAGTGACGACTCTCTACCTCTCAAAGCCCACCGTTGCGAGAAACGTGATCTTTCAGTTGAAGAAAGTTTTAGCGGGCCTTGGTTGCACCGCTTTGTTCGTGAGTCAGGTTTCCGTTACAGAAAGAGGCTTTGGAGGGCCTGGTGTAGAGCATGGTGTCGATGGGATAATAAGGTTGGACCTCGATGAAGTTGACGGAGAACTCAGAAGGAGTCTTGTGGTATGGAAGATGAGGGGGTCTTCCCATTCCATGAGAAGACACATGTTCGAAATAACCGACAAAGGTATCGTTGTACATGTTGGAGAATTTAGGGAAAAGGAGGGATGAAGATGCAGCTCAATTTCAATCCTATAAGCAGGGAGGAGATTCACAAATTGGAAACAGCACTTCTTGTGGGAACTCTCTTCAGACCCGAAGTCATAGAGGAGATAAGGAATTCTTCTGAAAGATTGACGTGGGTCGACAGCCTCGCGGTCTCAGCAGGCGCTCTTGCAAGGAGCAAAGCTGGTATGACTGTCTCTGAGATAGCTGAAGAACTTGGAAGAACCGAAGCGACGATACGCGAACATCTCAAAGGAGAATCGAAAGCTGGGAAACTCGTTAATGAAACTTATGAATTACTTAAAGAAGGAAAACTTCAAATCGATGAGCTCTTTTTGAAATCGGAAAGAGAGAAACTCAAGGAGAGATTGATCAAGTTGAAAGAGGAGATAGAGGACATTCTTAAATCATTGTAAAGAAAGGGCGGGATTCCGCCCTTTGATTTTTCACAATTTCTTAGCGATATAATCCACCACTTCCCCCACAGTTGATATCTTCTCGATATCCGAGTCATCCACCTTGACATCGAATTCGTTTTCTAAATCCATTATCAGGTCGACTAGATCGAGGGAATCTGCTCCCAGATCATCTATGAGTTTTGCTTCTTCAACCACTTTTTCTTCTTCAACACCTAGTTTTTCGGATATTATCTTTCTTACCTTCTCCATTATCTCTTTTCTATCCACGTCCTCACCTCCTTGTCATAAAGTTCTATGGGATTATACATAATGGATCCTTACGATGTCAAATGCTTCAGAATGATTTCCAGAAGAGAAATAGATGATTTCAAACCCAGACCTTCACACATCGTTTGTAATCCAATTGCTGCACATGTCATTTCTGTGTCCCAAATTTTTGGATATATTGACAAATTATTTGGAATTTAATACAATAAATTTGGATAATTAGACAAAATATTTGAGGAGTGATTCCCTTGCTACCGAAATGTCCCATATGTGGAAAACCTATGAAGGTGACGGAGTTGAAATGCCCGCACGATAACGTCAAAGTATCAGGATACTTTGATGTGTCCCGGCTTGCTTTTCTCGACGATGAAGATATGAATTTTGTAATAATGTTCTTAAGAACCAAGGGAAATCTCAAAGAAATGGAAAGACTCACTGGAGTCGGCTATTTCGCTTTACGAGGGAGATTGGACAGACTCCTTGAAAAACTCAATCTGAAACCTATTGGAGAAGAGGAAAGAGTGGAAGAGGATGTCATCGAAAAGTTCAAAAAGGGTGTGATTTCCTTAGACGATGCCTTGGCGATTTTGAAGAAAAGGAAGGGAGGTAAAGATAATGGAAGAAGCTTTGAGGAAAATCCTTGAAGCTGTAGAAAAGAATGAAATAACTGTGGATGAAGCGGTGGAATTGATCCGTGCTCTGAAGGAAAAGAGCAAGGCAGAGAAGGTAGAGTATGACGACTCTGGAGAAACTGAAAATGTGAGAGACCTGATTGTGGACAGTATAGTTGTGAAAGAGGGTGAAACATTCGAAGGTGATGTGGTTGTCATGAATGGTGATGCTGTGGTGAAAGGGATTGTGAAAGGGAACCTTTCGGTTGTATCGGGCAAGTTGTTTTTCTCAGGAGAGGTGTTTGGAGATTTGGATGTTGTTGGTAGTAAAATTAAATGGCACGGTGGTAAGGTGCATGGAAATCTGAACATGATTGCATGCAAAGAAGAAGGGACACCTCCAAAAGTTGAAGGAGAATTGGTTCGTTACAACAACGCTTTCATAAAGAGCATCTTGTTCTTCATAAAACCTTTCATACATGGAATTGAGGTGAAGAACGTTAGAAGAAGATGAGGAGGGATTCCGTTGAATGGAAAGCGTATACGGTTGTCAAGATTGTTCAACCCAAAAACGGGAAAAACAGTCATAATACCGATCGATCACGGATTGATAATGGGGAACATAAAAGGTTTATCGGATCCTGTTGGAGTTTTAAAAGATCTTATAAAGCTGGAAATAGATGCTACGTTAATGAGTCCCGGCCTTGGAAAAATAACTTCGGATTTGTTTTTGGGAAAAAATACCCCAGCGAGAATCCTAACAGTCGATTTTCCATTACCCTCAACAACTCCTGGAAATTTCGAAGACATCATATCTCATGAACCGGCGGCGACTGTAGAGTTTGCTCTGAGATGGGGGTTCGACGCTGTGAAGGTTCTATTCCCATGGTGCACGGATGAGGAAGTTCTAGCAAAGACTATCAAACTGGTATCAGAATTTTCTGAAAAGTGCGATGTCTGGGGCATGCCTCTCATGTTAGAGCCTGTTCTATGGGGAAGATCTATACCGGAGGAGAAGGCAAAGGATCCTGCTCTTTTAGAAAATGCTGCGCGAATGGCAATGGAGATGGGAGCAGACATAATAAAAATGCCTTATACAGGTGATGTAAACAGATTCTCGGAGTTTGTGAGCAGTATTCACGTACCTGTTGTCGTACTCGGTGGACCGAAGATGAAAAGCGTTAGAGATGTTCTGAAGGTTGCAGAAGAATCGATAAAAGCAGGAGCAAAAGGCATAGTTTTCGGAAGGAACGTTTGGCAGAATCCTTCTATGAAAGATCTTGTGAAGGCTTTGGAAGATATAGTTCACAGGGGTTCAACCACAGAAGAAGTGATCGAGAAATACCATCTCGCTTGAATGGAATACATGAATTGTAAAAACTAAAAATCAGGTGTACTCCTCTGAGCGTGTATTCATCTCTACTACCTCGCTCAATTTCGTCTCTTCCGATGTTTGTTTCAAATTATCCTCAAGGAGTGGGGACAATGGTGAAATTCATTGACAGGATGTTCCCAAAGGAGTCACCCCTCGATCTCATGATATTACATGGAGAAAAAATAGAAGAAGCTGTCAGATTTTTGAAACCAGCTTTTGATAAATTCTTTGATGGGACTCTCCCTCTGGATTATTCAGAAAAGGTAGATAAACTCGAAAAAGAGGCAGATAACATAAAGTACAGGATAAGGGAAGTGTATTCGAAGCTCAAGTACACCTACTTTGAGAAGTCGGATATCTTCATGATCGTTCATGAGATGGACAAGATCATAGACACCATAGATGATATCCTGAAACTGCTTTTAATGAACAGAGTCGAAAATCTCGATGATCTCAAAGAACTTCTGGAAGAACTTACAGAGAACGTAGTGTTGACTGTGGAAGAGATGGTCGACGCTTTGAAAGAGCTCAAATTGGTCGTCGAATCTGATTTTGCTCCAAAGGAAGTTGAAAAAGAGAAAGCAGAAGCTGAAGAGGTGGAGAAGGAAGAGACGAAGACGGACGTAAACACGGTAACGCTCGGTAAATACCTTTTTTCAAAAAAATACGAGATCAATCCTGTCGATCTGATCTTCTTCATGGAACTGAGCAAATTGCTTTCAAAAATAGCTAATTACGCTGAAAACGTTGTAGAGAGGATAAACTTGATCATAAGATAGTAGGGAAGGTGGAGATGTTGATTCTGTTGATTCTCACCACAATTCTGGGATTCGCCATGGCCTTTTCCATCGGTGCAAACGATGTAGCAAATTCCATGGCAACGGCTGTTGGAGCAAAGGCTATAACACCGAAGCAAGCAGCATTCATAGCGATGTTTTTGGAATTTGCAGGAGCTCTAATGTTCGGAGCACACGTGAGTAAAACCATAGTGAAAGGCATAGTAAAACCTGATTTCATCGATAAACCAGAATATTTTCTATATGGAGCTCTATCCGCTCTGCTTGCATCAACAATTTGGATCCTTGTAGCTACACACTGGAGCATGCCGATATCCACAACGCACTCGATAGTTGGAGGGATGATGGGATTCGGTATCGTCGCTTTTGGCCTTGAATCCATAAATTGGCCTACCTTTCTTCATATAGCTGTTTCTTGGGTGATCTCACCATTTTTTGGAGGTTTGCTATCCTACATAACCTTTAAAACCATTTCTAGTCTGATTCTTCATGCCAACAGTCCCTGGAAATCTGCCAAAAGATATGCTCCTCTTCTGATCTCCATCGCAATCTTCGTGATGTTCTTTCTGTTCTTCAAAAAAACGCTGAAGATGTCTTTATCGATTTCAGCGCTTTACGGCTTTCTGATAGGTGCAATTGGTTTCATCATAACTTTCTTCAGTATCAAAAAGATGAAGGATACTGACGAATACGAATCTGTTGAGAATGTGTTTAAAAAAGCCCAGCTCTTCACGTCTTGTTACGTTTCCTTCTCCCACGGCGCTAACGATGTAGCGAACGCAGCTGGACCGATCGCCGCGGTTTTCATCATTCTCGAAACATCCACCATACCTAAAGAGGTCGAGATACCCTCACTCATACTCATGATTGGTGGAATAGGTATTTCCATGGGAGTTCTGTTCATGGGTTACAAGGTCATGAGAACCGTCGGTGAAAGTATCACTCATCTTACGAACACCAGAGGATTCGCAGTGGATTTCTCAACGGCGACAACGGTGTTACTGGCATCGGTTCTGGGAATGCCTATTTCCACCACACACGTGGTTGTGGGATCCGTTACAGGAGTGGGACTTGCAAGAGGTGTGGAAACCGTAAATGTTGGTGTTCTTAAAAATGTGGTTCTTTCCTGGATAGTAACGGTTCCATTCACTGCCGGATTGTCTGCTTTACTGTTCCTCGTTTTTAAAAGCATTCTCAATATAGTGTGACCTGAAAGAGTGACGCCACAATTTTGTGATCGGTGAGGTGGTAACTTCATGCTGTTCATCCTGGTATTCTTTGCGGGAACAATAGCTGGTTTTTTGAATGTGGTTGCAGGAGGAGGTTCGATGATAACTCTTCCGATGCTCACAACACTTGGAATGGGAATAGATGTTGCCAACGGTACGAACAGGATAGCTATTCTCCTTCAAAATCTTGTAGCGATTCACCGCTTCAGGAAAAAGAACGTTCTCAACGCGAAGAGAGCCTTTTTTCTTTCCATTCCCACTCTTTTTGGGGCGATACTCGGTAGTTTCATAGCCATACAGATCGAGAGAGATTTACTCGAGAGAGTTGTTGGAATCATGCTTCTTACAATGGCAGTGTTTCTGGTGTGGAAACCGAAACTGTGGTTAGAGGAGAGAAAAAGTAGTGAAAACGTGTTTTTAAAGACTCTGATCTTCTTTCTAATAGGGATATATGGGGGATTCATTCAAGCAGGCGTCGGGTTTCTTCTCATACTGGGTATAACTCTCATGGAAGGAACGAATCTTGTAAAAACGAACGCTATAAAGGTTTTCATAGTGGCGGTATATACTGTTTTCTCACTTTTAATATTCTTGATCGGGAGAAAGGTGGATCTTCTAGCAGGGGCAATTTTATCCCTTGGAAACATGACTGGAGCGGTCTTTGGAGCTAAATTCACCGTTGAGAAGGGATCCAACTGGATCAGATGGATCGTTTTCTTTGCAGTGGTTATAAGCTCCATAAGATACATTTTCTAAGGTAGTGGTATTAAAATGTGAGTGATCTCCCATAAGTAATATCACTGGTATTGATCTTCAATTCTCGTTTCAATATCGTTACCTAGGCATTCATGCCAGTGGGTACATGCTCCAAAGCATTGAAAAAAAACCCTCCTTTTGGTAATATATAGCCTGTGTGGAAAAGACGCGAAGAAGGGAGGATAGTCCATGGCAAGAAAATGTGAAATATGCGGAAGAGGTCCTAAATCTGGAAACCGTGTAAGTCATTCGAATAAGAAGAGTGGAAGATGGTTCAGACCCAACTTGCAGAAAGTGAGAGTTATTATGGATGATGGAAGTGTTAAAACCATAAAGGTATGTATGAGGTGTCTGAAGTCGGGAAAGGTCAGAAGGTATGTGAAACCTCCAAAAGAAGTCGAAATGGAGGTGAGTTGACGCGGGATAATCCCGCGTTTTTAAAAATATTATGATAATGCGTTTTCGAACTCCCACCTGGTACAGAATGCTTCTATTCACAGGATGGATATTCCTTTTCCTGATCGTCGAAAATCTGTTTTCCACTCCTTTAAAACCTGTTTTGAAAGCAGTTTTAGTTTTACTAACGATCCTCTTCGGTGTATGGATCATCGTTGTTCATAAAAAGGAGATCGTTGTTGACACTGAGAAGAAAGAGGTGTTTTTCAGCGGACGAAGCATAAGAATAAGTGACATTAAAGATGTAAAATTTGGCCTTTTTTCTGTGACATTCCTTACAGACGAAGGTATTTACAAATTTCCTCATCCTCTGAGTGACAAAGAGGTACTAAAAAGAATCCTATTTGGAGGGATTGTGCCTGTTGAGTCGAGGAACAATAGTGACGATAGATATTGATAAGTTCGTTCAAAATATTGAGGAGATAAAAAAGAGGTTCGGAAATATAATGTTGGTCGTCAAAGCCAACGCGTATGGTCATGGTATGAGGACCATCTCTAAGATAGCTGAAGAACTCGATATATGGGGATTCATGGTTGCTTTCCTGGAGGAAGGAGCGATTCTTAGAAGGGAAGGTATAAGAAAACCCATTTTGATATCGAATTTCGTGGAACCCAGTAGAACTGAAGAAGCTTTAGAATTAGATCTGTCTATAACCATTTACTCTGAGGATCAGCTAGATGCATTAGAATCCGCGGTGTCCTCCAAAGAGAGATTGAAAGTACACCTCTTCGTGGATACAGGTATGGGGGGATTGGGAACAGACATTGAAAGAGCATTGATCCTGGCGAAAAAACTGGCAAGTTCTGGGTTCCACTTTGAAGGAATTTATTCTCACTTTTCAAGCGCTGATATACCAGAGGATCCCTACAACGAGTATCAATTGAAGAGATTCGAAGATTTCATAAAGACCTTGAGAACATCCGGCATATCTTATGAGATCGCTCATATGTTTAACTCTCCCGCGTTGATCTCTCTGCAGCATCACTCACATTTCGATCTGTCGAGGGTTGGAATCATCGCCTACGGTCTTCAACCATCGGAATTTTTCAAAGTAGAATGGATAAAGCCTATTCTCGAATGGAAATCCAAGGTAGTACATCTCAGATGGTTGGAGGAAGGAGAATTCGTGAGTTATGGTAAGACCTATAAAACTCTGAGAAAGACTCTTGTGGGAGTGGTCCCAGTCGGATATGGCGATGGTTTGAACAGACGCCTTTCAAACGTCGGGGATGTTTTAATAGAGGGGAAGAGAGCTAGGATAATAGGAAGAGTTTGCATGGATCAAATAATGGTGGATTTAACCGATGTGGAAGGTGTTAAAATCGGAAGTGAGGTGATCATAATAGGTAGACAAGGAGAGGAAGCTGTATACGTGGAAGAAATAGCCAAAAAAGTGGGAACGATAAATTATGAAGTCACTACGGGTATATCTTGGAGAGTTCCGAGGGTTTTTCACAGGAATGGGAAGATCGTAAAAGTGGAGGAAGGGATGTGGTTGGATGCAACTTAAGGATCTCATACCGAAGGAATTTTTGGAACAATTCAAAATGACTGAAACTAAAGAACCGTTTGTACATCAATTTGAAAAATACATGAATCAGTACATCGAAACCACTCTCAAGGTACGGAGTAAAAAACTCCAGGAATCCAAGGATCAGAAAAAGTTCCTGTTACTCACTCTTGAAGATAAAACAGGTTCTGTGAGGGCTGTGGATTGGTACAACGCAGAATTCAACGATAACAGGTTGAAGGAAGGGGACATAATAAGGGTAAAAGGGAAAGTGGTTTTCTTTGAGGAAAGGATACAGTTGAACGTTGACAAACCGGTAGATTCCATAAAGATACTTCCTGATGGTGAGTACGATCCAAATCGATTCGTGGAGACTGTCAAAAAAGATGTCGAATATCTATACAGAAAATTGCTCAATTTCATAGATTCCATTAAAGACAAGGAAATAAAGGCTATATTGAGGGAATTTTTCGTCAACGACAAAGAATTTCTCAAGAAATTTTTAAAGGCACCTGCGGGAATGAAAGTGCACCATGCCTATCTTGGAGGTCTTCTAGAGCACAGTGTATCGGTAGCGGAACTGTGCGATTATGCGTGGAGAATGTACAGAGATCTTGTAAACAGGGATCTTTTGATCGCGGGAGCTCTCCTTCACGATGTGGGAAAGGTGTATGAATACGAGGTGACATCGAAGGGAATTGAGGTCACAACTGAAGGCGAGCTCAGGGGACACATAACGATAGGAGTGGCTTTACTCTGGGAGAAAGCAAAAAAGATCGATATCCAGGATGAAAAGGTTTTAGAACTTGAGCATATGATAATTTCACATCATGGAGAGCTCGAATGGGGTTCTCCCATAATTCCAAAAACTCCTGAGGCGTTCCTCCTTCACCACGTGGAAAACTTGGATGCCAAGATGTCAAGATTCAGAGAAATAAGTGAGAAGGAGAAGAAATCCGATTCGAATAAATCCTGGAGTGATTACGATAGAAATCTTGGAAGAAGGATTTTTCTAAGAAGGCTAGGGAACAAGGGAGAGTGAAAAGGTGAAAAAAATAACTTTTGGCACCTCGGGATGGAGAGGGATCATAGCGGATGATTATACTTTCGAGAATCTAAGAATAGTTTCCCAAGCTGTGGCCGAGTATATAAAAGAAAAAGAGGATCCAGAAAAAGGAGTTATAGTGACCAGAGATACACGATTTCTGACAGAGAAATTTGTGAGGGTTGTAGCAGAGGTTCTTGTGGGAAACGGTATAAAGGTTTTCATGACCGAAAAACCCACTCCGACTCCCGTCGTATCTTACACCATCAGGAAGGAAAAACTTTCAGGTGGTATCAATCTAACTGCCTCGCACAATCCGCCAGAGTACTGTGGATTCAAATTCAATCCTTCAGATGGAGGCCCGGCTCTTCCTGAGGTCACCAGCTTTATCGAATCCAAAATTGCTGAAATACAGTCCGGTAATCTTGAGATAAGAAGAATGGATATCATGAAGGCCACGCATAACGGCCTTTTCGAATTGATAGATCCATCCAAAGACTACGTGGAAAGATTAAAAGAACTGGTGGATTTTGACAAAATAGCGGATTCGGGAGTAAAAGTGGCTATGGACCTACTTTATGGAACCGCTATAGGTTACCTTGACCTCATCTGCAGATCCATATCAAAAGAATGTTTGATTATTCATAATTACAGGGATCCTTATTTTGGTGGAGGAAGACCAGAACCTGATCAGAAGAGAATGAGTTATCTTGGAAATCTCGTTGTGGAAAAGGGATTGGATGTAGGACTTGCTGTGGATGGGGATGCGGATAGATTCGGCATCGTCGATGAAAGAGGAAATTATGTGAAACCCAATGAAGTGATAGCACTCCTTGCATGGCATCTCTATAAAAACAAGGGTAAAAAAGGCCCGTCAGCAAGAAGTATAGCAACGTCGAAAGCTCTCGATGCGGTAGCTAAGTCTTTCGGTGAGAACGTCATAGAAACACCTGTCGGTTTCAAGTACCTCGGTAATCTCATCTTGACACAGAACGTTGTCATAGCAGGTGAGGAAAGCGGCGGACTTTCAATACAAGACCACGTTCCCGAAAAAGACGGTATACTGGCGGACCTTTTGATACTGGAAATGATGGCTTACGAAGGAAAAAAACTCTCCGAGATAAAAAAAGAATTTGAGGAAAATTTTGGAAAATTTTATAACGCCAGAATAGATCTTGAATTTCGTGATGATTCGGAAAAAGAAAGCGTGATCAGAAATTTTGAGGATATAGAGGAATCCTTTGCTAATTTGAAAGTGACATCTGTAGATAGAACGGATGGAATGAAATTCTTTTTTGGAGAGGATACATGGATGCTCGTCAGGCCCTCTGGAACGGAACCTGTTGTCAGGATATACGTGGAGAGTGTTGACGAGGAAAGATTTAGGGACATAATGGAGGAGGTTAGAAAATTTGCAAGGTAAAAAAAAGAAACTCGTCATAGTTGAATCCCCTGCGAAAGCTTCCACCATAAAGAGAATTCTAGGAGATTCCTATGAAGTGGTTGCTTCAATGGGTCACATCGTTGATCTTCCCAAGAGTAGATTCGGGGTAAAGATGGATGATTTCTCACCTGAATTCGTCATAATTCCCAAGAAAGAGAAGATTGTTGAAAAACTGAGAAATCTTTCTAAAGGCAAAGAAGTACTTTTGGCGTCTGACATGGATAGAGAAGGAGAAGCCATAGCGTGGCACATTGCGAGGCTTCTTGGAATCCTGGGAAATGAAAAGAGGATAGTGTTTTCAGAGATCACTCCACGTGCCATAAGAGAAGCTGTAAAGAAGCCAAGAAGGATCGATATGAACAAAGTGAAAGCTCAGTTTGCAAGAAGAATTCTGGATAGGATCGTAGGTTACAGTATAAGTCCCATCCTTTGGAGGAGCATGAGGTCAATCTTGAGCGCGGGAAGAGTTCAATCTGCCACTTTGAAGTTGGTGTGTGACAGGGAAAAAGAAAGATTCCTTTTCAAGCCGGAAAAGTATTTGAAAGCGTTCGTATATGTAGATGACATTAAATTCGAATTCTTCGAATTAGATGGAAAAAAGGTGAAGAAAGTACCTGAAGAAGTGGTTGGAGATTTAAAGGGTTTAAAGAAACTGTATGTGAAGAGTATAAAAAAGAAGATCGTCAAGAAAAAACCTCCAGAACCTTTCAAAACCAGTACTCTTCAGCAGGAAGCTTACGGTAAATTGGGATTCTCCGTTGGAAAAACCATGATGATAGCACAGCAACTCTACGAAGGTATTGAGACGAATGAGGGCCATATCGCTTTCATAACTTACATGAGGACCGATTCAACAAGAATTTCCGACATAGCGAAGGAAGAAGCATTGCGTTTCATAGAGGAAAAATTTGGAGAAGATTTCAAGGGTGATTACAAGGCCGTAAAGAAAGGAAAAATTCAAGATGCTCATGAAGCGATAAGACCAACAAACGTTTATATGACACCTGATAAGGCGAAAAATCTGATGGACAACGATCAGTATAAACTCTACAAGCTCATTTGGGAAAGATTTATGGCATCTCAAATGAAGGAATCCACTTATGAAGAGACAGAAATCGTATTGAAAGATGAAAGTGGTAGATTTGGATTTCTCGGAGTATTAAGAAAGAGGATATTCGATGGTTTTGAGCTGGTTTTGGAGATGATAAAAGAAAGCGTCACAACCTTCAATAAAGAAGAAGGAGAGTCGATTGAGATAGAAAAGGTAGAGATCAAGGAGATGGAAACAAAACCCAAACCGCGTTTTTCCGAAGCCACCCTGGTTAAAGAAATGGAGAAGAGAGGTATAGGAAGACCGAGTACGTACGCTTCCACAATAAGAACCCTTTTCAGAAGAAAATACGTGAAAAAGGAGAGAAGGAAGATCGTGCCAACTCTTCTAGGCTCTATCGTTAACGACTTCATGGAAAAATATTTTGGTGAGATCGTTGATCTAGATTTCACAGCCAAGATGGAGGAAAAGCTCGATGAAATAGAAAATGGAGAACAAGAGTACCAGGATCTACTGAAAAAGTTTTATGTCGGTTTTAAAAATCTGTTGGAAGGTGTGAATGGGATAAAAATAGATATGCAAAGTGATAGAAAATGTGAATGTGGAAGTTACATGACCATGAAGTATGGGAAATACGGCTTCTACCTGAAATGCGAATCGTGTGGTAAGACGAGGGGTGTTAAATCGGATACTCCAGCCATCGTTTTAGACAACAAGATATTCTTCAACCTCAAGGGGGAAAGCAATGAAGGTAACGGTTCTGATGGGAGGAATCTCGAGAGAACGTGAGATATCGTTGAAAAGTGGGAAAAGAGTCGTAGAAGCTTTGAAAAAACTTGGGTACGATGTTATCCCTCTGGATGTGAGAGAGGATTTTTTTGAGAAAATAGGTATTTTAAAAGAATCCGATGTTGCTTTCATCGCCCTGCATGGAACTTTTGGTGAAGATGGACGAATACAAGCGATCCTTGATATGCTGGGGGTTAAATACACCGGTTCTGGTGTTCTTGCAAGTTCTATCTGTTTTGACAAGTTGTTCACTTACAAAGTGTTAAAAGGGATCGTGCCTGTTCCTGAATATAAGATCGTGAGAGAAGTTAAGGAATCTCCTGTTGGTTATCCTTGTGTCATAAAGCCCAGAAGTGAGGGTTCGAGTATAGGGGTACACATATGCGATAACGAGAAGGAGTATAAAGAAGCGCTCGAAAAGGAATTGAAAACGCATCGAGAGATGATCGTGGAAGAATACGTGAAAGGGAGAGAACTAACAGTTTCCATAATCGAGACAGAGAAGGGTTTTGAAGTTTTACCCATACTCGAGCTAAAACCCAAGAGAAGGTTTTATGACTACGTGGCAAAGTACACTCCAGGTATGACAGAATTCATTCTCCCAGCGCCTCTATCTGTTGAGGAAGAGAGAAGAGTGAAAGAAATAGCTGTGAAAGCTTTTGAAGAGACTGGATGTAGAGGATTTGGAAGGGTCGATGGAATACTAAAAGATGGTGAATTCTACTTTTTGGAGATAAACACAATTCCCGGCCTTACCGAATTGAGCGACATGCCAGCTTCCGCCAGAGCCAAAGGAATGTCTTTTGAAGAGCTCATAGACACCATATTGAGAAGCGCTTTCTTGAAGTAGGTGAAGCCATGATACTGTGTGGTGTGGATGGATGCCCAGGAGGTTGGGTTTTTGCTCTGAAACGTGGAGTTGAAATACGTGTTGGCGCTGTTAAAAGTCTCAGACGAATCCTTTCTTTTTCTGACCTTGTGGTCATCGATATTCCCATAGGTCTTTTACACAAGCCCAGAAAAATTGGTGAAAGAAGAACGACGATGAGGTTATGTGATGAAATGATTCGAAAAATCGTTGGAACACCCTCTTCTGTGATTCCCCCCCCAACCCTGGAAATGCTGAAAGAACGAAATTACAGGGATATAAAGAAAAAATATGGAATCGGTATCCCAAAGCAAATGTATCTCCTCTTTCCAAAGATAAGGGAGGCAAGGGAGCTTTTTGAAAGATTCAAAAATACCCTTAGAGAGGGACATCCTGAGGTTTCTTTCACTTTGATGAAAGGGGACAAACTCCACTCCAAGCATACAGAAGCAGGGATATTGGAGAGAAGGAAACTCCTTGAAAAGTACCTGGCCAATTTCAGGTGGGACGATGTAGAAGTCAATTTCAAGATGGATGATATTTTCGATGCGTTGGCCTTGCTATGGACAACTCAAAGGATAGCTTCGGGAGAGGCTGTTGAATTCGGTGAGGGAGAAGACGTTCAAGGAATTCCCATGATAATACATGCTTGAGGTGATTCTTTTGATCTTTGAACCCATAAAGGTAATAGTAGCCGTTATCTTATCCTTGATTCTTTTTCTCATAGCTTACAGAAAAAAAAGGGGACGTCCAAAAGACCCTCAAAAAGTGAAGCGAGTGATTGTAAGTTATTTTAAGAGGAAGAATTGGGAATACAGAGAGTTGAACCATGGTATCTTCATGGTGAAGAAAAACATGAGAAAGATTCTGTTTTATGTGGATTTCAAAGTGAACTTCGGTATCCTGAAGGAGATACTTTACGAAGCTTTTCAAAACAACATTAAAGATGTGAGAATCGTTTCTTTGGAAAGAACAGAGGACGTGTTGGAAGCGGTCAGGAGGATAAATTCGAACGTTAATGTACACAGAACCAAAGTCATTCTCAAGAAATTGGAGGAATTCGAGCATGTTCTACGTTGAAATATCGTTGGTTATTGCAGTGCTTGTTTTCATCCTGTACTTTCTCTGGAGGAGGAAAAGATGGAAAAGCGAAAGGTTAAAACAGCTTGAAAATATAGACAATCCTTACGAATTCGAAATTTTTGTGGAAAGGATCCTGAAAAGTCTTGGGTATAAAGTGATCAGAACTAGAAAAAGTAGAGATTTTGGTGCTGATATACTGCTCAGGAGGGGTAGAAAAAGGATGGTTATTCAGGTGAAATTCTGGAAAAACAAGCTAGGGGAGGAAGTCTTGAAAGAAGTGATAGCATCCTCATACATATATGGTGCTAAAGAAGGTGCTGTGATAACCAATTCGTATTTCTCAAAAAACGTGATAGATCTCGCAAAGGAATTTGCTGGAAAGGGGCATCTGGATAAAATTGTTCTCATAGATCGCGAGAAGCTAGGGAAGATTGTCGAGGGGAGAAGACTCCTCTGATGGGTTGAACCTTATTACCCATATATCAGGTTCGGAACCCGTTTTGTAAACAGAAAAAGCGATCAATGAACCATCCGGCGAGAAAGCTGGGTAAAAGGTATCATAAGGAATATCCTCCGTGAGGCACCAGACTTTCCCAGTTTTCATATCTTTCACCCATAATCTATAAATTCCATCTCTGTTCGAAGTGAATACTAGGAAATCTCCTTTGATACATGGATCATGTTCGTTGTATTCCGTGTCTTCCACTGTGATAATACTTCCATCGGGAGTTAATTTGTATATTCCAAAATCCGCTTTCTTAAGTCCTACAAAATAGAGATCACTTCCGTGAGGAGTTGGGGAGAATATCCGATCGAAAGGAAGCTCTATCACCTTTCTTTTCAACGTCCTCGTATCAGCTACTACGAAATAGTTCGATGTGGCATGGTCTTGAACGTATATCACTCTATCCTCATCCAACCAGTTTGGAGAATACGCGGGAGCTCTACCGGAAGATACCCTTCTTATACTCCTGGAGTAGTTTTCGAGAGGCATGGTGTATATGTTCCAATTCCCATGAAGAGATCCCTGAAATACCATTTTGTTACCACTGGGAGAAAATTTTGGGAAGTACTCGCTACTCCCGTATACAGGTTTTGGTATGAGTTTTCCCGTCTCTTTATCGATCAGGAATATGTTCCTGTTTCCCCCGATTCTGTCTGATATAAAACAGATATATTTCCCATCTGGGCTGAAATCTGGGTATTCGTCTAGGGCGGGATGGTACGTTAATCTGAATGGACTGGAGAAATCTCCCATACTGAACTTCTTGAAAGAAGCTTTTTCAAGAGGGTAAGAAGCACACTCCATGATGAAATCTCTGTAGAACTTGTAACCTTTGGGATCGTATTCGCATCTTGATACGACTTTTGAATCTTCTTTCCATTCGCCAACGTAAACCTCCAGGGAAGCGTTGTATCCAATAAGAAAGAATAGCTCATAAGATGCCGGAGTTGCCGAATCGAAAATTATTTTGGTGTAATCGGGAGCCAGTTGTTCTATTTTGTTTTTCACATCCAAAAGGACATCCGAAGCCTGTTCATCGCTCATCATATGAAGGTTGAGAGTTATAATAGAAAACGAGTTAATAGTTACAAGAACGAATATGAAGATCAGAAACTTGTTCATACCCGTCACCTCCACAAGAATTCTTTTCAGGGAATCCGAGGAGGCAGCTGAATTGAGTATACATGGTTTGATAGCGGTTGTTATCTTCTTTATTGTATACCTTCTTATCATCATGGAGAAACATCACAGAACCGTCATCGCAATGTTGGGGGCAGTTGCTCTTCTGTTATCTGGTGTCTTTGAAAATCAAGTTGAGGCCATCGTGAAATACGTTGATTTCAACACCATATTTCTCCTTATGGGTATGATGATACTCGTTTCCGTTATGAAAAGAAGCGGCTTTTTTCAGTTTTTAGGGTTGTACATGCTTAGAATAACGAAGGGGAACGTAGTATACCTTTTTCTGTCCTTGGGAGCTCTGGTCGCTCTAACATCGGCATTTCTAGACAATGTAACAACAGTTCTGGTGATACTTCCGATAACTTTTGCGATATGCGACAGTTTGGAACTGAACCCTGTCCCTTTCGTTCTCAACGAGATATTCTCCTCAAACATAGGAGGTACTGCCACCATAATAGGAGATCCTCCAAATATAATGATAGCTTCTGCTGCAAGATTGAATTTCATGGATTTCATAAAAAATGTCGCCCCAGCTGTTTTGCTTGTTTTTGTAGTCGTGGAGAGTGTCCTGCTCATCATATACAGAAAGGAAATTTTCAAAAAACACCTCACTGTGGATTATCAGCGCTTTGACCCGAGGAAGGCGATAGAAGACAGAAGGCTCTTTAATTTCTCGATATTTCTTTTGATAACTGTTATCATCTTGTTCTCTTTCCAACATATTTTGAGGATAGAAAGCTCCGTCATAGCTCTCTTGATAGGTTTTGTGGCTCTGAGCTATCTTGGTAAGGATGAATTGGAGGAGATATTGAAGGATGTTGAATGGAGTACTTTGCTCTTTTTCTTTGGACTTTTCATAATCGTTGGGGGATTAGAGGAGACAGGAATTTTAAAGAAACTGGCAGAGCATTTGGTGACGATTTCTATGGGATCATTCAAATTGGCAGAGATTTTAATCTTGAACGTGTCTGGTATAGCATCTGCCTTCGTCGATAACATTCCTTATACCGCCACGATGATTCCTATAATAAAAAAACTACCGAATGTTCACCCATCGCTATTTTTCAACCTCCAGCCTCTCTGGTGGGCACTGTCTTTGGGAGCGTGCCTGGGAGGTAATGGAACGTCCATAGGCGCTTCTGCAAACGTTGTGGGGCTAGCCCTTCTTAAAAGATTCACAAAAAGAGAGATCTCCTTCACTGAGTTCATGAAAGTCGGAGCAGTCGTGTTGATAGTGAGTCTTACCGTATCGAGTATGTATATGATACTGAGATACTAGGGGAGGGATACGTTTTGAAAAAGGTGAAAGAGATTTACAGGACCGTATCTACGAAACCGACAATCGTTTCTAGGAACGTACATATAAAAGAGATCGTTGAAATGCTGCTTGAGGACCCTATAACCAGATCGGTTTACGTAGTTGATGATGGGAGAATAGTTGGCATTATAACTGTACTTCACCTTCTTAAAGTATCTGGTTACAGGTTTTTCGGTATCTTTCCAAAACCTGAGAATGTTTTGAAGGATCTGGAAGTTATAACGGCTAAAACTGCTGAGGAGATCATGATGAAACCTCTTTGGGTAACTCCTGAAACTCCTATATCCGATGCTTTGAAGATAATGATAGACAACGACGTTCAAGAATTACCGGTTGTGGATGAAACAGGAAGGATCATAGGAGATTTGAGCTCTTTAGAGGTGCTGAACGCTCTTTGGAGGGAATAACGTGTTGGAAAAAATCTTTGTAATGGGTATATTCATCTTAACCTATTACTTCATAATATTCGGGAAGTTTCAAAGGTCAGCGATAGTTCTCCTCATGGGACTCATCGTTGCTTTCACCAAATTTGTTGAAGGAATGAAGATACACAGAATAGGTGAGTTCATCGATATGAATACTATAGGGCTTCTCCTTGGTATGATGATAATAGTCGGTGTTCTCAAGAAAACGGGCTTCTTTCAGTACGCAGCGATTAAAGTAATAAGAGCAGGAGGTAGTGTGTTTTGGAGATTGACAGTGTACATATCGATGCTTGTTGCCATTTTTTCGGCGTTTCTTGACAATGTAACAACGATTCTACTGTTCTCACCCATCCTTTTCCTTCTCCTTGACACCGTGGAGGTGGATCCCACACCTTTTCTCTTTTTGATAGTCATATCGTCCAACATTGGAGGAACAGCCACCATGATAGGAGATCCTCCGAACATACTCGTCGGTTCTGCGAGTGGAATCGGTTTTCTAGAATTCATGCTCTTCATGGCTCCCCCATCCATAGCGGCATTTTTCGCAACTCTTTGGTTGTTCAAAAAATTTTTGGTAATACCGGATGTTAAGGAGAAGCTGGAGAAGTTTTCCCTTATGGAACCTGAAAAAGCGATAACCGATAGGAAATTGCTAAGAAGGGTCATCTGGATCTTCGTGGGTGTGATATTTTTCTTCACACTCCACGAGACCCTGGATTACGAAATGGCGACGATCGCTCTCACAGGCGCCGCCCTGGTTATGATATTCTCAGGAGAGAGCTTTGAGAGTATATCTTCCAGTATAGAGTGGGACACCATATTCTTCTTCATAGGACTCTTCATGATAGCTTACGCTCTGGAAGAAGTGGGGATAGTTTCTTTGATCTCAAGAGGGATCTTGACGTTCTCGAAAAATGTTCTTCTTCTGAAGATAATATTCCTTTGGATCTCGGGATTGACATCTTCGTTCATAGGAGCCGTTCCAACAGTTTCTGTCATGATCCCTGTTGTCAGAGATCTCGTAAGTAAGGGATTCCCGGAAACCTTATGGTTCGCTCTGGCCCTTGGTGCGAGTTTCGGAGGTATAGGTACCATGACAGGTACAGCATCCAGTATAGTTGGAATAGGACTTCTGGAGGGACATATAAAGAGGAAAATAAGTTATGTTGAATACCTGAAGGTAGGTTTTCCTGTCATGATACTGTGCAACGTGATCTCAACTTTATACATCGTTCTACTTCATATAATTATGAAAGGGTGATAATGCATGATCATATGTAACGCAAGAATTTTGAAAGATTGGTCGTCCACGCCGTTTGAGGGGTTTTTAAGGATAGAAAACGGTAAAATCGTGGAGATAGGGAGAAAAACTGATGTCTGTGATTTCGATTTGGAAGGGAAACTCGTTATTCCCGGATTTTTCAACACTCATACACACGCCCCCATGTCACTTCTCAAAGGCATCTCCGATGATGAGCCCTTCGATACATGGCTTTTCAAGAAAGTTTTACCTGTAGAGAACAAGCTTACGGAGGAGATGATATATTGGGGAACGATATTAGCTCAGATGGAGATGGTGAAAAGAGGGATCGTAGCTTTCGTTGATATGTACTTCAAGGAGGAATGGGTGGCTCAGGCAGTGGCGGATTTTGGTATGAAAGCTGTTTTGACAAGAGGATTGGTTGGAGATGAAAGAGATGATGGAGGAAGGCTTAAAGAGAATTTAGCGTTATTTGAAAAATGGCATGAAAGCCATGGTGAGAGGATAAAAATAGGGTTTGGACCCCATTCACCTTACCTCTGTACTCCAAGATATTTGAAAAAGATCTTCGATGTCGCTTCATTCAATGACGCCATAGTTACAATGCACATTCTTGAGACGAAGAAAGAGAGAAAGATGTACAGACTGGAAGATCTATTGAAGTTAGGTATGAGCAAAGTGAAGATGATAGCGGTTCACTGTGTTTACATGGAAGAAGGCGAGATGAAAGAGGCACGAAAAACCTCTTCTTTTTACATTTCCCATAATCCCTCGAGTAATTTGAAGCTTGGAAACGGTGTACCTAAGGTTCATGAGATGATAGAGAATGAGCTGATAGTCTCTCTCGGAACCGATGGTTCTGCCAGCAACAATTCCTTGGATATATGGCATGAGATGAGACTCGCCACGCTCATCCAAAAATTGAGAAATCCAAAATTTCTCCCGTCTAAAGCAGCTTTTAAAATCGCCACGCTTAACGGGGCGGTAGCCATGGGTTTTAAAAGATCTGGAAAGGTGGAGGAAGGTTTCGATGCGGATCTTGTGGTTGTGGATACCAAGAAACCACATTATTACCCTGAGATCGATCTGATATCGAACCTCGTTCATGCCGGAAACTCCGGCGATGTGTTTGCAACCATGGTGAACGGTAAATGGCTCTATTACGATGGAAAGTTCCTCACAGTTGAAGAAGAGCAGGTTTATAGAAAAGTGGAGGAGATAAAGGACAAAATATTTTCAACTTGAATCTTTCTTTTTTTCCAGATTATCGTATATCTCCAAGAACTTATCCAAACTGACCTTTAAATTCCTCATGATTTGGGCTATATCTCTCAAATACTCTTTCCCCAACGGAGTCAGTTTATAAACCTTTCTAGGTGGACTCATGGTAACATCCCACTCTGGTACTATGAATCCTGAAGTTTCTAGGAACGAAAGGCTTCGATACAGGCTTCCCATATGACCAATACCTGGGAAAATTATCCCAAATTCTTTCAGCCTTGAAGCAAGTTCGTATCCATACGATGGTTTTTCGGCTATGAGCAAGAGTAAACAACTTGCCATCCACCATCCAGGTCCACCAAATCCCATGTAACCCCTTGGCAAATTATCCCTCCAATTTATTTAACTGTTAT
>CAZANP010000005.1:0-4893 GCA_964486555.1 uncultured Thermotoga sp. | reverse complement strand
GTGAATATGCCAGGTTTAAAACAGCCAGTAAGTATTATCAATAAAACTGAAGAAAGAATAAGAAATGACTTTTTCATCGATTCATCACCTCGATATGAAGGCTACTATATAAAGCTTATCAGAACAGATTCAGGATATCAAGTTCTAGGAATATTCTCATCCATTAACAGCTCGTATTATCCTGGAGAGAGCTTCTTCAAGGATGGATCTTGGTGTTGCGATGTTCATTCTCATAAAACCTTTACCAGTATCACCGAACTTTCGACCATCCTGGAGCCACACCCCTTTTTCTACGAGGATCCTTGGAAGATCTTCGAACGGTATACCACATCTTCTGAAATCGAGCCACATCAGGTATGTCCCTTCGGGTTTTTTGGCTTTCACACAGGTTTTCTGAAGTCTCTCAAGAACGAAATTTATATTCCCTTCGAGGTATTCGATCAGATCATCCAACCAGCCGCTTCTGTTTCTGTATGCTTCCATTGTCGCGATTATGGAGAAAACGTTCGATGATTGAAGGTGAAGAGAACTCACTTCTTTCTCTATGATTCTTCTGATGCGGGGATTGGGAACGATCGCAAACGCTGATTGAATACCAGCCAAATTGAAGGTTTTATTCGGAGAGCTTAGAACCACGAGCCTGTCATGGATTCTTTCGATCTCCACCATGGATACGAAGTCGTTGGGTTTGAATATTATATCCATATGGATTTCATCTGATATCACCAATAGGTCGTTCTCTTCAGCTATTTTCGCAACATCCTCGAGCTCGTCTTTGGTCCAAACCCTGCCAACAGGATTATGAGGATTACACAGGATAATCACCTTCGCACCTTTCGCTTTTTCCTTCAAATCCTCCAAATTCATGATATATCTATCATCCTGCAATAAGAGTGTGTTTTCCACGATCATTCTGGAGTTGCCCTCTATGACATCAAAAAATGGCCAGTAAACTGGTGGTTGGATTATGATTCCATCGCTTTTGGACGTGAACAATCTGAGTAGTAGTGCGATTCCCGGTACAACCCCTGGAATGTGAACTATCCAGCTTCTGGGTACATCTATACCATGCCTCTTCGAGTACCAATTCGTTATGGCTTCGTAATACTCCTCCGGTCTGAAGGTATAACCGAATATCCCGTGCTCTACTCGCTTTTCAAGTGCTTTCAAAACTTCAGATGGTGCTCTGAAATCCATGTCTGCAACCCACATAGGTATCAGATCCTCTGGTACGTTACCTTCCATCTCAGGTTTGAAATCCCATTTGTAAGAATTTGTCCCTCTTCTCTCCACCACTTCATCGAACAAGATGTGAGCACCTCCTTGTTGGATTCTTTCTTCAAATTGTACATTCCCAAGCTGCGATTTTTACCACCTTCGTCCAAAAAATCCGAGATTCATTGAGTGATTGGATGTTAAAATATCTTGATCTCTGAAAGAGGGGGGATGAGTATGTCCATTCGTTTGAAACTTGAAGGTGGAATCTGGGGAGTGATAGTCGGTGATTCTTTCGGCTTTACCTATCAGATGGTGAGTAGGTGTTTGGATCGAGATTTTAAAGAGGTAGGGGAAATTCATACACCTTATGGTTTGTGGAGCGATGATTCATCTCTCACCTTGGCGACTGCAGATGCCCTGATGAAGGGATACGATGTTTCGAAAATAGCGAAGAATTTCGTCCAATGGTTTTATGAAGGAGAATTCACCCCAAGGGGGTTCTCGTTTGATCATGGTAGAACCACTAAAAAAGCGATAAGACGTATCGCGAGGGGTATTCCACCCTTAGAGGCGGGAGGAGATGACGAATGGGATAACGGTAACGGATCTCTCATGAGGATCCTACCAGTTGTTTTTTTCGCCTACTTTAGTATCAGCAGTAAACATGAGAGGCTGAGAGTAATACATGAAGTCTCAAAAATAACGCACGCTCACCCAAGAACACTAATGGCCTGTGGTATATACTCCTTGATGATTTGGAATATTCTCGATGGAGTGGATAAAATGAAGTCTTATTACAAATCGATCGAGGAGAGTAAGGAAATCTACTCAGGAGAATTCTACGTCAACGAGTGGAAGCACTATGAAAGAATTCTAAGTGGGAGCATACACGAATTCGGTATGGATGATATGAGGGGGAGTGGCTACGTTGTCCACACCCTGGAAGCCGCTCTTTGGGCTTTCCTCAGAACCGACAGTTTCGAAGGAGCGGTGAGGGAGGTGGTATCTCTTGGAGAGGATGCTGATACGACGGGAGCTGTAACAGGAGGATTAGCAGGGACCTACTATGGTTTGGAAGCTATTCCGAGAGATTGGATAGACAGAATCGAGAGAAAGGAAGAAGTGGAAAGTATCATAAAATCCTTCGTTGATAGTTTACCGGTAAACCCCAGATAGTACACCTGAAAACATTGTATTTTCTCAAATATTTTTCTTTCCGGCATCTTGAATTAAACGGTAGTTTTTGTATAATACCAAAAGTCGATAACAAATTTCGGTGAAGAGAGGTGTTTATATGGCATTCAGGTACCTTCTCAAAATGTCTGTTGATAAGGAGACAGCAAGAAAGGTCATAATGGATGCCAAAATAGCAAAAAGAGCTAGCATGACAAAAAGTGAGGTGTCCTATGAAGAAGGTTATCTGGTTGTGAAACCTCAGGAGGATCATGACATTGATGACGAACTCATAAAACTGATTTTACAGGCTATAGGGAAGCCTGTTGAGGCTAGAGCATTCCTGATAACGAATGGGAAGGAGAAGGAAGTGTTCAGAGGATACCTCGATCCCAAAAAACCTCTCGGAATGTCGACTTCCTCCGAGCAGAAGAGCAAGGCGGAAGAAGAAACCGTGGAGGAAGAGGAAGAGGTGGAGGAAGAACTCTTCGATCTTTTCGATGAGGAGGAATTTTTCGAAGAAGAGGAAGATCTCTTCACCGACGAAGAGGAAGAATACTGATTGACACAGGGGGGAGTATCTTGGATACGTTTGCTATAACGATTGCTGTCATATTCGTAGCAACCCTTATCGTTAGTTATTTTAAAGCGACTTCAAAGGATGCTTGTTTGAAACTCTTTAAAAAGAATATGATCGTGGTCAAGCTTAAAAATGGAGACGCCATATGGGGAAGATTTTTCCTAGAGTCCACCGGTTTTCTCCTCGTCTACGAAAAACCTCATGACAACGTAACTCACCTTGAGACAGGATTCTTCATTTACAAATCCGAATACCCAACCCTTTTCGGTGTATTCAGGCCCGTTTCACTCATGAACGAGATTGAACTCAGGGAAAGAGAAAACATTATGAAAGTGTACAGGAAAGGTTTTTTCGTGTGGTTAAGGGATAAAACGAGGAACTTCTTCTCAGCAGTGAGAGATGCCATTGTCCAAAGTTTCAATCTGTTCCTTGGAAGATACCTGGTGCCGAAAAGTTCAGTTATAGCATCTAACAAGAAGTATATAAGCAGTGTTGGTCAATCCGCTGTGGAGTTTGTGGGAAATGCTTACGACCCCCTCCTTGAGAGAAATATTGGAAAGAAAGTTGTCTATGAAGTGAACATTGGAGATGACTGGAAAGAGTTCGTGGGAGTTCTGATGAAATATACGAAGGATTTTTTGGCAATCTTTGATACAGAATTTCCTCTGGATGTTAATTTGAAGATCAAGGGAGATGAAGCAGAAGAAGAACATTTCAACGTCAGATTTTCAAGGAAAGGTTCAAAACTTGAGATCAGTAACAGAAGAAGGGATTCTATAGAGATAATCGTGGGTGAGGAAACCTATAAGATAGATAAAGGAGAGAGGAAGATCCTGGAAATTCCGGAAAATGTGGAATTCAGAATGACCCTTCGTGAAACCTTTGATGTGGTCTTCCCAAGATCGGTCTGTATAGTGAGACATACTGCGAGGTGATCAGGCGAAGGAGTCAACGATCTTACCCCAGGTGAGACCACCTGAGACGTAGAGTCTTCCTTTGGAATCGTAGGAAACGAAATATCTCACAAAGACCATTGCCAGTTTTCCTTCCAACACAGCTTTCCTTATGATGTCTCTTACATGCTCTCTTTCATGAGCTGCTATGAAAAGGAACGATGAGGATTCTGGAACGAATGCGGGATACTTGAAAGATACGTTTGGATCACTCGACCTATCCTGAAGCATTATCCTATCATCACTTTTTATCAGGTTGTTTCCTTTTCTTTTCGCCTCAAACACAATTTCCAGATCTCTTTCCAGGTTCTGAATGACTATCCTTGCAAAATGAGGATTCAACCTCACAAGAGTCTCAACCATGTGAGCTTTTCTCAGAACATCTGTACGCCCTTCTAAAAGGGCTTTGATCTCAACATAGTTCAAGCGATTCTCGATGTTCGTTGATATCGGATCCAGAGGCCTCACCTCGCTTTCAATCTGATCATAACGGGATTGTAATCGGAGTTTTTGAATTTAAGATCTATTCCTTTAATCCCCAGTACCTCCACGTTAGGCGTATCGTTACAAAGTTCCTTCCTATGACAATCATCTGACCAGAGACGACCTTACCCATTGGTTTTGTGAAAGGAACGGGAACGAATTTCACAGTGTAATTGGGAGCGAAGGACTAAGCATAATCCGGAAAGATCTTGGAGATCTCATTAGCTTCATCTATATGATACGTCCTATCGCAATCTTTATCAACTTCTTGAAGTAGTACCAAATCCACATCAATACTTCTCAGAAATCTCAGAATTCCTTCAAGGTACTTTTCCACAAATTCTCTGGGAGGTTTTACAGTTTTTCCCCCATCATAGAAGAAATCCATTTCAACTCCAAGACCTGCGTATCCAATATTCTACGTTAATATGGATAGCTCAGAAGTGACTTTTTCGACACCTTTCCCTTCAATATCGAGTTTTAAAA
>CAZANP010000004.1:6022-57900 GCA_964486555.1 uncultured Thermotoga sp. | reverse complement strand
TCGAAAGTGGTTTAGATACGGATTGTAACGGTGCCACAGTCGGTTCTATTATGGGAATGATGCTTGGTGCTAACCAATTACCTCGGGAATGGATTGATCCTCTGAATGATACTTTGGAATCACTTGTACCAGGGTTCCAGACTATCAGAATTTCGGAACTTGCAAAAAGAATCTTGAAATTAGTTGCTTAATCCAAATAGGGGGTGATTTTATGAAAAGGTTTTTTATCATGATGGCTATGCTCTTAATATTAGTAACCATTTATGCTCAAGATCAAATCAAGATAACCTGGTGGTATGAGGAGGTCACACCTGAACATCTAAATGCCATGATTAAAGATCTGGTAGAGCCCTATGAAAAGACACATCCAAATGTTGATGTCGAAATAACAGTAAAGACACAACTTTTAGAAGTACTTAGGGCAGCTATTGTTGCAGGTAAAGGTCCTGACATAGTAATGACCATGGGACCTGCTGAAGCAAATCGATACGCAAAAGCTGGATTACTCTTTCCCTTAGACGAGTACATCAGGAAATCAGGTCTTGATAAGGAAATTCCAAGTTTGTTCCTGGAGATAGGTAAAGTACATGGAAAGATCTATTCAATCCCTAAAACTATCGAGAGCATGGGAATAATTTACAACAAAACACTCTTCGAAAAGAATGGTTGGAAAATTCCAAAGACGCGTGAGGAATGGGTAGCTCTTTGCGAAGCCATAAAAAAGAAGGGAATAATTCCTGTAGTAGCTGGTAATGCGAATTGGAGGCCAACAAACGAGCACTTTGTAACAGTTTATCTCAATCATTATGCGGGACCTGAGAATGTTTACAAAGCACTGACAGGGCAGATGAGTTGGAGTGATCCTGTTTTTGTAAAAGCTATTGAGATGTTTAAGAACGACTTCAAAAAATACTGGCCAGAATTTTCTGTTTATACTACATTGGCACCTGAGGACTTTATGCCTATGGTGGCTACAAGACAAGCTGCTATGCTGGTAATTGGAACATGGGGATTTCAGTGGGTAGGGGATCCAGCTTATTGGCCATCAGATGACGAATGGGGTTGGGCACCATTCCCATCTTTAAGAGATGAAGTTCCTTATCCAATAGTGGATATTGGTATTGGTACGACTTTGTCCGTGAACAAATCTTCAAAGAATCCAGATGTAGCAGCTGATTTTCTCATCAACATATTCACCAACAAAGAAGGACTTGGGAAACTTCAAAAAGATTTCCCAGGTGAATGGATCGCACCTGTCAATATTCCATCAGAGACAATACCTGAAGATGTTGATCCTGTGTTTGTCGAGCATATCCAAACTCAGTACAAGTTACTCAAAGAAGGAAAATATGGTTATACAACATGGACATTCTTGGGGCCAGAAACCTGGCAGTGGTGTTATGAAGGTATAGAAAAAGTCTGGCTAGATGAAATTACACCAGAAGAATACATGAAAAAATGGGATGAAATATTCAAGAAGGAACTTAAAGAAGGAATTGTTCCTCCAGTTCCTCCAAGAAAATAAAGAGTAGAAGGAGGTGAATAAGGAGGTGGGAGATCCCACCTCCTTAGGTTTCAAAGTGCAAAGGAGAAAAAAAGTTAAAAATCTTTTTCTCTTTGTAGGACCTGCGTTTTTAATAAATGTTTTTATCGTCTTGATTCCTTCAATATCCACAGTTGCTTTAAGTTTCTTCAAATGGGATGGAATTAATCCTCCCATATTTATTGGTTTCCAAAATTTTAAACATATTTTTTTATCGATGGATTTCTTACAAGCCTTAGCCCACAATGTAATATGGACGATTGTATTCCTTACAATTCCTGTAGCTATGGGCTTAATAGGTGCAGAACTTTTGAGGAGATCAAAACAAAAGTTTTTCTTGGCTTTCTACTTTTTTCCCACTATCTTGCCTATAGTGGTTGTTGGAATAATTTGGAGTAAGATTTATCATCCCATTCATGGCTTGGGGAAATACTTAGGTATAGCCTTACTCGGAAATACCTCTACAGCTTTATATGCAATAGCCTTCGCAAACATATGGGCATGGTGGGGATTTTTATGTGCAGTATTTTACAGTGCTATACAAGGTATTTCCAAAGATCTATATGAAGCAGCAAAGCTAGATGGTGCTACTAAATGGCATGAGTTCAGATATATCACTCTACCTGGTATTCTTCCCACAATCGTTTTTATGGAAATTATGACCATAATATGGTCATTTCAAGTTTTTGATTGGGTTTGGGTAACAACTCAAGGAGGTCCAGCAGGTTCTACAGAATTGCTAGCAACTCTAATGTATAAAAAAGCTTTTTACTCATATAAAGTTGGAGAAGCTTCGGCTATAGGGACAATGATGGCGGTTTTTGGTATGCTCGCCACCTTGATTTATTACTACCTGAAAAGGAAAGGGGTAGAAGTGTAGGATGAAAGAAAAAGTTATAGTTTACGCTTTACTTTTAATATTTCTGGTTTATGCTCTTTTTCCACTGTATGTAGCTACAAGTGCTTCTCTAAAAGATCGTAGGGAGTTGTTTCTGAATCCCTTAGGTTTGCCAAGTCATATCAATACAAGCAACTACGTAAAAGCTTTCGAAACTTTAAAGAAGGCTTACATAAACAGTACGTTTCTTACGCTTGGTACAGTAATTGGAGTATTACTAACAGTTCCTCCAGCCGCTTTTGCTTTAGCAAAGATGAAATCTCGTATTAGTTCTGTACTTGTAGGTTATTTCTTCTTTTGCACTACTATACCTGTTCTTCTTTCTATTACACCACTTTATTTCATTTTCTCTCGACTTAATCTAATTAACTCAATAACAGGGCTTGTGCTAATCTACATAGCGTACTTTTCTCCCTTCGCTATTTTATTGATGCGTTCTTACTTTGTAACGATACCGGATGAGTTGTTAGAAGCAGCTTTGATAGATGGTGCTTCTGAGTGGCAAGCTTTCTGGAAAGTTATATTCCCTATAGCTAGACCTGGAACTATAACCATGGTGGTTATAGTTGCGATGTGGAGTTGGAATAATTTTATATTACCTTTAACTTTTCTTCACGAAGAAGGGAAAATACCAGTAACGGTTGCTCTGGCAATGCTCAGAGGGAAGTGGAGTGCACAGTGGGAAATAATAATGGCTGCTTCTCTACTGGGAGCATTACCTATAGCGATCCTGTTTGCTATTTTACACAGGAGGTTTATAGCAGGATTAGCTGGGACGGGATTGAAGGGTTGATATCAGGTATGAAGAAAAATCGAGGAGGTATAGGAAATTGATAGCAGTTGTTGGTAGCTCAAATATCGACATTGTCCTGAAAGTTGATCATTTCACCAAACCGGGTGAGACGCAAAAAGCGCTAAACTTATCCTTTTTCCCTGGTGGGAAGGGGGCAAATCAGGCGGTAACTGTAGCAAAGGTTGGAGAAGAAGGTTGTTACTTTATAACATGTCTTGGAGACGATGAATACGGAAAACTGCTCTCTGAGAACTTTTTGAAATACAAGATTACAGGTTTTTCTTTCGCTGATGTACCAACCGGAAGGGCTTTCATAGAAGTTACAAAGCACGGAGAAAATAAGATCATCATTTTTCAAGGAGCCAATGCTAGCCTTACAAAAGATAGAATCAATTGGAAGGAGCTTTTGAAAAGACAGATTCTTCTGCTTCAAAATGAGATACCTTTCGAAACCACCTTGGAATGTGCAAAGAAATTCAATGGGGTTGTAATCTTTGATCCCGCTCCAGCAGAGGATATCACAGAGGAAATATTACCCTATGTAGACTTCTTAACGCCAAATGAAGAAGAGCTAAAAGCGCTGAGTATCTCTATTTTTGGAGAGTTCATTTCCATAGAGGATTCTGCAAAAAATTTTCTGAGAAAAGGGGTCAATAACGTTCTTGTGAAACTTGGTGAAAAAGGGGCGGTCCTTTTCAATGAGAAAGAAACTCTTCATATTCCAGGATTCAAGGTGAAAACTGTTGATACAACGGCAGCAGGAGACGTGTTCAACGGCGCCTTTGCTGTCGCTCTGAGAGAAGGTAAAAGCATTGAGGATGCCATACTCTTTGCCAGTGCAGCGGCGGCTATATCTGTAACAAAAATGGGAGCTCAATCTTCCATACCCGAAAGAGAAGAGATAGAGGAATTTTTGAAGGTGAGATCATGAAGAAAAAAGTCACAATCAGGGATATAGCTCGTGAGGCTGGAGTGTCTCCATCAACGGTTTCAAGGGTGATAAACGAGAGCGCTCCTGTTAATAAGAAATTGAAAGAGAGGGTTTTGAAGGCGATAGAAAAGCTTGGATATAGCCCCAATCCTATAGCGAGAAGTTTAAGAAAGGGTTATACAGATACAGTCGGGTTCCTTGTACCGGATATAACCAATCCTTTCTTCTCCCACACCATAAAAGGTGCGGAGGATTTCTTCAAGAATAAGGATATTTCCCTTATTGTTTGCAGTTCAAATCACGATATTAAGGAGGAAGAAAGGTTATTACAGATCTTATTTTCTAAAAAAATAGATGGGTTATTGTTTATAGGATCTGGCAGGCAAAATCAGGTTTTAGAACGTTTTCTTTATGACCTGAAAATAGTATTTGTAGACAGAATTTACAAAGACCTGAATTCTTTTTATGTTACCAGTGATAATTATAACGGTATGAAGCAAATTGTGAATTATCTTGTAAAAATCGGGCACAAGTCTTTCGTGCTTCTCAACGGGGAAAAAGACACATACAGTGCCAGTGAGAGACTAAGGGGATTTCTTGAAGCATTGAAAGAACATGGTATAGAAGAATACCAAGTGTTTTTTGGAAAATTCACTTACGAAAGTGGATTTTCACTCGCAAAAAAAATGAGGAAGATACCAGATGCTGTGGTTTGTGGTAATGACCTCATGGCTTATGGTGCTATAGATGCTTTAGAAGAGATGGGATACAGAGTACCAGATGACGTCAGTGTCACAGGTTTTGATGACATCCCTTTCAGTAAACACTATAAACCTTCTATTACCACAGTGAAGCAACCGTTTCACAAAATGGGGTATGAAGCGGCGAGGATGCTTTATAAACTAATGAAAGGACGAATAAAAAGGCCAAAGGGAATCGTTCTTGAGACAGAGCTGATAGTCAGGGAATCCACCAAGCGAAGGGGAAATAGGGGGAATTTTTGACCTTGAAATTCATCGTAGATCTCTTTCCTCAGAACGCCAATCAGGAATTCCTCAGCCTTTCCTTGACAGAAATAACTCCTTGTATTAATATTTCTATACGGTCACTTGAGGGGCCAGCGTAGCTCAACCGGTAGAGCGGCGCATTCGTAATGCGTAGGTTGTGGGTTCGAGTCCCACCGCTGGCTCCAGTTTTTTGTTGTATAATGAGGTGAAGAAATGGATTTTGAAGAAAGACTTTTTGATTTTATGAAGAAAGAAGATCTAGTTTCCTCTGGCGATAAGGTTGTTGTTGCTGTATCGGGTGGAATAGATTCCATGTCACTCTTGTTCGCTCTGAACAGAGTAGCGAGCCTCCTTAGGATATCCCTTCACGTGGCACATCTGGATCACATGATAAGGCCTGAATCCTCAGAAGAAGCAGAATTCGTTAGAAACTTCTCTAAATCTTTAGGCATTCCCGTTACTCTAGGAAGAAGAAATATTCCCGATATATGTAAAAAGACAAAGGGAAATCTGGAGGAGGTTGCAAGAAAGGAGAGATACGCTTTTTTGGAGGAAGTTTGCAAGAAGGTCAACGCCAAAAAGATCGCTCTGGCTCATCATAAAAACGATTTACTGGAGACCGTCATCCATAGGGTTATAAGAGGAACAGGACCGTTAGGACTTTCCTGCATGAGACCATCAAGGGGTATATTCATAAGGCCTTTTCTGATATTCACGAGAGAAGAAATAGAAGAGTACGCTAGAAAGAACGAAATACCTTACGTTGAAGATAAAAGCAACTACGATGTAAAGTATACGAGAAATTTCATAAGACATAAAATCGTACCACTTCTGAAAAATCTGAATCCTTCTGTAGAGGAATCTGCTTATAGATTAGTGAGAATAACGAATCTTCTGGAAGATTTTTTGAATAAAGAGATAGAACTTTTTATGAGAAAGAACGTCCATGAAGAGGAAGATATCTTTGTGATGAGAAGGCCAGAAAGCACATTCGTCCTTCTGGAAGTTATGAGAAAGATCGTGCATGAGTTCTTCGGAAAAATACCAGAATTCGAGAAACTATGGGAATTCTTGGAAGGATTTGATAAACCTTCTCACAGAGTGAATATCTTCGAAGATGTGTTCCTTGAGAAATCGTATGATATGATCGCGGTTGGTAGAACATTGAATGTGAAGAACTTTAGAGAAAGATTAAAAGAAGGATTTTATAATGTGAACGGATTCAAAATGAGAGTTATAATTTCAGAGGAGCGGAGGAATGTGGACAGGAAAATATCGGCAATTTTCAATTTGAAAGATTTGAATGAGCCTTTATTTTTTAGGAACAGAAAAGACGGTGATAAGATTTTCTTGGAGAAGGGTTTCGTAAAAGTTAAGGATCTGATGATCGAAGAAAGAATCCCAACTTTCTATAGGAGGCGAGTACCAATTCTGGTAGACTCTAAAGACAGAGTTCTCTGGATTCCGGGAGTCTGTCAGGCTCATACCAAAATGGTAGGAGGGAAAGGAGGTTATTTGATCCTTGAATTGATTCGATGGCCTTTTGGTTATCTGAAAGGAGGTTTTAGTTTTGAACGGAAAACCTAATATAATAAATCTTCTTTTTGCCATTCTAATAGTCCTGTCCCTCTTCTGGCTTGCACGATTCCTCTACACGGAGTCTTCCCCCATATCGAGGATGAGTTACAGCGGCTTTCTAAAGATGTTGAAGGAAGACTCTTCAATGATCGCAGAGATAGCTTTGAAAGATGATGGAACGGTTAAAGTGAGCACAAAGGATGGGAGGATCTATGAGATATACGCACCATGGGTTCTGAACGATTCGGATCTCATAAATGAGATATCCAATAAAGGTATCAGGATATACGGTGAGAAGAGTGTAAACAGTTCCGTTTGGGTGAACATTCTTGGAACGTTGATACCAACCTTCCTCATCATATTCGTTTGGATCTTCGTCATGAGAGCAGTTGCTGGCAGGAACAACCAGGCTTTCACTTTCACAAGGAGTAGGGCCAGGATGTACAAGCCTGGTGAGAAGAAGATAACATTCGATGACGTTGGGGGAGCAGACGAAGCGATAGAGGAACTTAAGGAAGTTGTGGAATTTTTGAAGAATCCATCGAAATTCAACAAGCTTGGTGCGAGAATGCCCAAGGGAATACTTCTTGTTGGACCTCCTGGAACGGGGAAGACCCTTCTTGCAAGAGCGGTAGCAGGGGAAGCGAATGTCCCGTTCTTTCATATAAGTGGTTCAGACTTCGTGGAGTTGTTCGTGGGAGTCGGTGCTGCACGTGTTAGGGATCTGTTCAACCAAGCAAAAGCAAACGCTCCGTGTATCATCTTCATAGATGAAATAGACGCTGTTGGAAGGCACAGAGGAGCTGGACTCGGTGGAGGACACGATGAGAGGGAGCAAACTTTGAATCAACTCCTGGTTGAAATGGACGGTTTCGATGTCAAAGAAGGTATCATAGTGATGGCTGCAACCAACAGGCCAGATATACTGGATCCTGCCCTTCTGAGACCTGGAAGGTTCGATAAGAAGGTTGTCGTCGATCCACCGGATTTAAGAGGACGAATGAAGATATTGAAGATACACATGAAAGGGAAACCCATAGCAGAGGATGTCAACGTTGAGATACTTGCGAAGAGAACCCCTGGATTCGTCGGGGCTGACCTTGAAAACCTTGTCAACGAAGCAGCTCTCCTTGCTGCCAGGGAGGGAAGATCCAAGATAACGATGAAGGATTTCGAAGAAGCGATAGATAGAGTTATAGCAGGGCCTGCTAGAAAATCCAGGGTGATAAGTCCTAAAGAAAAAAGGATAATCGCTTACCATGAAGTGGGACATGCTATAGTCTCGACGATCCTTCCGAACGCCGATCCAGTTCACAGGATCTCCATAATACCGAGAGGTTATAAAGCTCTTGGATACACACTTCAACTTCCAGTCGAGGATAAATACCTTGTGACCAAGAATGAAATTTTGGATAAGATAACGGCACTCCTTGGAGGACGTGCCGCCGAGGAGATCGTTTTCGGTGAAATAACATCTGGTGCGGCGAATGATATAGAAAAAGCAACGGAGATGGCAAGAACCATGGTGTGTGAACTTGGGATGAGCGATAGGTTGGGGCCCCTTGCGTGGGGCAAGAACGAGCAGGAGGTCTTTCTTGGAAAGGAAATAACGAGATTGAAAAATTACAGTGAAGAGGTTGCGAGTCAGATCGATGAAGAGGTTAAAAGAATCGTTTCCGAATGTTACGAAAGAGCAAAGGAGATACTGATAAAATACAGAAAACAAATGGAGGATATTGTGGAGCAGCTTCTTGAGAAAGAAACACTTGAAGGGGAAGAACTCAGGAAGATATTGGAGGAAGAGCTGGAGGAGGTGATCAAAGAATGAGATGGGATTTCCTGATGGGTAAAACCCGTTCAGAGGACTTCACACTCGATGAATCTATGGTGTGGAATGAGGATGGGGATGTTATAAATTACCACCTCATATCTACTAGCTCTCTCCTTTCTCTGGTTCATAAAGTGGGATATGATCTACTCGACAAATTCTTGCCGTTCAGTATGACATCCGTCGTTCTGGAGACTTGTGCAAGACATGTGAAACCTGTGAAGGCTGGAGATAAGGTGGCTATAGGAGTTCGTGTTGTGGGAGTAGATGAAAACAGGGTAAGACTGAGAGGAATCGTTATGAGTGGTGATGAGAAGATATTGGAAGTGGAATTCACAAGGATAATAGTGTCGAAGAACTACCTCCGGAGGGTATCGATTGAGAAGGCCGAGAAAGTCCTCAGATTACCGAGAATACTATGAGGTTCTGAGATACAGAAAAGGTGAGAAAGTACTCGAGGATTTTTCCTATTCTGGTAGAGTAAAAGTCGCCCTGATATTCCCAAATAAATACAACATAGCATCGTCCAGTCTGAGTTTTTCATTTGTTGCAAAACTTTTCAATGAATCGGGTATTGCTTGTGAAAGGTTCTTCCATGAAGGATGGTTCAGAAAATACTACTCGCTGGAAACACAGTCACCGCTCGATGAGTTCAGGATATGGGCTTTCTCGGTTCATTATGAGTTGGATTTTTTCAATGTTTTGGAACTTCTGAAAAACAAAGGGATTCCTCTGTCTTGGAGAGAGAGAAATAAGGATCACCCTCTGATAATCGTTGGAGGAGCTCTTACATATTTTGCCCCATTCATGTTCTGGGAAGTTGCCGATGCGATCTACCACGGAGATCTTGAGGAGTACTTCGAAAAATTTGTGGAATCTCTCCTGATGGATGAAAAAGGGAAGATACTATCCTCCCTTCTCGAGATACCATCGGTTTCCATCCCTCCTGAAGGGAAGGTTTTTAAGAGACTTGCCACCTGCAGAAACCTCAAGGATAATCCGCCTTACTCTCACGTGATACCTTCTCACGGGGAGTTTTCAAAGAGACTCCTTGTGGAAGTGGGGAGAGGTTGTATTCGAAGATGCAAATTTTGCGTAGCAGGTCATACACAAAAACCGGTTCGTTTCATTAAACCCAATGTGTTCGAGAAGATCGTAGAGAAATACAGGGAAGAGAAATTCGGTCTTATAAGTGCTACGATAACGGATTATCCGTGGTTAGATGAGCTTTTGAACATTCTTGAAAAATATTCCATAAAGTTCTCTGTCTCCTCCATGAGAATGGATGGGTTGAATCTACGTCTTTTGAAGCTTTTGAAAAAATCGGGTCAGAGGACCTTCACCGTGGCTCCTGAAGGAGGCTCACAGAAGATCAGGGATATTCTTGGAAAAGATATAGAAGAGAAGGATATAGAAAATGCATTGAAAATGGGAAGGGATGCTGGCTTTGATGGGATAAAGATGTATTTCATATACGGATTGGAAGAAGAGAAAGAGGAAGATCTACTTGCTATAAAGGAATTGGCAGACTTTGCAAGATCTCTGGGATACACCAAGATAACTCTGAGTTTGAATCCGTTGATTCCAAAACCAAGAACACCCTTTGAAAAAAGAGCCATGCTTCCTTTTCGTATCCTTCGAGAGAAGTTTCTGTTCTTGAAAAAGATTCTGAGGGACTACAGATTGACGTTCGAAGGTATAAGAGAAAGCATACTTCAATACAGGCTCGCTTTTGCGAATGAGTCTCTATCAAGAGAATGGGTGAGGATATATGAAAAGTTCGGTGCCAAGGAATTAAAAAGACGAATTCTTAAAACTTGAAAGAAATTCCTTGATCTCTGAGAAAGCGAATTCAACGAAATTCTTTACCTCTCTTTCATTCCATTTCATTTCTTTTACATCACCCTTATAGATCTTCAGAGCCTTATCCACCAGCCTCTTCAAATCTTCAGGTAAAATCTCAATTGCCCACTTTCCTGCTTCCTTCTTCGATGAGACTACTCTCTCTTTCAAGTAGTAGAGAATCCTGCAAAGGTTCAGTATGCTGTACACCGGGTCCTCCATAGGGTTTCTCTCTATATCTTTCGCATCGTACAGGATGGACTCTACATAGAATTTTTCAGGGATTGGTTTGAAAACATCGTATATTGGCTTTCCATACAGACATATCCCTCTGTTCAAAGTCACCACGATATGAGCTGCAAGATCGGGATCTCTATTCCGCTTTGAGAAATCCACCCTGTTTTGCTCGTAAGCCTCCCTCCACATTTTTGAGTAATGGAGTTCGAAGGGAGTTGGATACTCGAAATTTCTTAGGTATTTAATCTGAATCACACTGAATTCTATTCCTTTCTTCGGAATCTTCTTCGATTTTATTGCATCGAGAAAATCCTTTATGAACAATCGTTTATCTTCCACATTCATTTCTCTTTCGACAACGATTAACATGTCTATATCACTGTAATTCGGGTTGAAACAACCCATGGCGAGGGATCCATGAAGATAAACTCCCACCAGGTTATCTTTCAAAGTTTTCCTGAAAGATTTCACGATATCGTTTATCAACTTCTTCACATCATCGGGACATTTTTCATAATCGTACATGATTTTTCCTCCAGCGATGTTGAAACCTCTCTCAGAACTATGGTATCATTTCCATGGAGAGGCGGCGTAGCCAAGTGGTCTAAGGCGGGGGTCTGCAAAATCCCTATTCGTGGGTTCGAATCCCACCGCCGCCTCCAGATGAGGCCCCTTTAAAGGGGCCTCGTTTTATATCTACAGGCTCGTCTATATCTTTTACAACTGAAGGATCGTCAACTTCCACGAATTGAACGAGGTCTGGCCTTTCTCGAATCAACTTCCTTATACCTATATCTCCCTTTAACTTCAGAACCTCATCGAAAACCTCGGATTTTACAATGGTCGGGAAACCCTTTATACCTTTGTATAGAGGTGCTATTATTGGCCTGTCCGTTTCAAAATACATGATTTTGTAGGCGGTTTCTTCCCTCAAAAAAGGCATGTCTCCTAGAAAAATGACGACTTGTTTCGCTCCCCTTTCTTTTGAAAACTCAACGGCTTTTCTCACGGAGGACGCTATTCCTTCTCTAAAATCTTCATTGATGAGTATTTCAAATCCCTGTGTGTTGAAAAATTTTGAAAAACTTTCCCAGTATGGATTCACAACCAAGATTCTTCCATCAAGAGGTAACCTTTTAAGAAGGTCTATTACCCATTGAAGCATTGGCTTTCCCTCAACTTCGGAGAGGATCTTTGGACTTTTGAATCTCTCTGAACAGCCTGCAGAGAGAATCACTCCGAATTTCATTTATCCCACTTCTCTCACGATTTGCTTAACAACCTCCCACGTTTTCTCGGGGTCATCCGGTGCGATACTCGAGATATGCTTACACGCAAAGACTCCCCAAAATAGGACAGTATCGACGTTTTCCTTTTTCAGTATCTTCGCCCCTTTTACGATATCCTCTTCCCTTCCCCTTGGAACTTTGAAAGCCTGAAGCCATATGTGATTTTCTTTACCGTACTTACTGGATAACTTCAGAATCTTCTGCGTGGTCTCCTTGAGAAACGGATTCATCTTGAGTTTGAAAGCCATCCAGTATGGGTCGGAACCTATGTTGTCCACATTTTCGATCTTAGCGATACTTTCATAATCTTTTAAACCGAACAACTCGGATTCAAAGGGAAGGAAACATATGACGTTCTTCATACCGAGTTTTTTCGAATATGAAAGAACTTCTTCGAAGAAATCTTTTATTGTTTCATTGCGGAAATTTGATACTTCTTCTGTGAATTCCTCTGGCATATCGTGACCATAGGTTTCCTTGTACTTTTCTCTGCATCTCTCGCATCTACAAGTCCATTCCTTCGGGAAATCCTTTAGAATGTGAAAATGTGGCTCATCCCAAAACACAGCGTCAGCTCCTGTTTCAACAGCTGCCTCCAACCATCTTTTCATGTATTCTCTGAACTTTGGCGAATTAAAACAGGCTGAACCTACAGCTCTTCCCCTATTCGTTATCTGCCATTCAGACGGATTTTCAATCAGGAAATTGGAAAAAGCTTCTCCTCCAAATACTCCTCCAACTCCCCATGGGTCGATCCAAACTTCCATACCCAGGTCCTTGGTTAATTTCACGATATCTTTCATGGTTCTGAAGTAAAATTTGTGATCATTTTCGCTAAAGGTGTGAACGATCACATCAAAGCCTATTTCCTTTAATTCCTTCATATCTTCTTCAACATGTTTCAGGATTCTGTTCCCAAAGTAACTCACGCCGTACCTCATGATCTATCCTCCTCTTTCTTCAAAACTTCATCGATATCGAAGGGTTTCTCCTCGATGAGCTTTTTCTTGAAGAACTCTAAAATCATCCTGTACCTTTTCAACCTGTGTCTCGGAAGCCCCCTTATACTATGACCATGAGCTCCTTTTTTGAATATCGCTATATAAGCTTCTTTCCCAAGGTCTCTTAAAACCGTGAAAAACATTAGAGATTGATCTAGAGGACATCTGTAATCCTCCAGACTGTGTATCAGGAGGATGGGTGTTTTCACGTTCTGTGCGTAGAATATAGGGCTCAATTTTCTGTAATTTTCATCGGTCATCGGATCTTCTCCTATGAGTTCCTTATCGAACCAGTAACCAATATCCGAAAAAGCGTAACTTGTGAACCAGTATGATATACCGTTCTCACTCACAGCTGCCTTGAACATGTCAGTTTGTGTGATTGCCCAGTTTGTCATGAACCCCCCATAGCTTATACCCGTTATACCGATCTTGTCTCTATTCACATCTTCCAGATCGAGAAGCTTTTTGATCCCCTCCATGATATCCTGAAAATCATCAAGACCTGTTCTTTTCCTGACATCCGCGAAATCCTCAGAGTAAGCGTTACTGCCTCTGGGATTAGTGTACAGAACGTAGAAGCCGTTGCTTACAAGGAGTTGTCCCAGGAAGTAGTTTATGTAGCCATAAGCTCCTTTAGGGCCTCCATGAACGAAAACGACGAGAGGTGCTGGTGTTTTCTCCGGTTTCAGATACCAAGCGTCTATTGGAAGTCCATCGTGACTTTCGTATTTGAAATGCTTGAGAGGTACGATTTTCATGATTTCTGCCATTTTCTCGTTGTATGATGTCAGCTTTTCAACCTTTCCATCGTTCCAGAGATATACCTCAACTGGTGATGAGGGGCTCACAGCTGTGAAAACGACTTTACCATCTCTTGAGACATCGAAACAGGTTATAACGAATTCCTCATTTACAAGGGTTTCTTTTTTTCCTTCTCTTATCCTCTCAAGTATGGTTTTCCCCTCGCTAAGGCTCAGGAAATACACCGTTCCTTCTTTCAATTTGGGAGATGGGTATATTGAGGGAACCCAGACTTCTGTACTTATACCAAAAGAGTTGTTCAAACCGTATTTTTCAGTTAGAGGAATCACATCTTTTCCATTCCACAGATAAACGAAATCATGCTCATGATGGTATTTTTTCTGAGGTTTTCCAAGAAGCAAAAGAGAACTGCCTTCGCTATCCACTGGGTAGAACGATACCTTTTCGAAAATCTTCTCTTTCTTTCCTTCCTCATAACGGAAAATGTCCATGTATTTGAATGGATCTTCTCTCATAGCTTTCGTATAAATCAACGAATCTTCTAGCCATATGATCGAGGTTATCAATTCATCTTCGAATTCATCCAGAACCTGTGTGCTTTCCACATCGAGTATCTTCACAACGTTCTTTGGAGAATCTCTGAAACCCTCTTCATTGAACCATACAGGAATTTCTTTCTCAAAGAACAAATCTTCATCTTCCCTTTTCCGAACAGTGAGTAATGCCAGAATCCTGGCATCTCTCCAGAAAACTTGCAATATGTTTTTCCCCGTGAATATCTTTTTCGAGGACATCGTCGCCAGATCCAACACATGTAGCTCTTCTTCTTTACTTTCTTCGTTTTTTCTCATAAAAAGAAGCTTCTTACCATCTGGAGAGAATGAAAGAAGAGAAGCGTCTTCTAGGAAATACCTTGCACCTCTTTTTTCTAAGCTCTCCAGAACCACACTGTTCTCATATTTATTCTTTTCGATGTTCACTTTGTTCAATGTGTAAGAGACCATGTCCCCAGATGGAGATATCTTTACAGAGGTTATATAGGTGAATTTGGAAAAATCTTCTGGTTTCCACACCACTTTTTCATTCCCCCTTATCGAGTGTTGTTGAAAATATTATACACGTTACAATGATTTTTAGATATCACACGATCGAATCATTAATTCTAATTAATGATAAAAACTTAAGAAAGTTCTAAAAATATTTCTTACCCACAGCGTGACTATCAAACGGAGATTTACCTATTTGTAAAGTTCATATATTTTCTTATTGCGTTGACAGTACTGTGAGTGTGGTGTAGAATAAAACTTCGGTTTAGTGTCACGAATAGAGGAGGAGGATCTGAATGCCCACTATAAACCAGCTGATAAGGTATGGAAGAAAACCAAAAACGAAGAAATCGAAAGCGCCAGCCCTTCAAGGGCACCCTCAGAAGAGAGGTGTGTGTATAAGGGTCTCGACAATGACCCCCAAGAAGCCGAACTCTGCTTTGAGAAAGATCGCGAGGGTCAGACTCTCAAATGGAATAGAAGTGACAGCTTACATTCCAGGAATCGGCCATAACCTTCAAGAGCATTCCGTTGTTCTCGTAAGAGGTGGAAGGGTTAAGGATCTTCCAGGTGTTAGATACAAGATCATAAGAGGAGCACTGGACGCAGCAGGTGTTGAGGGAAGAAAGCAATCTAGGAGTAAATATGGAACCAAGAGGCCAAAGAAGTGAGGTGGGTGTGAGTGAGACGTAGAAGGGCAGAGATAAGACAGGTTCCACCTGATCCTCTTTACAATGACGTCCTTGTGGCAAAGCTCATAAACAAAGTTATGTGGGATGGAAAGAAATCCATAGCTCAGAAGATCGTGTACGATGCTTTCGATATTATCAAAGATAAAATGAAGAAGGATCCTCTTGAGGTCTTTAAGCAGGCTGTTGAGAATGTAAAGCCCGTTCTCGAAGTGCGACCAAGAAGGGTTGGGGGAGCAACTTATCAGGTTCCAATAGAAGTTCAGGAGCCAAGAAGAACTTCTCTGGCTCTCAGATGGATAGTTGCTGCGGCACGTGCAAGAAAAGGAAAACCCATGAAGGTGAAACTTGCAGAAGAGATCATGAACGCTTACAACAACACGGGAACAGCTATAAAGAAGAAGGAAGATGTTCACAGAATGGCAGAGGCTAATAGGGCTTTCGCACATTACAGGTGGTGAGGTGAATTATGAGAGAGATCAAAGCACGTTACGTGCCACTCGATAAGATAAGGAACATAGGAATAATGGCTCATATAGATGCGGGCAAAACGACCACAACCGAAAGAATACTCTATTACACTGGAAGAACGCATTACCTCGGAAACGTCGATGAAGGAACGGCCACGATGGACTGGATGGTTCAAGAGAAGGAAAGGGGAATAACGATAACATCAGCTGCTACCACATGTTTTTGGAGGGATCATAGGATCAACATTATTGATACGCCCGGGCACGTGGACTTTACAGCCGAGGTTGAGAGGTCACTTCGCGTGCTCGATGGAGCCATCGCTATATTCGATGCCACCGCTGGTGTTGAAACTCAATCTGAAACGGTATGGAGACAGGCTGATAAATATGGAGTTCCCCGAATAGCTTTCATGAACAAGATGGATAAGATAGGAGCAGATTTTGACATGGCCGTCAAAAGTCTTGTGGATAAACTTGAAGCGAATCCTTTGCCCCTTCAGATTCCCATAGGTTATGAAAGAGATTTCAAAGGTGTTGTGGACATAGTCCTGAAGAAAGCGATATATTGGGTGAGTGAAGATGGGAGTGAGTATGTCTATGAGGATATACCAGAGCATCTTCTGGATGAAGTTGAGGAAAGATGGGAAGAGATCGTTGCTCAAATTTCAGAGATAGATGAAGGTATTCTCGAACTTTACCTCGAGGAGAAGGAGATACCTGTTGAGAGAATCAAGGAAGCTATAAGGAAGGGAACGATAGAGGGAAGGTTTGTTCCTGTCCTTTGTGGAGCTGCTGCTAGAAATAAAGGTATACAACCACTCTTAGATGCTATCGTTGACTATCTCCCTTCCCCTTTGGATATGCCACCTGTTAAAGGGTGGGATCCAAAGACAGGGAAGGAAAAGATCAGAAAACCCATGGAGGATGAACCATTCTCGGCTCTTGTCTTCAAAATACAGGTTGATCCTTACATAGGGAAACTCACTTACTTCAGAGTTTATTCCGGAAAATTGAACAAGGGAAGCTATGTCATCAACACGACGAAAGGCATTCGGGAGAGAATATCCAGGATAGTTTTCATGCATGCTGACAAAAGAGAAGACGTTGATTATGTGAGAGCAGGTGATATAGCAGCGGCAATTGGTCTGAAAAATTCTCAAACAGGGGATACTCTTTGCAGTTCGGAAGATCATATCATCCTTGAAAAAATGGAATTTCCAGAACCTGTCATATCCGTTGCAATAGAACCTCTGACGAAAGCAGATGAAGATAAACTCATCAAAGCTCTAAGAGCCCTTGAAGAGGAGGACCCCACTTTAAGAGTGAAAGTCGACAAGGAGACGGGTGAAACGATCATATCTGGTATGGGAGAGTTACATCTTGAAATAATAGTTGATAGATTGAAAAGAGAATTCGGTGTTGGCGTCAGAGTTGGTCATCCACAGGTCTCTTATAGGGAAACCATAAGAAAAACCGTAGAAGCTGAAGGAAAATACATAAAACAAACGGGTGGTAGAGGTCAATACGGCCATGTTGTCATGAGATTTGAACCGATAAGTCTCGAAAAACATTTCGAGTTCGAAGATAGAACAGCTGGTGGAGTTATTCCAAAAGAATACATCCCAGCAGTGGAAGAAGGAGTAAAAGAAGCCATGATGTTCGGTATACTTGCAGGTTATCCAATGGTTGGAATAAAGGCGATTCTTCTCGATGGTTCTTACCACGAAGTGGATTCATCCGAGATGGCCTTCAAAATAGCGGCTTCCATAGCTTTTAAGGAAGCTATGAGAAAGGCGGACCCTGTTCTCCTGGAGCCAGTTATGAAGATCGAGATCACGACTCCGGAAGAATTTCTAGGAAACGTGGTATCCGACTTGAATTCCAGAAGGGCCAAGATCGATACCATGGAATCCAGAGGAAAGATGAGGGTTATCATAGCCTACGCTCCTCTTTCCGAATTGTTTGGGTACGCTACAGCCCTGAGATCCTTGAGTCAGGGGAAAGCAACGTATATGATGCAATTTTCCCATTACCAGGAGGTTCCAGAAAAAATCCTCGAAAGAATCATAAAGTATGTTTAAAAAGGTGTTAGGAGGAGGGAGAACGGATGGCAAAGGAAAAATTTGTGAGGAAGAAAACCCATGTTAACGTCGGAACCATCGGACACATCGACCATGGAAAAACAACGTTGACTGCTGCGATCACAAAATACCTTTCTTTCAAAGGATTGGCTCAATTCATACCTTTTGAACAGATCGATAAAGCACCTGAGGAAAAGGCAAGAGGTATTACGATCAACATCACTCATGTTGAGTATGAAACTGAGAAGAGACATTACGCTCATATCGACTGTCCAGGACACGCTGACTACATCAAGAACATGATCACAGGTGCTGCTCAAATGGATGGTGCGATCCTGGTGGTCGCTGCAACAGATGGTCCCATGCCACAGACAAGGGAGCACGTTCTCTTGGCAAGACAGGTTAACGTTCCTTACATCGTAGTTTTCTTGAATAAAACCGATATGGTAGACGATCCTGAACTGATAGACCTCGTGGAAATGGAGGTAAGGGACCTTCTCAACAAATACGAATTTCCAGGAGACGATGTTCCCGTTATCAGGGGATCCGCACTTAAGGCTCTTGAAGGGCCCGATAACCCTGATGATCCAGTTTACGAACCTGTGAAAGAGTTGCTCGATGCTCTGGACAATTACATTCCAGAACCTGTGAGAGAAGTGGATAAACCATTCCTCATGCCCATAGAAGACGTTTTCTCCATAACTGGTAGAGGAACAGTTGTGACCGGCAGGATCGAAAGAGGAAGGATCAGACCTGGAGATGAAGTCGAAATAGTTGGTCTCACCGATGAGGTTAGAAAGACCGTTGTGACGAGTGTTGAAATGTTCAGGAAAGAGCTCGACGAAGGAATCGCTGGTGATAACGTTGGTTGTCTTTTAAGAGGTATCGAAAAGGATGAAGTTGAAAGAGGTCAAGTCTTGGCAGCTCCTGGTAGCATACATCCTCACACCGTTTTCAAAGCTCAGGTTTACGTTTTGAAGAAGGAAGAAGGAGGAAGACACACACCATTCATGAAAGGATACAAACCTCAGTTCTACATAAGAACTGCCGATGTTACAGGAGAGATAGCCGACCTTCCAGAAGGTGTTGAAATGGTTATGCCTGGTGACAACGTGGAAATAACTGTGAAATTGATCTACCCAGTAGCTATAGATAAAGGTATGAGATTTGCTATAAGAGAGGGAGGAAGAACCGTCGGTGCCGGTGTTGTGACGGAGATAATAGAATGAGGGGAGCGAACCCGCTCCCCCTTCTCACAAGAGGGAGGGTGCAGATGTCATGCCAGGTCAAAAGATAAGGATAAAGTTGAAGGCGTACGATCACAAGATACTGGATGAATCTGCTAAGAAAATTGTTGGTGTTGCCAAATCGACGAACGCTAAAGTTTCAGGCCCCGTTCCTCTTCCAACGGAGAGGACTCTTTATTGTGTTTTGAGATCTCCCATGAAGCATAAAGATTCAAGGGAACATTTTGAAAAGGTCGTTCATAAAAGGCTTATAGATATCATAGATCCTTCTCCAAAAACGATCGATGCTTTGATGAGGATAAACCTTCCAGCTGGGGTCGACGTTGAGATCAAATTGTAATCGGAGGTGTTTTTGATGAAAATGATTATCGGCAGAAAAGTGGGGATGACACAGATTTTCAAGGATAATAAAGCTATACCCGTTACGGTCATCAAAGCTGGCCCCTGTGTTGTCGTTCAGAAGAAAACAGTTGAAACGGATGGTTACAACGCCCTTCAACTTGGTTTCGAAGAGATTCCTGAGAAAAAGGTTAACAAACCCCTTCTTGGGCACTTTAAAAAATTCGGGGTAAAACCTTTCAGAATCCTGAAAGAGTTTAGAGTGGAAAACGTTGATGAATTCGAAATAGGTCAGGAGATAAACGTTTCTATGTTCAAGGAAGGAGACGTTGTGGATGTCACAGGATGGTCCAAAGGAAGAGGATTTGCCGGTGCCATGAAGAGATGGGGATTCAGAGGTGGTCCGAAATCTCATGGTTCCAAGTTCCATAGACAATTGGGATCTGTTGGTCAGCATACAGAACCCGCTAAGATCTGGAAAGGAAAGAAGATGCCAGGTCGTTATGGAAATGAGAGAGTCACGATCAGGAATTTAGAAGTTGTAGAAGTGGATACAGAAAACAACCTTTTAGTTGTTAGAGGCGGCGTTCCGGGAGCGAGGGGTGGACTCCTTCTCATAAGGAGTGCCAAGGCCCCGAAAAAGAAGAACAAGGAGGAGTAATCCATGGCTCGCGTAGAAATGCTGAACATTAAAGGTGAGAAGATAGGCGTAATAGACTTGAAAGATGAGATTTTCAACATAGAGCCTCATCTCGATGTGATGTGGAGATACGTTGATATGCAACTCTCAAACAGAAGAGCGGGAACAGCCTCCACCAAGACTCGTGGGGAGGTTAGAGGTGGAGGAAGGAAACCGTGGCCTCAGAAACACACGGGAAGGGCAAGACATGGATCCATAAGATCTCCCATATGGCGCCACGGTGCTGTTGCCCATGGACCGAAACCAAGGGACTGGAGCAAGAAGCTCAACAAGAAAATGAAAAGGCTTGCTCTTAAATCCGCTTTATCGGTGAAATACCGTGATGAGAAGTTGATAGTTATCGATGACATAAAGTTCGATCAGCCGAAAACAAAGAACATGAAAGATGTTTTGAAGAACATGAATCTCAAGGAAGAGAAGGTACTGTTCGTTCTCCCCTGGAAAAAACAGGAATACTACAACGTCAAGCTGTCTGCAAGGAATTTGCCAAACGTCAAAGTTATAATAGCTGATAATCCCAACAATTCTGTCAACGGTGAGAATGCTGTTAGAATAGATGGTTTAAACGTTTATGACATGCTCAAATACGATTACCTGGTTCTAACAAGGGATACGGTACGAAAGATCGAGGAGGTGCTCAGCTTATGAAACGTGATAAGCTCACGATCTACGATGTTCTTGTAAGACCTCTCGTTACAGAGAAAAGTCTCGCTTTAAGGGAACAGAGGAAATACGTCTTTGAGGTGAACCCTTTAGCCAACAAAGGGCTCGTTAAAGAAGCTGTGGAAAAACTTTTCAACGTTAAAGTGGAGAAAGTCAACATCATGAACATGAAACCAAAACCAAAGAGAAGGGGAGTATACGAAGGAGAAACTAGAGGTTGGAAGAAAGCCATCGTGACTTTGAAAGAAGGGTACACCATAAAAGAGCTGGAAGGCGAACACTGAAAGGGGTGACCACGATGGGGCTTAGAAGATACAAACCCACAACACCAGGAAGACGTTTCATGGTCATACCTGATTTTTCAGAGATAACGAAAGAAGAGCCAGAAAAGTCTCTTACCGCACCTCTCAAAAAGACTGGTGGGAGGAATCATCACGGTCATATCACTGCGCGCCACAGAGGTGGTGGACACAAAAGGAAATACAGGATTATAGATTTCAAAAGATACGACAAGGCAGGAGTTCCAGCAAAAGTTCTGGCCATAGAGTACGATCCGAACAGATCCGCAAGAATTGCTCTTCTCCTCTACGCAGATGGTGAGAGAAGGTATATCCTTGCCCCAAGCGGACTTCAAGTTGGAGACACCGTTATGAGTGGACCGGATGCAGAGATAAAGGTGGGAAACGCATTACCGATCGAAAAAATACCTGTGGGAACGATCGTTCACAACGTGGAATTCAAACCTGGAAAGGGAGGACAGATCGCAAGATCCGCCGGTGCATATTGTCAAATAATGGCTAAAGAAGGAAATTATGCACTTCTTAGAATGCCATCGGGAGAGCTCAGAAAGGTTCATATAAAATGTTATGCAACAATTGGTATGGTCGGAAATGAGGATCATAAGAACGAATCTTTTGGAAAGGCTGGGAGAACGAGATGGCTCGGCTGGAGACCTCATGTAAGGGGTGTCGTCATGAACCCAGTTGACCATCCACACGGTGGTGGTGAGGGAAGGAGTAAAGGACACCATCCAACAAGTCCTTGGGGATGGCCAACCAAGGGATACAAAACCAGAAGAGGTAGGAAACCTTCTGACAAATTCATTGTGAGAAGAAGGAACGAAGTGTGAAGGAGGTGGACCGATGGGTCGTTCCAAGAAAAAGGGCCCCTATGTCGATCCAAAACTTTTGAAAAAAATAAGGATGTTGAATGAAACGGGGGAAAAGAAAATCATAAAAACCTGGAGTAGAGCTTCGATGATAATACCGGAGATGGTGGGACACACCATCGCTGTTTACAACGGTATGAAGCACATTCCCGTTTATATCACCGAGAACATGATAGGACATAGACTTGGAGAATTCGCTCCCACGAGAAGATTTGGAGGGCATGCAGACAAGAAAGCCAAGAAAGGGCAGTTGAAATGAGGAGGGGAATGAAATGAAACTCAAAATACCTAGAAAAGGACTGAAAAGATCCGCTTTCCATCGAATGAGAAAGGAAATATTATCTTCTATGCCTAAGATAGAGGCAAGAGCTGTGGCCAAATATGTGAGGATTTCACCCAGAAAGGCCAGAAGTGTGATAAATGCCATCAGAGGGAAGGATGTAAACGAAGCCTTTGCTATTCTCGAGCTCTCTCCTAAAAAGGCGGCAAGGATAATATACAAGGTTTTGAAATCAGCTGTGGCGAACGCTGAAAACAATCTCAATCTGGATCCTGAAAACCTGTACGTTTCTGAGTGTCACGTCGACGATGGACCTCGCTTGAAGAGGTTATGGCCAAGGGGAAGGGGAAGAGCGGATATAATCCAGAGAAGGTTGTCCCATATAACGGTGGTTGTGAGAGATAGAACGAGAGAAAAAGAGTACGAAGAATGGCTTGAGAACACCCTAAAGAATCTAGAAGAAAAAAAGGAGTGAGGTGATAAAGTGGGTCAAAAGGTGCATCCAAGAGGATTCAGACTAGGAGTTAGCACAGATTGGCAGGCTAAATGGTTCAACGAGAAGAACTACGCAGAGTGGTTATTGGAGGACGAGGAAATCAGGAAAATCGTCAAGAGCAAGTATTATCATGCTGGTATAAGTGAGGTTTTCATAGAAAGACCAGATAGTGAAAGAGTTAACATAACAGTCAAAACTGCAAGACCTGGTGTGATCATAGGAAGGAAGGGTGAAGAGATAACAAAGCTCAGAGGGGAACTTGAAAAGAGGTTCAGAAGAAGAATGATAATAAATGTGGAAGAGATAAAAACGCCCGAGATCGATGCACAATTGGTGGCAGAATCGATCGCTTCGAAAATAGAGAGAAGAGCTTCCTACAAAAGAGCCATGAAGAGAGCTATAAGTGATGCCATGAGAAGAGGAGCAAAGGGTATAAAGGTTATGGTTGCCGGAAGGCTGGGAGGAGCTGAGATAGCAAGGAGAGAATGGTACCTCAAAGGAAGGCTTCCTCTTCAAACCATAAAAGCGATTGTCGATTACGGAACGGCGGAAGCACAAACGAAATATGGGACCATCGGTGTAAAAGTATGGATTTACAAAGGTGATGCCAGCGTTTGAGGGGAGGTAATAACGATGTTAATGCCTAGAAGGGTAAAATACAGGAAACAACAAAGGGGAAGAATGAGAGGAAAAGCAAAAGGAGGAACATCTGTCCATTTTGGAGAGTGGGGTCTTAAGGCTCTCGAACCTGCATGGATAACCGCGCAACAGATAGAAGCTTGCAGGATCGCTATGATGAGGGTTATGAAGAGAAATGGAAAGATATGGATAAGGATATTCCCGGACAAACCGTATACCAAGAAGCCTGCTGAATCCAGAATGGGTAAGGGAAAGGGAAACGTCGAAGGATGGGTTGCCGTTGTGAAACCTGGAAAGATACTCTTTGAGATAGCAGGTGTCAATGAAAATATAGCCATGGAAGCTCTAAGATACGCTGCCAGCAAACTACCTATAGCTACTAAGGTTGTTCCCCGCCATCATATCGGGGGTGAGGATGTATGAAGGCAGCTGATCTCAGAAACTACACCGATGATGAACTCAGGAACCTTCTTGAGGAGAAGAAAAAACAGCTCATGGAATTGAGGTTTCAACTCGCTATGGGGCAGCTCAGGAACACGTCCCTCATAAAGATGACGAAAAGAGACATAGCAAGGATAAAAACGATTTTGAGGGAGAGAGAACTAGGAATAAGGAGGTAGTTCGACATGCCGAAGAAGAGGATGGTTGGAGTTGTTGTCAGCGACAAGATGGATAAAACCGTTGTGGTTGCTGTTGAGAGATTGGTTCAACATTCAAGGTATAAAAAGTACATAAGAAGAACGAAAAAATACCATGCTCACGATGAAAGAAATGAATGTAGAGTAGGAGATGTCGTTGAAATAGAAGAGACAAGGCCACTGAGCAAAACGAAAAGGTGGCGGGTTGTAAGAATCATTAGAAAAGAAGCTGTTCCAGAAATTCCAAAGAAGAAAGCTGAAGAAGGAGGGGAGGAATTATGATCCAGCAAGAGACGTACTTGAATGTTGCTGACAACTCGGGTGCTAAAAAATTAAGAGTTATCAGAATCCTTGGCGGCTCCCATAAAAAGTATGGGACTATAGGAGATGTGGTGGTGTGTTCTGTGAGGGATGCTGTACCTAACTCAGATATAAAAAAGGGAGAAGTGGTGAAGGCTGTTATAGTCAGGACAAAAAAAGAAATAAGAAGAAGGGATGGGACCTACATTCGCTTCGACGATAACGCAGCTGTCATCATAGATAGATTCAATGAACCTAAAGGAACCAGAATCTTCGGGCCAGTTGCCAGAGAACTCAGAGAAAAAGGGTTCATGAAGATAATTTCTCTGGCCCCAGAAGTTCTTTGAAAAAGGTGGTGATGATGATGGCGTTGAAGATAAAGAGAGGAGATCTAGTCGAGGTTATTTCTGGGAAGGATAAAGGGAAAAGAGGGAAAGTGTTGAGAGTAATACCAAGAGAAAGAAAGGTCATCGTTGAAGGAGTTAACATGGTCAAAAGACATCAAAGACCTATACCACAACTCAGGGAAGGTGGGATCATAGAAAGGGAAGCTCCCATTTACATAAGCAAGGTCATGGTTGTCTGTCCAAGCTGTGACAGAAGAACCAGGGTTGGTTTCAAGATACTGGAGAATGGTGATAAGGTAAGGTACTGCAAAAAATGTGGGGAGATAATAGATACGGAGTAAAGGAGGAATCGAGAAAATGAGATACGATTACGTTCCTTTGAAAGAAAAATACATTAAAGAAATTGTTCCAACTCTCATGAAAGAATTCGGTTACAAGAACATCCATCAGGTACCGAAGCTGGAAAAGATCGTTATAAACATGGGTATCGGTGAAGGAGCAAGAAATCCGGATATGATAGAAAAGCACGCAAACGAACTCATGCTGATAACAGGTCAAAAACCTATTGTCACGAGAGCGAGAAAGAGTATATCGAATTTCAAGATAAGAAAGGGAATGACCATAGGGCTCAAAGTCACTCTCAGGGGAGCTAGGATGTACAACTTCCTTTACAAGTTGATAAGTATCGTTTTACCCAAAGTGAGGGATTTCAGAGGATTGAACCCGAATTCTTTTGATGGTAGAGGGAACTACAGCTTTGGTCTGTCAGAGCAACTGGTCTTTCCAGAAGTTTCACCTGATGAAGTTAGTAGAATCCAGGGAATGGACATCACGATCGTCACCACAGCGAAAACTGATGAAGAAGCCAAGAGGCTTCTAGAGCTTTTCGGCATGCCTTTCAGAAGAGATTGATGGAGGTGAAATAGATGGCGAAGAAGGCTATGGTTGAAAGGTGGAAGAAACCCAAAAAGTACAAGGTGAGAGAGTACACAAGGTGTAAGATATGTGGAAGACCAAGATCCGTGTACAGAGAATTCGGCATATGCAGAGTATGCTTCAGAAAAATGGCTCTAGAAGGGAAACTGCCAGGTGTCAAGAAAGCGAGTTGGTAAAGGAGGGATACGTTGTGTGGAGTGATCCCATTGCTGATATGCTAACCCGTATAAGAAACGCGAACATGGTTTTCAAAGAATACGTTGATATACCTGCTTCCAACTTGAAGAAAGCGATATGTGAGATCCTTAAAAAAGAAGGGTACATAAAGGACTACAAATACATCGAGGATGGTAGGCAAGGTATTCTAAGGATTTATTTGAAATACAAAGGAACTAGAAGGAATAGAGAAAGGGTCATTCATGGAATAGTCAGGGTCTCTCACACCGGAAGAAGGATATACGTTGGGAAAAAGGAAATACCAAAGGTTAAAAACGGCCTCGGTATAGCGATATTAACGACTTCCAAAGGCGTTCTTACAGATAAAGAAGCGAGAGAATTGGGAGTTGGGGGAGAGGTTATCGCTTACATATGGTGAGGAGGTGTCTGAGGTGTCGAGGCTTGCAAAGAAGCCTTTAGAGATACCAAAAGGTGTGGAAGTCAAGATAGAAGATGGTTACGTGAGGGTGAAAGGACCCAAGGGAGAGCTCAAACAGGAAATACTCCCTTACACGAAGGTGGAAATAGAGGATGAAAAGGTTTGGGTGAGACCAAAAGAAGAGGATATAAGGAGAAAAGCTGATTGGAATAAAGTTAAGATGTTTCAAGGAACCATGTGGGCCTTGATAAGGAACATGATACACGGTGTTTCTCAAGGATACAAAAAAGAACTTGAAATAGTTGGAATAGGTTATAGAGCTCAAATGCAAGGGACCAAGGTTTCTCTTCAGCTTGGTTACGCTCATCCCATTGTTTTGGAACCTCCAGAAGGTGTTAAGGTGGAAGTTCCCGCTCCGAATAGAATCATCGTCAGTGGTATAGATAAACAGAAAGTGGGGCAATTTGCAGCTGAAATAAAGTCATGGAGACCTCCCAACATATACACAGGAAAGGGAATTCGTTATGTAGGAGAAGTGGTTAAGCAGAAGCAAGGTAAGAAGGCTTGAAGGAGGTAATGGGAGATGATAAAAAAGGAGAGTAAAAATGAAAGAAGACTCAGAAGACATAGAAGGATCAGAAAGAAAGTGTTTGGAACGCCGGAGCGCCCAAGATTGTGTGTGTTTAGGAGTAACAAACATATTTATGCTCAGATAATAGATGATACCATAGGACATACCCTAGTTTCGGCATCCACATTGGACCCTGAGTTGAGGGAGAAGCTGCAAAAAACGTGGAATAAGGAAGCAGCAAGAGAAGTTGGAAAATTGATAGCCAGGAGAGCACTTGAAAAAGGAATTAAAAAAGTCGTTTTCGATAGAGGTGGTTACAAATATCACGGTAGAGTAAAGGAACTCGCGGAAGGCGCTAGAGAAGGTGGACTCGTGTTTTGAGGGAGGTGTGATGTGAATGACGGATCAGGTCGGCCAGGTATCGGAAGAAATAAGAGAAACGTATGAGGATTTCGAAGAGAAGGTCATAGAGATTAGAAGAACTGCCAAGGTTACGAAAGGTGGAAAAAACTTGAGTTTCAGGGCTGTCGTGGTTGTAGGAAACAGAAAGGGAAAGGTGGGACTCGGTATCGGCAAAGCCAGAGAAGTACCCGACGCTATAAGAAAAGCTATAGCCGACGCCAAAAAGAATTTGATAGAGGTTCCCATATACAACGGTACGATCCCACATGATGTTGTCGGAAGGCAAGATGCCTCAAAGGTTCTCCTCAAACCTGCAGCGATGGGAACAGGTATAATCGCCGGTGGAACAGTTCGATCTGTTGTTGAACTTGCAGGTATTCAAAACATCTTGACGAAGTCACTTGGCTCCACGAATCCTCTGAATCTGGCAAGAGCCACTATAAACGGTTTGAGGAATCTTCTTTCCGTTAAAAAAGCTGCTGAACTAAGGGATATCTCTCCTGGAGAGGTAATAAAGGGAGTAAAGAAGGAGGGTTGAGAATGGCAAAGAAACTCAAGATAACCCTTGTAAAGAGTCCCATAGGTTATTCCAGAGATCAGAAAGATATGGTCAAAAGACTCGGACTGAGAAAACTTAACCAAACTGTTATCAAAGATGATGTACCTCAGATAAGAGGGATGGTTAGAAAGGTGAAACATCTTCTTAAAGTTGAGGAAGTGGATGTAGAAGATGAAGGGGGTATGAAAGAATGAGGTTGGAAGATCTCAGGCCTTCACCCGGTGCTATGAAAAAAAGGAAACGACTGGGAAGAGGACCTGGCTCTGGACACGGTAAGACGAGTGGAAGGGGTCATAAAGGTCAGAAAAGCAGAGGTAGTGGAAAAGTTCACCTCTGGTTTGAAGGAGGACAGACTCCGCTCCATAGAAGACTTCCAAAGAGAGGTTTCAAGAACATAAATAGAAAAGAATACGCTATTGTGAATGTAAAAACGCTCGATGAAAGGTTCGAATCCCACGAGGAAGTGACACCTGAGAAATTACTGGAAATGGGTATAGTGAAGGATCTAAAAGATGGTTTGAAGATTCTAGGAGACGGTGAGATAACGAAACCCTTGATAGTCAAAGCTCATGCATTCAGTGAGACTGCTAGGAAAAAAATAGAAGCAGTGGGCGGTAAAGCAGAGGTGGTATGAAATGTGGAAAGCACTGAGAAACGCTTTCAAAATACCTGAACTCAGGGAAAGGATCATATTTACATTGCTCGCTCTTATAGTTTTCAGGTTGGGGATATACATCCCCATACCTGGTATAAACTTGGAAGCTTGGGGAGAGGTTTTCAAAAAGTTCGGTGAAGGTGCTGCGGGTGGCATCATAAGCTTTTACGATGTTTTCACGGGAGGGGCTCTTCGAAACTTTTCCATTTTCGCAATGAGTGTCACACCTTATATAAACGCTGCGATTATTCTTCAACTTTTGTCTTCCGTTATACCATCTATAAAGGAGATGTTGAGGGAAGGAGAAGAGGGAAGGAAAAAGTTTGCAAGATACACGAGAAATTTGACAGTGGTTCTCGCTGCGTTCCAGGCATTCATAATCTCCTTCGGTCTTGTACGTCAGAATCCTGATATACTGTCAATGGGTGTTTCAATGGGATCATTCCTGATAATGGCAACGGTTTCTCTCGTTGCAGGAACCATGTTTTTACTCTGGCTTGGTGAGAGGATAACAGAGAAAGGGATAGGAAACGGTATATCGGTTCTGATATTTGCAGGTATAGTTGCAAGATACCCAACCTATTTCGGTAGAGCCGTTATAGGTGGTTTGAATGTGCTGGAATGGGCGTTCTTGATAGCCATAGCTCTCATAACGGTTGTGGGGATAATATTCGTCCAGCAGGCAGAAAGAAGGGTGAACATCCAGTACGCTCACAGAGTTTCTGGAAGAAGGATCTATGGTGGGGCTTCAACTTACATTCCCATAAGGGTCAATCAAGGAGGAGTTATCCCAATAATCTTTGCAAGTGCTATCGTCTCACTTCCTGCAGCCGTTGCTCAGATGATGAAGAGTGAAACCCTTTCAAGACTCTTTGGAGCCAGATCACCACTCTACTTAACTGTCTACGGTCTTTTGGTGTTCTTCTTCACGTACTTCTACAGTGTGGTTGTCTTCGATCCACACGATGTTGCCCAAAACATACAAAAATATGGAGGGTACATACCAGGAATAAGGCCTGGAAGATCAACAGAGCTGTATCTTCAGAGGGTTATAAACCGTGTGACCTTTCTTGGAGCAGTGTTCCTAGTAGTGATAGCCCTTCTTCCCTATGTAGTTCAAGGAATCATAAGGATCAACATATGGCTTGGCGGAACTTCTGCCCTGATCGCAGTAGGTGTTGCTCTCGATATAGTCCAGCAGATGGAAGCTCACCTCATAATGAGACATTACGAAGGGTTCCTGAAAAAAGGTAGGATAAAGGGGAGAAGATGAGATGGGTATAAATCTGGTGTTTCTGGGACCACCAGGTGCTGGGAAAGGAACTTACGCGAAAAAGTTAAGGGAACATGTGGATATCCCTCATATATCGACTGGTGATATGTTCAGGGAGGCTGCTGCCAGTGGAACGGAGCTTGGTAAGAAGGTCAAAGAAATAATGGAGAGAGGAGAGCTCGTGCCTGACGATATCGTGAATGAGGTTGTCAGAGAACGTCTGTCGAAGGATGACTGCAAGAGAGGTTTCATCCTAGATGGTTATCCCAGAACAGTTCCCCAAGCGGAAGCCTTGGAAAAGATCCTTGAAGAGTTGGGAGAGAATCTCACCGCAGCGATATTCTTCGATGTACCGGAGGATGTGGTTGTCGAAAGACTCACAAACAGAAGAATCTGCCCAAAATGCGGCAGAATCTACAACCTGATATCGATGAAACCCAAGGAAGATGAACTGTGTGATGTTTGTAAAGTCAAGTTGATACAAAGGGATGATGACAAGGAAGAGGTCGTCAGAAAGAGATATAAGGTTTACATGGAGAACACGAAGCCTGTCATCGAATTTTATAACAAGAAAAAACTTCTTTTCACAATTGATGGGACAATTGGCCTTGAAAAAGTAACACAGGAGGTTCTTAATATCATTGGTCGGAAGGGATGAGAAGTGATAAGGATAAAAACGGAAGAAGAAATCGATAGGATGAAAATCGCTGGAAGAGCTGTGGCGATTTTCCTGAAAGAAGCAGAAAAACTCGTTGTACCTGGAGCGTCTGCTTGGGAAATAGAACTCCTGGCAGAGAAGGTATTCAAAGAACTGAAAGTGAAACCCGCTTTTAAAGGATACAGCGGTTATGAGTATATAACGTGTGTTTCGGTTAATGAAGAGGTTGTTCATGGTATACCCAGAAGGGATAAGGTCTTTAAAAAAGGAGATATAGTGTCCATAGATGTTGGGGCGGTTTACAAAGGTTTCTTCGGAGATGGTGCCATGACGTACATCGTGGGAGAAACTGATGAACCCGGGAAGAAGCTTGTTGAAGTGACTAGAAAAGCATTGGAAAAAGCCATAGAAAAAGCCAGAGCAGGTGTCAAATTAGGAGATATCTCCTACGCTATACAGAGTTTTGTAGAGGGCAACGGTTTCAACGTTATAAGAGACTACGTTGGACACGGAATAGGAACAGCGCTTCATGAGGAGCCACAAGTCCCCAATTACGGAAAGCCAGGTGCGGGTGTAACGCTCATAACGGGGATGGCCCTTGCTATAGAGCCGATGGTGGTGGAAGGGGATTGGAGAATAAAGATTCTTGAGGATGGTTGGACCGCTGTAACTGTGGATGGCTCGAGATGCGCGCATTTTGAACACACGATAGTCATCAGAGAAACGGGAGCGGAGATTTTAACCAAGATTTGAGGGGGGATGAAATGAGTAAGGAGGATGTCATAAAAATGGAAGGAACAATAGAAGAAGCTTTACCCAACGCTATGTTCAGGGTAGTTCTGGATAACGGTCACAAAGTTCTTGCCCACGTTTCTGGGAGAATGAGGAAGAATTTCATAAGGTTAGTTCCGGGAGATAGGGTCATAGTGGAGCTTTCAATATACGATCTGTCGAGAGGAAGGATCATATACCGGAAGAAACCTGAGTGAAAGGAGTGAGAGTATGAAAGTACGAGCTTCTGTCAAAAGAAGATGTGAGCATTGCAGAATTGTGAGAAGGAAAGGAAAGGTGTACGTTATTTGCAAAGTCAATCCCAAGCATAATCAGAGACAGGGATGAAAAGGAGGGAAGCAGATGGCACGAATCGTGGGAGTTGAGCTCCCCAATACCAAGAAAGTCTGGGTTGCTCTCACTTACATATACGGAATCGGAAGAAGCAGATCTTTCGAGATACTGAAAAACACAGGGGTCGATCCTGAAAAGAAAGTGGGAGAGTTGACGGAAGAAGAGGTCAGCAAGATTTCGAAGTTCATTCAAGACCATTACAAAATCGAAGGAGAACTCAGAACGGAGGTTCAGAGGAACATAAAAAGGTTGATAGAGATAGGATGTTACAGAGGAATAAGGCACAAGTTGGGACTTCCCGTTAGAGGACAGAGAACCAGATCAAACGCTCGAACGAGAAAGGGTCCAAGGCCAAGTAGGATAAAGACCAAAAAGAGGAAGAGTTCTCTCATATGATTTAAGGAGGGACGCGAATGCCGAGAAGAAGAGGAGAAAGAAGAAAGAAGAAAAAGAAGATAGCGGTAGATTACGGTATCGTGCATATAAAGTCAACGTTCAACAACACCATAGTCACCCTCACTGACCAAGATGGGAACACGATAACTTGGGCAAGTGGAGGAACTGTGGGATTTGAGGGTACAAGAAAAGGAACGCCTTATGCCGCTCAACTCGCAGCAGACAAAGTCGCAAGAGAAGCTTTGAGACTCGGGGTTAAAAAGGTGGACGTTCTGGTGAAAGGTCCCGGCCCTGGTAGAGAAGCGGCTATAAGGACACTTCAGGCGGCAGGTCTTGAAGTGAACCAGATAAAGGATGTAACACCAATTCCGTTCAACGGTTGTAGGCCGAAAAAGAGGAGAAGAGTCTGAGAAGGAGGGAAATCGATGGCAAGATACACAGGCCCAGTCTGTAGGTTATGCAGAAGAGAAGGTATGAAGCTTTACCTGAAGGGTGAGAAGTGTTATACCGATAAATGCCCCTTCGAAAAAAGACCCTACCCTCCTGGACAACATGGGAGGGCAAGGAGGAAGTTAACACAGTATGCCATTCAGCTTAGATCCAAGCAGACGATGAAAAGGATCTATGGGATCCTCGAAAAACAGTTCAAAAATTACTTCGTCAAAGCTCAGAAGATGGCAGGGGACACTCGAGAGAACCTCGTCAGATTCGTTGAGTCACGACTTGATAACGTCGTCTATAGAATGGGTTTCGCCGTTAACAGAAGGCAGGCAAGGCAACTCGTGAATCATGGCCACTTTCTCGTGAATGGAAAAAAAGTGGATATTCCAAGCTATCTCTTAAAACCTGGGGATGTCGTTGAAGTTCGAGAAAAGAGTAGAGACATACAACCTATAAAAGATGCCATCGAATTCAACAGAGACAAGAATAGAGTTCCCTGGATAGAGGTTGATTACGATAACTACAAAGGAACGTATTTGAGGCATCCGAAACTTGAGGAAGTCACGGATCTTCCTGTGGATGTTCAGACAATCGTTGAATTCTACTCGAGGTGATGAGAATGGTGGAGTTCGTTATGCCGAAGAGGATGAAACTGGAGGAGGAAAGAGAGGAAAAGGAGTACTATTACGCCAGATTTTCGTTGTCTCCTATGGAGAAAGGTTACGCAATAACCGTTGGAAACGCTCTGAGGAGGGTACTCCTCTCCTCTATACCCTCTCTTGCGATAACCGATGTTAGGTTTATAAAACCGGAGAAATATCACGAATACGATACTATAGATGGTGTAAAAGAAGATATCCTGGACATATTGTTGAATTTGAAAAAAGTTCAGTTTCGAGTTGAAGTACCCGTTGATGGTAAGATAAGGATGGAAGTTGAAAAGAAAGGACCCGGAAAACTTCTTGCGGGAGATATCAGAACCCCTGGAGGTATAGAGGTTGTCAATCCTGATTTTCCAATAGCGACCTTAAATGATGCTGTGGAAATATACTTTGAAGTTTACGCTGAAATGGGAAAAGGATTCGTTCCGGTTTCTGAAAGAGATGAGAAACCAGAAGTTGGATGGATACCGATAGATGGTGTTTTCAGCCCCGTCATGAAAGTTAACTTCCTTACAGAAAACGTCAGGGTCGGTAAAAGAACGGATTATGACAAGTTAATCCTGGAGATATGGACCAAGAAATCCATAAAACCAGAGGAGGCTCTGAAGAAAGCTACCGATATTCTGATAAAACATTTCCAGATCATTCTCGATAGCTTACCTGAAACGACTTTTGAAGCGGAAGAGATCCTCATGACTCCTGAAGAGAAAAAGGTGGAAGCTCAGGAAGCAGAGGAAGAGGACGTTTTCTCCAAAAAGATCGATGAACTGGAACTTTCTGTCAGAGCGTTGAATTGTTTGAAAAGGGATAGAATAGAAACCATTGGAGATCTTCTCAACAGGACGGAAGATGATCTTTTGAAGATAAAGAACTTTGGTGCAAAATCTCTGGAAGAGGTTAAAAAGAAATTGAAGGAAAAATTCGGATTAGAACTGAGGAAGGGGGAATGAGTCGTGAGACACAGAGTCGCAAAGAACAAACTAAGCCGCTATGGAAGCCATAGAAGGGCGCTCCTTAGGAATCTCGCTAAGGAACTGTTCGATCATGGATCGATAGTCACGACTGTTGCGAAAGCAAAGGCTTTAAGATCTTTTACAGAAAAGCTCATAGCGAAGGCGATAAAGGCGGCAACAGTTCAGGATAGGACGAAGAGTGTTGCTTTGAGAAGAGTTATAAACAGGGAATTGAACGACAGAAAACTCACGAATAGATTGGTTGAAGAAATAGCTAAAAAATACGTGGGTAGGAATGGAGGATATGTAAGAATACTTAGACTGGGTTTCAGAAGAGGAGATGCTGCCGAAATGGCGCTTGTTCAGCTTGTGGAAAGTGGTTCTGAGGAGTGAGGGATCGCTTCCCTCCTCCTTTTATTCTAATTCTTTCCTTCCTTAGAAAATCTTCCCGGGGGGTAAAACAAGTGAAGATATTTTTAGATACGGCGAATTTGGAAGAGATCAAAAAAGGTGTTGAATGGGGTATAATAGATGGTGTCACAACCAACCCTTCCCTTATAGCCAAGGAAAAAGCGAATTTCGAGGATAGAATAAAAGAGATTTGCCAGATAGTTAAAGGACCTGTATCGGCGGAGGTTGTCTCAACAGATTGGAAAGGAATGGTAAAGGAAGCGGAAAAACTGAGTGAAATCGACGAGAATGTCGTTGTCAAAATACCTCTCACGCCAGATGGTGTAAGAGCTATAAAGGAGTTATCAAAAGAGGGGATAAAAACGAATGCCACTTTGATCTTCAGTCCCACTCAAGCAATCCTTGCGGCGAAGGCGGGTGCAACCTATGTCAGCCCCTTTATAGGGAGATTAGATGATATTTCCAGTGACGGTTTGAAACTGTTGGAAGCTATCGTCGTTATATTCAACAATTACCTCTTCGAGACGGAGATAATAGCGGCAAGTATCAGGCATCCCATGCACGTCCTAGAAGCAGCCCTTTTAGGTGTTGATGTGGTAACCATTCCTTTCTCCACACTTGAGAAATTGTTCACGCACCCTTTGACGGATAAAGGTCTGGAAAGGTTCTTGAAAGATTGGGAAATATACCTGAAGGAGGAGGTGTGACGTTGAGCGATAGTATCAAGGAGAACGACACCCTCAACATATCCCAGCTCGAATCTATGACGATAAAGCAACTCTACGAGATGGCAAAAAAATACAACATACCCAGGTACACTTCTTTAAGAAAAAGGGATTTAATCTTCGCCATACTCAAAGCTCAGACGGAATCTACCGGTTATTTCTTTGGTGAAGGAGTGCTGGAGATTCACCCCGATGGTTTTGGCTTCTTAAGGCGAATCGAGGATAATCTTCTTCCGAGTTCTGACGATATCTACATCTCCCCCTCCCAAATCAGGAAGTTCAACCTGAATACAGGAGACATAATATCGGGCGTTATAAGAAAACCCAAAGAAGGAGAAAAGTACTTCGCGATGATAAAAATAGAAGCGGTAAATTACAGACCTCCTGAGATGGCCAACGAACGGGTGAATTTTGAAAATCTGACACCAGATTATCCAAGGGAGAGGTTCATACTTGAAACTGAACATCATATTTATTCAACAAGGCTTATTGATCTCTTCGCGCCCATTGGTAAAGGTCAAAGAGGGATGATAGTTGCTCCTCCCAAAGCGGGGAAGACGACGATTCTTAAGGAGATAGCCAACGGTATAGCGATGAATCATCCTGATACCATTAGGATCATCTTGCTGATCGATGAAAGGCCTGAGGAAGTGACGGATATAAGAGAATCAACAGACGCTATAGTTATAGCAGCTCCCTTTGATATGCCCCCCGACAAACAAGTGAAAGTGGCCGAATTAACTCTGGAGATAGCTAAAAGGCTCGTTGAATACAGTTACGATGTTGTGATTCTTCTTGACAGTTTGACGAGGCTTGCAAGAGTGTACAACATAGTAGTTCCTCCCAGTGGAAAGTTGTTAACAGGGGGAGTGGATCCAGCCGCTCTGTACAAACCCAAGCACTTTTTTGGAGCTGCTAGAAACACGAGGGAAGGGGGAAGTCTCACAGTCATAGCAACCGCTCTGATTGAAACAGGTTCCAAGATGGACGAGGTTATATTTGAAGAGTTCAAGGGGACGGGTAACATGGAGCTCGTCCTTTCAAGACAGCTTGCCAACAAAAGGATATTCCCCGCCATAAATTTGAATCTCTCTGGTACGAGAAAAGAAGAGCTTCTCCTTCCAGAAGATGTCCTTAAAAAGGTTTGGGTTTTGAGAAGGATGCTCTCGACAATGACGGAAGAGGAAGGGTTGACTTTGATCCTCAGAAAATTTGCAGAAACAAAATCGAACGAGGAATTCCTCATGTTGATAGATCATGAAAAAGCAAAATACGCTTGAAGCTTAGCATCATTTTTAAATTCAAAAAAGAGGGGAGTCCCCCCTCAAGATTCTCCGCTGAACTTAAGCAATCCCCTTAATATCATCGCTTGAATACTCCGAAGGGTATTCTCATCTTTTGGAACTTCCCCTATACTACTCACTATGAGCTCTGCTGCCGCTCTTGAATCTATGTCTTCATGAACGTAGTTTCTCTTTTTCCCTTCTTCTATCAATTGAGCAACCCTTTTTATGAAATCCCAATATCTTTCCTTCAATCTCTCCCACGTTTCACCAGGTGTATCCATAACACTCGCTTTTTCTTTCTCTATAATCTTATTCAGAACGCTCTTGCTCGTCACGAAATCCACGTACGCTCTCAAAAATCTTTTTATCTTTCTTATGTAAACATTTTCGTTTTTAACCTCACCGAAGAGATGCTCCTCCAGCTCGTTCAAAGCACTTTTCCAAACTTCTTCGAACAGAATTTCTTTGCTGGGGAAGTAATAATATATTAAAGCCTTCCTAACCCCTGCCCTTTTTGCTATCTCATCAACACTAACACCATCAAATCCTTTCTCTGAAAAAGCTTTCTTCGCGGCTTCCAAAATTTTCATCCTGGTTTCTTTTCCCAACATTCATCCCCCCCAAGATAATGAGGGGAGGGAGTCCCCTCATATTCAGGACAGCTTTTTGTCGACTGCCAGTAGCTCTTCTTTGTTGGAGTATCTTCTCATCCTCGTTTCGTAATTGTACACACCTCTGTTAACAGGGTATCTTTCAGCATAACCATGTTCATACCATAGTTTATCCGCGTAGGGCTTCCATCCTTCCGCCAATTTGTCCAGATCTTCTGCAAGTTCAGTGACAACCTTTTCTGCTCCTTCATGCTGAGGTTTCGCATTGAAATGCTTGACCATAGCTCTGAAGACCTTGGGGTTGTCTATTATTGGGCAAGGCCTGAACAGGTTATTGGAATAAGGTATCATCCTCTTGTACGCTTCGAAGAACGGTGATTTCAGTATCTCGAGTAGGGATTTTTCCCTTATACTGTCAACTGCGAATTGCTGGAAGACACAGGGTTCTACATACCCTTTAGCGTTTATGTGGAGATACTTCGCACCGGCAGCAAGACAGCCATGAGTCAGGAAACCGTGATTCCAGAAATCAGCGACGAATGCAAATCTTCCACTTAATCTCATCTCTTCTGTTTTGAAGAACCTTTCATATCTCTGTTTTGGAGTTGGCACGAGATCCATTGTGGGATTCATACCAACTGGCATGAATTGGAAGACCCAGACATAAGCGACTCCTTGTTCTTCTAAGAAGTCCCAGAATTCGTCTTTCATAATGGTGTCGTGGTTTAACTTCGTGGCGGTAACGGACGTTCCGAATATGACACCGTATCTTCTCAATCTTTCCCATGCTTCAAGGACTTTCTTGAAGACTCCTCTTCCTCTCCTCCAATCCGTGTCAAGCTCGAAACCTTCGACCGAGATAGCAGGTGTTGCATTTCCGAGTTCTGCGAGTTTCTTTGCAACTTCTTCGGTTATCAAGGTGCCGTTCGTATAGATCAAGAAGTAACTGTCGTTGAATTCTTCCAATATGTCAAGAAGAGGTGGCCAGAAGAAAGGTTCCCCTCCCGTTATTATGAAAAAGTACATCCCAAGTTCGTTTGACTGTCTTATGATATCCGCTACTTCATCTTTGGACAGCTCGTACTTCCTTCCATAAAGTCCAGCATAACATCCAACACAGTTTAGATTGCACGCGTAGGTCGGGCTTATGACAACGAGTTTGGGAAGGACAACTTTGTGTTCATGCATCTTTTGCTGGCGGATCGGTTCACCTATGGCAAATTCGTTGATTATCAGGTTGTTTATTACCTTTTCAGCACATTTAGGACTAGCGTTCTTGAAGATCCTCACCCAGCTGCTTATCATGGGATGTTTTTCCTTTGCCATTAGTGCGAGCTTTTTCAAACCACTCTTGGATGGTTCTTTGGTGAAGGCACTGAGTGTTGAGAAAAGCCTGTACAATCCTTCTTCATCCGTTTTTCTAAGGACTGAAGAAACCAGTTTTCCTGCCTGCCTGTATAGAATACCTTTTATACCTCCTACAGCCATTCACTCACCTCCCATTTTACTTACCGGTCGGTCAAATTATAGAGGATTAACATTAAAACGCAAATAATACAAGATTACTATATTTTGAAGATCGAAGTGATCAGCAAGAATATCTCAGGGTATAGGGTACAGGGTATGTTGTATAGTTCTGCTTCTCACACCCTACATCCTTTTATTCATAAGCTACCACCTTGACTTGAAACATCTGAAAGGATAAAATTATCTTTGCTGACATATGCTGTCAAGAGGTGACAGCATGAGAAAGGAAAAGATCGAAAGGATACTTTCTATACTGAAAAAATCAGAGAAACCAGTGAGTGGCTCAGAGATAGCAAAAGTTTTGGGCGTGAGCAGACAAGCTGTTGTGCAGTATATAGCTTTCATGAAGGAAGAAGGATACAACGTTGTGGCAACACCGAGAGGATATGTACTGAAAGGTGAAGGTGGTAACAAGAAGTTGATAGCGGTGAAGCATCGGAAGGAAGATATATACGATGAATTGATGACCATTGTGAAACTTGGAGGAAAAGTGTGTGATGTGATAGTGGAACATCCCGTATACGGTGAAATAAGAGGAATGATAGATGTTGCAACCGAAGAGGATGTTGTGAAATTCGTGAGCCTTCTGGCATCTGCAAAAGCAGAACCTTTGCTTTCGCTCTCAGACGGGGTACATCTACACACCATAGAGGTTAAAGATGAAGAGACTTTCAAGAAAATTCTAAAAGCTTTGAGTGAGAAGGGATATCTTCTGAGAGAAGAGATGCTAAAGGAGGTGTAGAGAATGAGGATAGACGAAGCAGTTGCTAAATACGTTCCTAGAGAAAAACAAAGACTATTACTCGTTCTAAGCTCCCTTGCATGGATAGTGGATGCAGCTGGTGTCATGGTACTTTCTTTCACACTTCCAAGTCTCATAGACGAATGGAAGCTCTCTACAACCATGGCAGGAGCTATCGCCAGTTCGACTTTCATCGGTATGCTTGTTGGAGCGCTATCGTCAGGTTTCGTCGCAGATCTTCTGGGAAGAAAAATCTCCAATCTGGTTTACCTCCTATCAACCATAACCTTCACTTTCTTACTAGGATTTGCAAGGTCACCAGAATTTTTCATGATCTTTAGAATACTGGCAGGTTTTGGTTATGGTGGTTTGATGCCATCTGTTAACGCGTATCTTTCTGAATTCACAACGTACCGAATAAGAGGAAAGTACCTGGTTCTCCTTGAAGCTAGTTGGGCGATAGGAAGTATAGCTATAGGGATCTTCTCGGTTCTAACCAGAGAATCTCTAGGCTGGAGATGGAGTTTCCTATCGTTCTTTGTAGCCTACGCACTTGTGCCGGTATTCTTATCCCTACCAGAAACTCCCAAGTATGCATATATAAAGGGCGGGAAGAAAAAACTGGAGAGAGTTCTGGGAGTTGAAGTGAAAGAGAGTGTGGATGTCTCGCGAGAAAAGTATTCCGTTCTTTCGATACTCAAGAAAAAATACCTGAAAAGAACCGTGATGATATGGATATCTTGGTTCGTGGTCAGTTTCGTGTACTATGCCCTCTTCACATGGGCGCCAAAGATATTCGCATCACAGGGGATAAGCTCTGCAAGGTCCTTATGGTTCACGTTCTTCATGATGGTAGCACAGCTTCCAGGATACCTTTCAGCAGCTTATTTCATAGAGAAAATTGGAAGAAAAAGATCTCTGACAATATACTTCATAGGTATGGGGATATTCGCGCTGTTTTGGGGATACGTCTCGAGTACTTTCCTTCTTGTGACCATGGCTCTCATTCTATCTTTCTTCTGTCTAGGTGTTTGGGGGCTCGTCTACGCCTACACCCCTGAGCTCTATCCCACACCTTTCAGAGGAACCGGAAATGGGTCAGCAGGTGTCATGGCAAGGATAGCTGGAATAATTGCACCGTACTACACAGGCTATATGCTCAAAGTGGGAGCATCGCTACCCCATATCTTCCTATGGCTTTCCGTTATGTCCATCATAGCAGGTATCGTGGTCATGATACTCGGTGTTGAAACCAAAGGTAAATACATTGATTGATTATTTGGGAACCACAATACTTCCAATCTGTTCACCCATTATCGCTTTCTTAAGGTTCCCTTCTTCGAAGAAATTCAAAACAACTATCGGAAGAGAGTACCTTCTGCATATAGCGAAAGCTTCCGTGTCCATTATCTTTAAATTCCTCTTTATAGCCTCATCATAGGTTATCCTATCTATTTTTTTAGCGTTTGGATTCTCCCTTGGGTCACTGTCATATATCCCATCCACTTTCGTTGCCTTTATCAAAAGTTCCGCTCCCATTTCCACCGCTCTCAACGCAGCAGCGGTATCCGTCGTGAAGAAAGGGTTACTCGTTCCCCCTGAGAATATAACCACGTACCCCGCATCGAAATAGAGTTCGATATCATCGTAATGTATGGGTCTTATAGATGGAAGGGTTACGATCTGTGATACCACGACCGTTTTCACACCATTCTTCTCAAGAAAATCCTTCAAATAAAGAGCATTTATAACCGTTCCAAGCATGCCAATGTGATCTGCGATGGTTCTCCTCAAGTTTTTGAGCTCTTCCCCTCTGAATATGTTACCCGCTCCTATAACTATCCCAAGGTCGACACCATGCTTTGAAACCTCCTTTATCTCAGAGACGAGATAAGAAATTTTCTCTTCTCTGAAACCCTTCTCTCCCTCACCACTTAATACCTCTCCACTTAATTTAATGAGAACTCTTTTGTACAAGAGTTATCCCCCCTAATTTAAAAAACAGGGTGAGCTGAAAAGCTCACCCTTCCTCTCCCAATTCGAATCTCACAAATCTTGAAACTCTTATGTTTTCTCCTGTTTTAGCAATTAGATCGTTTATAACATCCTTGACTTTCCTTTTATCATCGAATATATAATTCTGTTCATAAAGACAGTTCTCTTCGAAGAACTTTTCCAATTTTCCTTCTATGATCTTCTCCACAACGTTTTCTGGTTTTCCTGAATCCTTAAGCTGCTCTCTGTATATCTCTTTCTCTTTCTCTATAACCTCTTGAGGAACAGTTTCTCTGGAGACAAACCTTGGAGCCATGGCAGCGATGTGCTTTGCAAGGTTGTATGCGAGTTCTTTGAATTCATCCGTTCTTGCGACGAAATCCGTTTCACAGTTCAATTCGACCATCGTTCCTATTCTGCCGTTGAAATGGATGTAAGAGGCAATCCAGCCTTCCTTTGTCGCTCTTCCCGCTCTTTTGGCTGCAACCGTGGCACCTTTTTTCCTCAGAATCTCTATAGCCTTTTCTATGTCTCCTTCCGACTCTTCCAAAGCTTTCCTGCAATCCATGACACCTGCTCCCGTCATCTCTCTCAGTTTTTTGATCATATCCATCGTCACTTTCATATAATTTCCTCCTTTCGATTTCGTGTTTATACCGGATCCTTTAGGATATTGTACACAAATTTTGTTAAAAGTCCACCTTAAAGTAGTTGATGGGTACTATTTCGCTATCTTCTTTCTCATCTTTTTCAAAATACTCATACCCGTTCTCAGAAGGAGAATGATGTTTCTGATGTTTATTAGAACGAGAAGTAAAAATATCCCAGTCTGTAAGATCATTGAAACGTGGAACCAGGGAAGAAGGTTCACAAAAGCGGAAAGAGACACCAAAAGGATGTTCGAAAAGATGAAAGAAAAAGGGTAATTAACGGGAAACAGCTTATGAGAGACAAAGGTTCTCAATACGAACATGAAAATATAGGACACACCTGTTGCTATGGATGCGCCGATTGCACCGTATTTTGGTACCAGAATGACGTTCCCTGTGAAGTTCAGAAGAGCTGTCAACCCCGTTATCAGAGTGTGAAACTCCGTTCTTCTCTTAAGAGAAATTCCTATACCAGTTACCGTGGAAATGGTAGTCATGACGGGTATCAGAACCAGAAACGGCATGACAACCGCAGATTCCCTGTAGCTGGGCGCCAGGATCATGACTATGATGAATCTCATAAGAGAGACTGAAACCGCTGCAAGACTCATGACTCCCACGACCATTTTTGACGCTTCAACGAACTTTTCCCTATCCACTCCTCTCTCGTACCATCTGAAAGCGATTGGCCACCAGAAATTCGAAAAAGCTCCTCTCAATATTCCTAAGGCAGACACCACCTTATAACCTGCCGAGTAAATTCCAACCTCGTTGAAATCCGCCCATTTTCTGAGAGCGATCCTATCCATAGAACTCACGATCCAACTGACTATAACGTTGGGTATCAGAGGGAGGGAATATCTGAAAGCTTTTTTTACGATGCGTGTATCCAACCTGAAATCGAATTTCCAGTATTTTCTGTTCAAAAACGTTCCGAAGATTGAGGAGAATACGACGGACAGAAAGCTGGATAGAATGATTCCCTCATAATTTCTTTTGAAAAAGATCAGGATGATTATAACCGATCCAGCATAAACACAGGTTTTGAGAAAAACGAGTAGTGAGTACGACAAACTCCTGTGCTCGGCTATAAGCATTATGTTGTTGAGGTTTTCAACGTTTGCAAGGAAAGATTGGAATATCAAGATCAAGATGAGATGCGGTTTATACTCTCTGAAGATGATCAGAGAAGCCGTTCTTCTGAAGAGCCACAGAATCAGGGAGAAAAAAAGTAAACTCAGAAGCGATATTATGAATACGTTGAACAAAACCTCTCTTTTCTTATCGGTAACCGGGAATTCCCTACTCAGAGAAGATCCCATAGCAAGACTCGCAACACCAAAGAATATTCCCTGGGATAGGAAGTACATGGATGCTTTTCCCATATTTTCCGGATCGACAAGCCATGTTGTCACAGGCACAGTGATGAAGGATAAAAGCGATGAGAGGATAGGCCCCAGAGAAAATCCCAAGATTCTCTTTGAAGCTCTTTCCAAACTTTCCACATCCATTTCAACATCACTTCTCCTTCTCTACGAACGATACGAAATGCTCGTAAGCTCCCTTCAGTTTCTTCAAAAAGCTTTCTATCCTATCCGAGAGATTCTCCTCTTTCAGAACTTCTTCAAGGTTAAAACTCATGGAGAGAAACGCTTTAAAAGGAACTCCTGAGAATCTTGTTTGAGGAAAGCCGTATTTTCTCCTCAGAAAAACTGCCATTTCATGAACTAAAGATGTCTCTTCACCAACCCACTCAGGCTTTTTAAGAAAAACATGGACCCCGTCATCATCGATCAGTACGTCGTAAGAGGGATTTTTATGCTTCAAGATGCCCAGGATCTTTTTGAAATCATCAGAGGATACCTTCTTCGCGTATCCAAAGTATTCCTCGCCTTTTATACTCTCTCTCAACAATTCCTTCTTTATCCATTCGCTATCACCGAAAATGCTTAGAAATCTCGTTTTTATTGGAAGGCGAAATATCCCAGCGTCGTGAGCAGTTGCAGTTTCTTTGTACAAATCTTCAACGATTTCCTCCAACATGTTGAGGTGATACCCCTTCGATCTGTAGATGGCTGAAGAAACTCTGAAAGGGTCCGAAAGGGATATGAAAAGAATAATCCTCCCTTTAACATTCACCATCAGGGATACGGGGAAGGATGACTCAGGGAGTACTCTTTCCAGAAAAACGTGTCTGTGATAGGTATCGAGTTTATCCTCCAGATCCTCTAGAACGTTCAGAGGCTTTTTGGGATCGATTCTATCCACATACTTCGCCAAAATCGTTCCCACATCGTCTGGCCCCAATATCATTTCAGGATCACCACCGAACCTCTTCCATAGACTCTTCTTGCCTCTTCCACAAAATCTTTGTTGTGGAACTTTGATAGGACAAATAACACCCTCCTTTTAACCATGGGAAGGTCAACGTGACCGTCTGTGAAGATGATTTTCCCTTCAACCTTCAATTTACTCTCCACATAGTTCACAGCAGGTTGAAGGTCCGTTTCTCCTCCACCTATTATCTCAAAATCCTTCCAGTCTCCTTTTCTATACTTCATTACCATCTGGACACTTTTATCCACTTGTACTAACCAGAAATCTGTTTCCAGAACTTTCGCTATTTTTTCCACTTCTGATAGAAACTCACTTATCTCTTCTTCTATGATACTTCCACTCGTATCGAGAATAACAGCTATATTTGGAAGGTATTCGTTCTTCCACCCTGGAAGGTGGTCATATCTCCTGTTCGGTCTGAAAGGAGTTGTGTACCTTTCACCGATGACGGACACTCCGACGAATCTTCTGAGAATGGTTTTCCAGTTCAGTATAGGTCTTTTGAGAAGTATCTCGACATTTCTCTTAACGCCTGATGGAATCTCGGATTCATAAATGTTGAACGCTTTTCCAATTTTATCCTTGGTAAGTTCCAGTATCATCTCAATGGGCATATCCGAGTCATACAGTCCTTCATGTGAATCAACTTCTTCTCTAAGGTCAGAGACTATTTCCACGTCGAACCTTCCTTTCTTTTCGAATTCTTCAATCATCCAAGCATGGTACACCTCGGCACTTTCTCCTATCATCCATGCAGGGGGAACTGCGAATATCACATCGTTATCCGTTCCATGACCTTCTTCCACGAGGACGTTTAAGGGGACACCAAAAGCGTCTAACTCGGGAATGTATTGATTTATCGAAGCATCCATCGCAAGATCCCAAATCTTCTTGTCCCTGTTGTCTTTTGGCCTTATGAGAAAGTGCTGATTTATGATATGCATGATCTCGTGTATCAACAACGCTTCTATCATCCTAATGTCTTTCTTCTCAAGTTTTTCCTCGTTGTAATACAAAACAAGATCCCCTTCCTTGGAGAAGGATAACTTCAGATTCCTGATTTTTTTATCGGGAATGAATTTCATTCCCATGAGAATGTAATGGTAAAATGGACTCTTCTTCCCTATGGAAAGAATGGCATCTTGAAGCTTCATCTCACTATATCCCTCAAGAATTTCTCAATTTCGGGATCTTGAGAGAGGTACTCCAAGACGTTGTCGAAAATGTCTGATTTGTCATCGTTCTTCGTGGAAGCGTCGACTATGAACCTTAGAATCCCGTAGAAAGACTCTTTGGGCATGTGTTGAGAAAGTTTTGACAGGTTTTTTGCTATTGTCTCTTCCCTTCCTTCTATTCTGGATCTATCCACTTTTGAGAAGAAGTCTATGATCCTTAAAACCAGAGAATTCATGAGATGAAGATCTTCCGGTACGTTCACATCTCCGTTGAACAGAACGGAATCAACAGACGGTATCTGCGAGCCTTTCAAATACGTATCGTAGAAAGCTTTCGCAGCTTCCGGACCGACTATTCCTGCAGCAAGGATATATCCATACTTTTTCCTCTCATCCTCCGGTAAAATTCTCAGGACGTTGGAAAGCTTATACCAACTTCTTGGGCTCGGTTTTAAAGTGGTCTTTAGAGACATCGAGTATTCACTGAATAAAAACTCTGGGTACGTTTTTATGAACTCTATCACTTCATCCGCTACTTTCATTCTCTTTGCCCATTCGAGCCACTCTCTGGGATCGGGAGACACTTCTATTATGAAGAACCTCGATATGAAAGCTGGATCCGTTATCAAATCCGCCTGGTCGTACTCTTCATCTGGTGGATTCATCGCAGCCATTATCCAGGTTCCCTCAGGCAGAACATGGTTATGAATCCTCTTATCTATTATGAGCTGCATGATAGCGTTTCTTATGGATCTGTGAGCCCTGTTTATCTCATCCAGAAATATTATCACCTTTCCATCTTCAGGCCACCAATCTGGTTTCAAGAAGATGGTCCTGTCTTCTCCTCTAGATGGCAATCCTATGAGATCACCTGGTTCCATCTGGGATAGTATGAGTATTATGAGCTTTCTCCCAGTCTCATTCGCTATTTCTCTTGCTATATCCGTCTTTCCCACACCGAAATGTCCTATCAAGAGAGGTACTTCTCCAGCTTCCATTATCTTTCTCACGAGGTACTTCGCTTCGGAGACGTTCATGTCTTCTACCTCCGTTTCTATATTAAATCACCTTTATGGTTTTCATACCACCTGGATTGATCCAAGTCATAATCGTTCTACCTTTAACCTCCAGATCCTTCAGATGTTTTTCAAGAGAGTTAACCTCCTCTGCCTTTTCAAAAAACCAGGATGGTTCTAAAGATACTTTCCCACCATTGTAAGAGTAATCGACCAATCTTACTATCACCCCATCGCCATCTTCCGCCATTTTTACGGTAGTAACGTAGGCACCATCAACTTTAAGGAAACTCCTAACCTCCCTCGCCAGTTTTACCTCCATCGGTATGAGAGGAAGATTCAACTTCAAGGATTCTTCTATAACTCCTCCCCTCCAATCACCATCATGGATATAGATTGAATACATGAATTCTTGCTTTCCAACGTCAGCCTCAGGATAAGGATAAACAGGAGATCTCAGCAGCGAAAGCTTCATAACGTTCCCTTCAACCGAATGACCGTATTTGGAATCATTGAGAACTGCGACTCCCCATATACCATTCGAAAGGTCCATCCATTTGTGAGCAGGTACTTCAAATTTTGCCATCTCCCATGATGTGTTACGAGTAGTGGGACGCTGGATAACACCGTACGGTATATCGAAACTCGCCCATCTCGATCTCAGATTCACAGGGAAGAGTACCCTTAGGATTTTCCTTCTTTCTCTCCAATCCACCTTGGTTATGAAATCTATCCTCTTCGATCTGGATCTTACGACTATGAATTGCTCTATTCTGCTATCGTTGTACGTTCCCGTCAGTTTGTAAATGACAACATGAGGGCCTGAGCTCATCAGCTCAACGTTTTCAAAAACGATCCGCTCACAGGACTTTTCAGCATCGTATTGAACATCCCACGCATCCCAATTTCTCGGTACATCGTCACAGATAACCAGAACGTTCCCTTCTCCACTGAAGACGTCTCTATCTCTATATTTGATATTCACACTTCCATCCTCATTTATTCTAATTTTGTAGAACTCGTTCTCAACGATGTTGTCTATCACTTTCAGATCGTTCTCCGGTATCAAAACACTTTCGGTTGTGTCGAAAACACTCACGGAGAATGGGTTCAGAATGATATCAGGATCTCTGAAGATAACCTTGTTCTCGAAAATATCCTGAGCCGGTATTATCTTTCCCATAACTTTCAAAGATTTGAAGACTGGACTTTCCAATATCAAATCCAATTCCACAGGAAACGGATGGGGATTGAAAACGACCAGTTTTCCAGAACCTTCTTCCGCCTTTGCCAGCACTTTTATTCCTTTTTCAATCAGCCTTTGAGATTTCTCAACGATCATTTTGAGTTCGTTGATGGCAACATCGTACACCTCCTTTATGCTTGATCCGGGGAGAACATCGTGAAATTGATTTTTCAAGAGTGCCTTCCACATCCTCTCTATCTCATCTCTTGGATATCCCAATCCCTCCAGAACCTTTTCCATAGTCAGAACGAGTTCCAGCGTGTACAGTGCAAACTCTGCTTTTCTGTTGTACTTCTTGATCTCAGAAAGGGTGGTGTAAGTTCCCCTATGAAGTTCCAAATATAGCTCATCATCCCACGCAGGAAGGTCGTTCATGGAAAGGAAATCATCTTTTGGATCCCTCATGACTATTTCCGGTATTTTTGGAAATTCCTTCAAAACATCGTATGTCCTGATCATCTCTTCCGTGGGTCCTCCACCACCATCTCCGTAACCGAATATCAACACACTGAAAGGTTCTTTCGATTTTTTGCTGTGCCATTCCCAGTGCTTGATGATTTCCTCAATGGAGAGTTTGTTCGTGTATCCAAGAGTGCTCATGGCTTTTATCTCCGTTCCGTCATCACCGATCCATAGGAACTGTTCGTAGGGAAAATCGTTGAGTTCGTTCCATGTAAGCTTCGTGGTGAGGAAGAATTCTATATCCGCAGATTTCATGATCTTGGGCAGAGTCCAGGGATATCCAAAAGTATCTGGAAACCATGCTATTTTTATATCTTCACCATATTCTTTCAAGAAGAATCTTTTCCCGTAAAGGAACTGCCTCACCAGTGATTCACCAGATGGTATGTTGCAATCACTCTCCACCCATGTACCACCTATCGGAATCCATCTTCCTTCATCTACAAATCTTTTGATTTTGCTGTACAAAAACGGATCCATTTCTTTGATATCTTCATACATTTGAGCAGAGCTCTGAACGTAGACAAAATTTTTGAATCTTTCCAAGAAATTGACCATGGTTGAGAAAGTCCTGAGGATCTTTCTCCTGGTTTCTTCAAAAGGCCACAACCAGGCGTAATCTATATGTGAATGGCCAAATACCACCATTTTCCCATAGTTTGGGAACGATTTTTTCAATTTTCTCAACTTTTCAAGTAGTTCTTCCCCTTCATTCAGTAAAACCTTGCGATACTCCTCGGGAAGTGGTATCGGTTGATTATCTGGAGGAGAAGACCAGAGGTTTCTGAAAATCCTTGAGAGAGTGGGATTTTCATAAGTGTTTCTGAAATATACATCTATAGAGGAAGGTAATCTCACACTGTAAAGGTATTCCTCGATCAGTTTCTCCAGTTCATGTTCGAGGTCCTTATCGTCACATGTTGCGTAAAAATCTATAAGATTTTTAAGTAGAATGCAGAGTTTCTCGATCTCTAGATCTTTAACTATCAAGTCCGCTCTTTCGAATTTGGGATTTCGAATGGGTGTACCGAACAAACCTCTTGGAACGACCTCAGCTTCCACTATGTATTTCTCATTTCTCGAAGGAAGGAAAACGAGTCTGTGGTGTTCGTTCAAAGCCGTGTAATTTTTCCCATTCAACTTCACCAAAGATTCTCCCCCGAACCATAGATCCAGATATACACCACCCTCTGGAAGATCCTTTGAGAGAACGATTTCTCTTGAGAATCTAACAGGGAATCTGGTGGAATTCCAGGTGAAACCTATATCCACCTTTCTGGTGAGAGAATTATTCGAAAAATTCCATCCATTCAACTTCTCCCTGTGAATCACGATCCATTGAGCTATTTCATCCAATCTCTTTTCATATATTCTCACCCTTTCTTTTCTTGAGAGCATCTTCGGACATACCTCCTTTTCAGATCTACAAGTTAGATATTACCATCTTTCCACGCTGCTGGGAAACCTTCTATCGGTGATAGAATCTTTACGGAGGTGATAACATAAAGAAACTTCTGGTGCTCTTGTTTCTCGCACCGACCCTCATGTTCTCATTCAGAATCGTCAGCACTTCCAGGATGGACATAATCTATCAGGATGGTCTGGAAAGGCAAGCTTTCGAACTCCTGAAGAACGGTGAAAGAATCATGGAAAGGGTTGAAAATCTCTTAGGAACAAAATTGAAGGATAGGTTGAAAGTCTACATCATCGAGAACGGTGATATAGCCAACGCTTACGCCGATCCCTTGGATAACGTTATCGTCATATATCCTAACGATCTCCAACCGGAGGATTTCATACCATCTTACGACAACTGGATAGATTACGTTTTCTCCCATGAATATACCCACATTCTGCTTGGAAGAAACTACGAAAGATGGTTGGAGATCTTCAGGATCTTCGGGGATGTGGTGCCCCCAGCGATCTACAACCAGCACGTTCCCATGTACCTTCATGAAGGACTGGCAATAGAGGTAGAAACGAAATTGAATAGAGGAAGGCTGGTAGATCCCATCTTCAATATGATCATAGAAGATACCAGAAAGCAAAAAATAGATCTTAAATACGGTGGAGCAACAACGCACGTTCACATACCAGGTGGGAATCCCTACGTCCTCGGATCTTCTTTTCTGTCATTTGTAGAAAGAGAATTCGATTGGGAAATCATCAAAAGGATCATCCACAACATGAGGGAACCTTTTACCAGATTCTCAGAAGCTGTGGAAAAAGCCTGCAAGGAAGATTTCAGGAATTTGACGAAAAAATGGTTGGAGCATACTCCAGCAACACACTTCAAAGAATTCATAAAAGTGGATGGAAACGTGAGAAAACCCATATTCGATTCTGGAAAAGTTTATTTTATGCTGAAAAACGATTTTGGAAGAAGCGGCATATACGCTTTTGATGGTGAAAACGTGAATCCCGTGATCCTGGAACCCTACATTGTAGATTTTTCCGTTAAAAATGGCAGGTTGGTTTTCATAAAACGTCTGAGCACATCCAAAGGTTATGTGAACTACGTTTTCACGATGGGAAAGAATATGGTGGGTAAAAACCTCGTATCTGTGGACTGGTGTGGTGACAAGTTGATTGGTGTGAAGCAACTTGAGAACGGTTTGAGGAACGTGGTCGTTCTCCAAGATGGCAGGGAAGAGACGATACTGAAAGGAAGTGAATCCTTCATACCGATCCAGGTTACATCGGATGGCGGAAGTGTGGCGTTACTTGCCAAACTGAGGGGAATTATCGATATATTCCTTCTGAAAGATGGAAGGATCTACAATCTAACCAATGACGAATTTGCTGAGGCTTTCCCTCTTCTGAGAAATGGGATTCTTACCTTCTCAAAAGAAATAGACGGAGAAACACACATTTTTAAGATCGAGCTAACCACCGAAGAAATAGAAGAGTTCGGAGAAGGGGTTGAGGCAACGATATATGGAAAAGCGATCCTGAAGACGATTTTCAAAAATGGGAAGTATCGTTTATTCCTCGATAAAGAGTCAAAACGCGTTGGCAAAGTTGCTCTGCACGAAACCGTCGTTGATACTCGTTCAGACCATGGAGTTTCTCTGAGAGGGGTGAAAACGTACGCTCCTGTTGTCCCCAGGCTCTCTTTACCGATACCTGGGTGGTTTCTAACCGCCTTTTGGGATGATCTTCTAAGAGATGTCTTCATATCAGGCAGCTTCATAACGGATAAAGAAAAGGGATTGTACATCGTATATCAGCATCTGCAGAACACACCGGCATCTTTCTCTGTTCTAAAAACAAGTGATGATTTGCTGTTCTCAGGGATCGTTTACTTTCCAACAAGATTGAAAACGAAACAGATGTGGTTTTCCATAGGAGCGTCTTATAAAGATGTGCTCTCTCTTTTTACATCTTTAGATATTGGAAAAGCTGGTGGAAGAAGACATTACACATCGTTTCCTGAATTGAGGCTTACTGTCTCATCGAAACCAGGTGTTTCGCTCGGGGAAGGTTTTCTAATTGGAAAATCCTTGAACTTCTTGAGAGTTGATTTATCTGAAACTCCCAGTTTAGAGTTTTTAAACGTAACTCCCTTCCTCGATCTTGGGTGGGGCTTCAGCGATGGTTGGATGCTTCTAGATGCCCTGGATCTGACCTTCTCAGTGAGATTAGGTGTGAAGG
>CAZANP010000004.1:4344-5922 GCA_964486555.1 uncultured Thermotoga sp. | reverse complement strand
TGGATGCTTCTAGATGCCCTGGATCTGACCTTCTCAGTGAGATTAGGTGTGAAGGGCACACACTTTGAAGGTGGTTTCAGACTGAATACGGTTGTATCTTACAATTTCAACATACCACTGAACTTCAGGATCGGAATGGGAAAAAAAGGAGTGTATTTTAAAGTGGATATAGGAAATCTCGGATTGCCTTTCTCCCATACCATGCTACCATTGCTGAAATAACTTGAATCATTTCAGAAATTTCCTCCATGTTTTGTATGGGGTAGCTTTTATGCTATTTTTCACGGCGTCAAAAGTGAAGACAGTTGGCCCAAGGTTGTCATCTATCTTGATGGTTTCATCACCGATACTGACAGTCACACCTGGATAACACGCATCACTTGCAACTATCAACGCGTTCTTTCTGAGTTGCTTCTCTCTCCTTGATATGTTCAAAGCCTCCAGTGCCTTCCTCCTCTTTTCCATTCTCTCGTAAAGTGTTTTCTTTTTGTTCTCTATGTTTATCAATATCAGCGATATCTCCTTGTTCTCAGAACCAGAAACGTTATCGAGCATCATCTTGAATTTTCTTTGAAGTGTCGATAGATAGGTTAATTCCCTCACAAGTTCCATCAATTCATGACTTATCTCGCAATATTGCCTTTGGGTTTCAAAGTCCACGCCAGCTTCCGCCACTGTTTTGGCACCGCTCATGTTCCCCAACACCCTCACTTTTATGCTCTTCCCCGCCGATACCCTCCCACCAACTATCAATCCTTTCCCAAAGACCACAACATCTCTCTTTGCAACAACATGACAGTTCATCATGTATTCCCCTACTTCTATCGATCCCTCAGATACAACGAATGTCTCACTCAAAAACTTCGCTGATACATCTCCCCCTGATATTATCTTCCCTCTCTTTCTGCCAAAAACCCCTTTCCTTATCACAACTGATCCCTTCGCCTCTATGTGGAATCCCCCACTCACTATCCCATCTACCATTATGTCTTTCCCTGATATTACTTTGAAATTCCCATCTATGTTCCCTCTTATCCACACACTTCCTGGAAAGTCTATGTTCCCAACACTGTAATCAAGATCCCCATTCACCACAAATATCTCCTTAACATTTACCTTTCCATCCTCAGATATGTATGGTTGACCCTCCACCGTCGATATTATGGTGTTTCCATCTTCACTGAGTTTCACGTTCTTTCCAACAAATTCCTGCAACAACACATCCTTCCCTTTCTTGGACGGTATTTCCCTTCCAAAAACATCTCTCCCTGATTTCCCATCTATCGCTGGCTTTTTCTCAACTAGCACATCTCCCTTCTTGCATATGTATATCTTCCTCCTTGCTGCCGGATCCACCCTGTTCTTGTCAAGAGTAGAAAGTTCCATGATACCATCTTTTGGAAATTTATACTCAACCTTCGCATCGACTGGCTCTGTAGGATGTATTCCCTTTGCTACCATCACAGGTTTGAATATCACTTCTTCTTTTATCATCCTCCCTATCTCATCTTCTCTTATCCCAAAAACCACCTCTTCTCTATGCAAAGCTTCCATAATCTCATCAAAACTTGGCATCTT
>CAZANP010000004.1:0-4244 GCA_964486555.1 uncultured Thermotoga sp. | reverse complement strand
CGATATATCGAAGTAGATATATGGGGGTGGAACCCATCAAAAGCAGTTTCCTAAAACTCATGATACTTCAGTATATACGAAAGCACGATAAACTAACCGGTTATGAGTTCATGAAATTCTGTAGGGAAAAAGGATTAAGAGTATCTCCAGGAACGATTTATCCTCATTTGAAAGATCTTTCAGATAGAAAAATACTCACGGTTGTAAACGAAGGAAGAAAGAAGTATTACATTCTCACGGAAAAAGGAAAAAAGACGTTGGAAGAGTTGGAAAGCAGGAAAGAAGAGATCAAGAAACTCGTTTCGAAACTCGGAATAATGTGGGAAACTGATATAAACATCCCACGAACCGTTTTACAGGCTCTGCGGAAATTCCTGACGGACCTTCACAACTTCGATTGGAACAGAGGAAACGTGAGAGTCCTTCTAAAGGATATTGAGAAACTCGCTGAAACTCTGAGGAGGTGGAAAAATGAAAGTGATAGAGGTTCGTGATCTAAAGAAGTATTACGGAAAGGTAAAAGCGGTCGATGGTATCTCGTTCCATGTCGAGAAAGGAGAGTTTTTTGGCTTCCTTGGTCCAAACGGTGCGGGCAAGAGCACAACCATAAGAGTCCTCACAACCCTCGCTAAACCCACCTCTGGTGAAGTTAGGGTCGCTGGTTTCGACGTTGTCAAAGAAGATGAAGAAGTTAGGAAAAGGATTGGCCTTGTCTCAGATAGACTCATACTTTACGATAGATTGACCGTGATGGAGAATCTGAGATTCTTCTCAAAGTTATACGGTCTTGATGAAGGCACGATCAAAAAGAGAGCGAGAGAGCTTCTAGAACTTCTCGATATGTGGGAGTGGAAGGACACACCCATTTCAAAACTCAGTACCGGTATGAAACAGAAAGTGAACCTTGTAAGAGCTCTCATCCCAAACCCACAGATTCTCTTCCTGGACGAGCCAACCCTTGGGCTAGATCCGCATACCACCAGAAAGATCAGAGATTTCATAAAGGAACTCAACAGAAAAGGAACGACAATAATTCTAACAACCCACATGCTCCATGAAGCGGAGATCCTCTGCGATAGAGTTGCCATCATAAATCATGGAAAGATAGTTGCTATAGATACACCAAGGAATCTGAAGCATCTCTTCAGGGAAAAAGAGATCGTGGAGCTCGAGCTTTTGAACCCAATGGACATTTCCAATTTTGATGGAATCGTGAAAGTACTGGAGAACACTGGAGATTACTACAAGGTGGAAGTATCCGATATAAACACCTTCTTGTCGATGCTGTCTTCAAGAAACGTGAAATTGAAATCTATAAGGACACATGAGCCCAGTCTTGAGGAGATATTCGTAAAACTCACGGAGGTGGGATCATGAAAACCATGTGGCAAATCGCCATGAAAGATCTGAAGTACCTTGCAAGGAGCAGAACAGCTTTCATCGCTTTCCTTTTGATGCCCATACTCATGATGCTCATGATGAGCTACATATTTCCGAAGATGCCATCCAAGATAACTGGAAAAATCGGGGTTCTTTCCTTCGACCCATTGTTTGAAAAAACGGTTCCTAAAAACAAAGAAATGATTTTCTATAAAGACAGGGACGAGCTCATAAAAGCTCTAGCGAGAAATGAGATAATAGTCGCTGTTATAGTACCCAAGGGATTCATGGCAAGTACCCTTGCAGGGAAAGCAACCCTTGAGGTCATACCGAATCCTTCAAATCCCCAGATGGCCATATCGATTGCCCAAATGATGGCAGGCTCCATGGGAAACGTGAGTTTTTCCAAGAAGATTTCGGTTAAACTCATAAACGTTGACGGAGGAAAGTTCAATTACTACGATTTCATGGCTCCTGGTATGATGGCTATGATCGCCATTTTGAGTGTCGCAACAGGACTTGCAGCTTCCATAACTAGGGAGAGAGAACTTGGAACTCTCGATGGTCTAATGGTAACTCCAGTGAAAAGAGGATACATAGTCTCTGGAAAGATAATAGCTCAGACGATAAGAGGGTTGATACAGGCTCTTTTGATCCTTCTCGTATCCTTTCTACTTTTCAACGTCACGATACAGGGCTCTTTAGCGCTCACCATACTTCTTCTCGTACTTGGAACCTTCAGTTTCATAGGAATAGGAATAATAGTGACAGCCGGAATGAGAGATCAGGAAACGGCACAGATAGTGATGTCAACCATAACCTTTCCCATGATGTTCTTCTCTGGTATATTCTTTCCGATCGATCAGATGCCGAAATTTGCCAAGTACCTTTCAAAATTCATGCCCTTAACCTATGCGGCCGATGCCTTGAGAAAAGTAATAACACTTGGTGTTGGATTTGGGTACATCATCAAGGATATCTTGATTCTCCTTCTGTTTGCAGTTGTGAGCACAACACTTGCAACTATATATTTCCCAAAACTCGTGAAGGATTAACGTACTATCTTGGATGCTGCCTTTCTCAACCTGTTCATCACGGAAAAAAGTATACCTTTCTCTTCGAACCCCTCCACCACGATGGGGGTTCCTTCTTCTTCATCCACTCTCCTGAGCACGTCGAAAAGGTTGTGAGCTATGGAATAAGGATTTTCCAGAGATCCCAGAATGATGGTCCGTCTGGAGGGATACCTTTCAACATGTTCTGCAGGACATACAACCACAGCTTTTTCATATCTTTTCAGTATTTCATCCATTCTTTCAGGATTTTCGACCAAAATCAAGGGTTTGATGGGTGAATAATGCCTGTACTTCATACCAGGTGATAACGGTTTCCCTTCAAACAGTTTCCCATAAACGTGATCTGGAACCTGAAGATCCGGTAGTATCTCTCTCAATCTCTCAACAGTGACGGGACCAGGCCTCAAAAGGGTAGGGGGATACTTTGAAATGTCCACAATAGTGGATTCGAGCCCAAGAGGTGTTTTCCCTGCTTTCAATATGACATCAACTTTCCCAGAAAGATCTCTGACAACGTGTTCTCCTGACGTCGGGCTTGGTCTTCCAGAAAGATTCGCACTGGGGGCGGCTATGGGTGTTCCAGAAAGCTCGATCAATCTTTTTGCAACAGGGTGGCTCGGCATTCTGACTGCAACTGTGGGAAGTCCCGCGCACACGATATCGGGAACCTTCCCGGATCTTTTCAAAATCATCGTCAACGGCCCCGGCCAGAAGATTTCCGCTAATTTTTCCGCTATTTCTGGGAATTCTGTGATTACATCTTCAAGTTGATCTAACCCTGATATATGCACTATCAAAGGGTTATCGGGAGGTCTTTTTTTGACTTTAAAGATTTTCATAACAGCTTTTTCTTTGAAGGTATCTGCCCCAAGACCATAAACTGTTTCCGTTGGAAAGGCCACCAGCCCCCCATTTTTGATAACCTTTGATGCTATTTTTAACGTCTCCTCATCGGGGTTCAAAGGATCCACTTCGAAAACTTTTGTTTCCATGAGATCCCTCCGATAAAGAAAAAGGGGCAAAAGCCCCTTAGAAGTGGTGCCGAGGGCGGGACTTGAACCCGCACGGGGTCATCCCCCAGCTGATTTTGAGTCAGCCGCGTCTGCCATTCCGCCACCTCGGCATTTCATTGGAAAAGTTTAACACAAGCTGTATATCTAGTCAAACAGGTTTCATGAACTTCCACCAACATTCAACTTCAAAACCCATCCATCGGATTTTCCATACTTTACGATCTCCTTTGAACGGCTGTAGCCAACAGCAAGGGCCTCACCGTTTGGCAGGGCAACGATTTTTTTCAACACTTCAAGATCACTTCCTCCGTATCTTCCTTCCCAGAGCTTTCCAAGGTTTTCATCTGTCTTGATGATCCAGAAATCCCAGCCGGTAGTTCCTCCAAAGATGATATTGCCATCTTCTGTCACATCAATACTGGATATGTAGCTGTCACCCTCTCCTTCAAAGAATCCTTCTAAAACGACTGTGCCATCATCGGATATCACAGCAGCGTATCCTTCTTTTCTTTCCTTTGTACCCGCTACCACGTATTTTCCATCTTTTTCTACCACATCAGAAAGAGCAACACCGGGTATTTCAATTGTCCAGTCTTGAGTTAAATCGGATTTCAATTTTACGATGGTACCAGTTGCTTCACCAGCTTGTTCTACCGCTCCAACGAATAAAAACCCACCATCTGGTGTCTCCAGAAATTTCTGATATTTTGCTTCTTCAAAATACGTTCCTGTAGCGATTTTCCCACTCTCAGGTTCTATAACGAAGAACAACGTG
>CAZANP010000003.1:0-62568 GCA_964486555.1 uncultured Thermotoga sp. | reverse complement strand
GGAGGTGAACGAATTGACGTATAAAGAGTTGACTATAGAAGAGGCTCTCAAACTCAGTGATGAAAGGAGGAAATCTCTCATCAAAGAATCCCTCGACACCATAAAGAAGCTTGATGATAAGGTGAAGGCTTTCATCAGTCTTGTAGAAAATCCCAGTTGGGAGACAGGGAAGTTTTGGGGTATTCCCATTGCGATAAAGGATAACATACTTGTTTTTGGTACGAAAACAACGTGCGCTTCCAAAATTCTGGGAAATTATGATTCCCCCTATGATGCAACTGCCGTGAAAAAGTTGAAAAAAGCAGGATTTGCTATTGTCGGTAAAACGAATTTGGATGAATTCGCCATGGGTTCCAGTACTGAAAGATCCGCCTTTTTTGTGACCAGAAACCCCTGGGATCTGGAAAGAGTACCTGGCGGCAGCAGTGGGGGATCAGCTGCAGCCGTTTCGGCTGGTATGGTGATAGCATCCCTTGGTAGTGACACGGGGGGATCGATAAGGCAACCAGCAGCTTTCTGCGGTGTTGTCGGGTTCAAACCAACCTACGGTTTGGTCTCAAGATACGGTCTTGTTGCCTTTGCAAGTTCTCTGGATCAGATAGGACCCATAACCAAAACGGTTAGAGATGCTGCCATCATCATGGAGATAATATACGGTAAGGACCCCAACGATTCAACGACCGTCGACAGAAAAATGAACTTTTTAGAAGGGATAGAAGATGGAATCGAGGGTATGAAATTTGCAGTTCCTCATGAAGTTTACTCTCAAGGGTTGGATGATGGCGTTGCGGAATCTTTCGAAGAATTTATAAAACTTTTAGAAAAATTAGGAGCGAGTGTTGAGAGAGTCAGCATGCCACATTTGAAGTACTCTGTTGCAACGTACTATATAATTGCACCTGCGGAAGCAAGTTCCAACCTTGCAAGATACGATGGAGTCAAATACGGTTTGAGAATAGAAAAAGAGGGTCTCAAAGAAACCTACATGAGGACCAGGAACGAAGGGTTCGGTGAAGAAGTTAGAAGAAGGATCATGCTCGGAACCTTCACCCTGAGCGCCGCATATTACGAAGCGTATTTCGACAAAGCTCAGAGAGTTAGAAAAAAGATCTCAGACGAGATGAACGAAATTCTTGAAAATTTTGATGCCATCCTGACACCAACTTCTCCTGTACCTGCATACAAAATAGGAGAGATAAAGGATCCTCTGACATATTACCTCATGGATATATTCACAATACCTGCAAATCTCGGTGGTTTCCCAGCCCTGAGCATTCCTTTCGGGTTTTCTAAAGGTCTTCCCGTGGGAATTCAGATAATGGGTAAGAGATTCGATGACTCGAAAGTTCTCAGAATAGGAAGAACCGTCGAAAAATCATCTCCCTACAACGAGAATGGTAGATTCCCTATGGCGGAGGTGGCATGATGAGATACAAAGCTGTGATAGGGCTTGAAATACATGTTCAACTGTCCACGAGAACAAAAGCGTTCTGTTCCTGCAGAGCGGATGTCTTCGATCTTCCTCCAAACACAGCGATATGCCCGGTCTGCACAGGGCAACCTGGAGCTCTTCCCATTCCAAATGAGGAGATGATAGTTCTGGCTGTGAAAGCGGCTCTCGCTTTGAATTGCAAGATAAATCTTTTCTCAAGGTTCGATAGAAAGAACTATTTCTACCCGGATTTACCGAAGGGTTATCAGATAACGCAGTACTTCTACCCATTGGCCCAAGATGGATACGTGGAGATACAGGGTGAGGAAGGGAAGAAGAGGATAAGGATAAGGCGACTCCACATAGAAGAAGATGCGGGGAAACTAATTCACGAGAGCGATTCCATAACAAAAGCCTTGTACAGTCTCGTCGACATGAATAGATGTGGGGTTCCTCTCATAGAGATAGTCACAGAACCCGATATATCCTCTCCAAAGGAAGCGAGGGTTTTCATGGAGAAACTGAGATCCATAGTGAGGTACACCGATGTGAGTTCCGGAGACATGGAGAAGGGTGCTTTGAGGTGCGATGCGAACATATCCGTTGTGGATCTGGAGACGGGAAGGCAGAGCAACAGAGTCGAAGTCAAAAACATGAATTCCTTCAAATTCGTCGAGAAAGCTCTTGAGTATGAATACAACAGGATAGTCGAGGCTATGAAAAAAGGCGAAGATGTTGAAAGGGAAACCAGAGGCTGGGATCTCTCAACGAAGACAACCGTGTCGATGAGGGGAAAAGAGGAAGAAAGTGACTACAGATACTTTCCAGAACCAGATATCCCCCCTGTGATTCTCACGGAGGAATTCATAGAAAACATTAGAAAAAGCTTACCTGAGCTTCCCGATCAGAAAGCGGAAAGGTTCGTGAAAGAATACGGTTTACCAGAATACGATGCCATGGTTCTGACCTCCACCAAAGAGCTGGCAAATTTTTACGAAGAGTGTGTAAAGATCGTCAGAAAACCCAAAGAGCTAAGCAACTGGATCATGACAGAACTTTTAAGGGAGTTGAAGGAAAAGGACATGGATATCTCAGACATGAAGATAAAGCCAGAGCATTTTGCAGATCTTTTCAGATTGATGGATGAGGGAAAGATATCTATAAAGATCGCCAAGGAAATATTCCCCGAGGTTTTCAAGACAGGTAAGATGCCCTCCAAGATAGTAGAAGAGAGAGGTCTTGTTCAAATAAATGATCCAAAGCTCATAGAAAGTATCATCAAAAAGGCTATGGAAGAAAATCCAAAAGCTGTGGAGCAGTACAGGAAGGGAAAGAAAGGTGTGATGGGATTCTTCATAGGGGCTGTAATGAGAGAAACGAAAGGGAAAGCTAATCCAAAACTTGCCAATGAGATAGCAAGGAAACTTCTGGAAGGTGAATGATATGAGAACATGGATCATCATCCTTCTTTTTCCAACCTTTCTGATGGCATCTTCTTTTTTCCTTTATCCAGATGGATTCTTCGTGTCAGTTGGTGATAGCGTGTTTCTGGAAATTTGGAACTATAAAATATCTCTAGGATTCTCATTTGAGAGAAAAGATGTTCATTACAAGAATCTGATTCTTTTAAAGGTCAAAAAAGGAGAGACTATCAAGAGATTTGCTCTCTCCGTCGGTAACAGCTGGAGTATATCGATGGATCTGAAGGTAAAATCTTCATTCCCTGTGTCCACGGAAACGAGAACGTTTTACACGATCGGATCCGAGAAAGCTTTTGCCATAAACGAAGGAAGGTCCTCCACGAAAATTCTAGGTTATTCCATATCCAGCGATTATTTCTCCTACATATCCCATCATTCGTTGAACTTCTCAAAAGCCCTTCTGAAAATTCCGAGAATGAGCGTGGGAATGCACTTTGGAGATTCGATCTTTTCAGTTGGGTTTGCAGATAAGGGATTTTTCTCTGGTGTAGGGTGGTTTAAGGGATTTTGTGTGGATTTTGGCCTCTGGAAAGATTTCGATTTGAAGGGCGTGAAGGGATCTTTGAACTTATTCCTTGGGCTTTCACAAAAAGGGCTGTATCCCAGTTTCTATTTGAGGTTGAATGATCCTTTCAGCGTGAGAGTGATATACGATGAAAAAAGGTGGTTTGCAGGAGTCGAATTCTGATATTTGCGTGTACATCCACATACCTTTCTGTAAATCCAAATGCCTGTACTGCGATTTCGTCTCCTATATCAACTTTCCTCATATTGAAGAGTACTTTGAAGCTGTGCTGAAAGAACTCGAGATGTATTCCCATCTTTTAAATAGCAGGGGGGTGAAAACGGTTTATTTCGGAGGAGGCACTCCAAACTTCGTACCGGAGCGCTACATTGAAAAGATCCTGAAAAAATTGGAAAAATTATCCAGTGTGTATGAACCTGTTGAGATAACACTGGAGATGAACCCGGATAGTGTTACCATTCAGAAAGTCCTTCACTATCTTGAAATGGGAATAAACAGGATAAGTCTAGGCGTTCAAGCTTTCGATGATACTGTCCTTGAAACGGTGAAAAGACCTCATGGAACGAAGGAAATCGATAGATCTCTTTCCATTTTGATGACGTATTTCGAGAACGTGAACATCGATTTCATATTGGGACTACCGATGGAAACAGATAAAACTATAGAGAGGGATATGAGGTTGTTGGAAACATACACACCCTCTCATGTTTCATTGTATCTTCTCGATGTTGATGAGGAAACTCCACTGAGGAGATTGATCGATAAAGGTGTCTTAAAACTACCAAGTGAAGAGGAAATTGCGAGAAGACATACAAGATTTCTGAAATTTTTAGAGAAAAAAGGTTATCTGAGATACGAGATATCAAATTTTGCTAGAGAAGGAAAGGAGTGTATCCACAATTTATCGTATTGGAGGAATGAAGAGTATCTAGGGATAGGGGTGTCATCCGGGGGGCATATCGGTAGATTGAGGTACGTCAATGTTAGTGACATATCTGAATATATGAAGATGGTAAACAAAGGAATCGTACCATACGGTTACAAAAGAGTGAATGACGATGATGAGGAGTTCGTTGAAACGATATTCATGTCCTTGAGATTAAGAGAAGGCGTGTATAAAGAAGAAATCATCAAAAAATTCGGTGATAAAAGATACAGAGCTTTACAAGAATTTGCGGAGAGATTCAGAGAACATTTCAACGTTCATAGTGATAGAATATCCTTAAGTGAAATGGGTTTTGATCTATCAAGATACGTATTCGAAGAACTTCTAGAAACGTTCTCTAAAAAGGGATGGTGGAAATTTGCTCCATATACTTCATAAAGGTATCGAATTCTACACCGTGCCGAAGAATTTAAGACTCGATCCGCAAACCAAGACGGGGAGTTTCTCCCTGTCACCAATGGATCTCAAAAAAATAGCGACTATGAGGCGATTGTTCCTCATGAGTTACAAAGATAGCAAAGCTTACATGGAGAGAGAAATAGTTCTGAACTCCATCAGTGTTCGAACGGGTGTGGCTTTTTTCAACTATCACGAACCTATTTCCTGGCCTTTTCCTAAAGATTTCGCGAAGGACATAATCGAAGGGATATCGAAATATTATCATCTTCACCATCTTGTGAATTCTTTGAATATTCTTCTTGAAAACACGAAAGGAGAGAATCTATCTTTTGGATTGTTTGAAAAATGGTTGGAATCTCTTCTAGTACCTGTTCCCGATGAAGCAGCAGAAAATGTGAAGTATCTACTCTCCAAGTTCTCGTTCATATACACGACCAAGATCTTTGGAAGTGCTTTCAGAGGAGATCTCGATGAGATAACCAGAAGATCTCACGAGGTTGCCTTCAAACTATACGAGATCATCGAGAAGTGAGTCGTTCTCGTCAATAACATGAAACCCTTCCTTCTTTAAAAACCACGCTGTCACTCCTGAACCTTTCACTAGATTTCCGGTGAACGTGCCGTCGTAAACTTTGTGAACTCCGCATGAGGGACTTCCAGACTTCAAGATGACAAGATCTACTCCTAGAAGTTTTGCTATTTTGACTGTTAACTCCGCTCCTCTTACGAAATTCTCCGTCACGTCTTCACCCCTGGCGTTGATCACCTTTTCTTCACCATTCCATCCTTTCCCTCCCTGAATTTCAGAAGGAGGCCTTGGTGTTCCAAGGCCTCCCAATTGCTCTGGACAGACAGGTATGATTACGTGCTTTTCTAAAAGGTTCAGGATTTTTTCACACGGTTTTGATAGAAGGTCGAACCTTGTTGGAAGTCCCAAAAGGCATGCACTAACAAGAATTTTCACTTACCACCAACCCCGTATTGACTTTTCTTGAGAACGTACATTCTTCTCGAAGAAGGCAGGTATGCAATGGGACTGGTATGCTTTCCCTCGATTCTAACTTCAAAGTGAAGGTGAGGCCCCGTACTCAAACCGGTATTCCCCACCCTTCCAATCAACTGACCTTTCTTGACGAATTGACCGTTGTAAACACAGATCCTTGAGAGATGACCGTAGAGAATCTGATATTTTCCACTTTTTACAATGATGAGAAGACCATACCCTGCTTTTTTACCAGCGAAGGTTACGATTCCACTTTCAGCTGCAAAAATAGGTGTTCCCTCAGGGGCCGCTATATCCAGACCTGTATGGAAAGATAACCTCTTCGTTATCGGATGTATTCTCCATCCGTAGGGAGACGATATTTTGCCGTAAATCGGCCAGAGAAACACCCGTTCATCGTTGAACGCCTTTCCTATGATGGACAGAGGAACAAAAATCCTCTCTCCAGGATAGATAACCGCGTTTTTCATGTCGTTAGCTATCATTATATCTTCGACTGTTGTGAAGAACCTCTTCGCTATGGAAGACAACGTATCTTTCTTCTTAACTTCGTATATGTATCCCTCAGGTTGGGGAATTCTGAGAATCTGACCAGTTATTAAAGGTCTTTTTATAATATCGGGATTCCAATCTATGAGGGTGGAAGGTGATATTCCGAAGTCTTGAGAGATGCTGCAGATGCTGTCCCCTTTTTGAACAACGTAATTCACAACGAAGTATTTTGCAAAGGATATTACCGCTATCAGTACGATGATTGCGAACAAAACCCCCCGTTTCATATATCGATCCCTCCTTAAACGAGTTCCACAAGTTTTTCAGGGATCTTGTAGGCTGGGAGGATGTAGTCAGCGTACCCTTCATCTATCACGGATTTTGGCATTCCAAATACGACACACGTTTCTTCAGCCTCTGCTATGACCGTCCCCCCATAGAATTTAACCTTAAATGCACCTTTTGTACCATCCCGTCCCATACCTGTCAATATGACGGCTATCGTTCTGTTCTTATATATCTCCGCTATCTTGTCCAGAGTGTAATCCACAGAGGGTCTTACGTTGTTAATTTTACCAGTCTTGTTATCCAAAAACAATTTCACGCTACCATTTTCGTATTTCGCCCCAAGATGGTGATCTCCCGGTGCAACGTAGACGACACCTTTCCTCAGAACATCCCCTTCTTCTGCTTCTTTAACCGTGAGTTCTGATGCTTTATCCAATCTCATGGCAAGAGATTTGGTAAAACCAGGTGGCATGTGTTGAACTATAACGATGGGGTAAGGAAAATCAGCGGGAAGGTTGGGAATTATCATATCCAGAGATCTCGGACCTCCAGTTGAAGATCCTATAACGACGATTTTTTCCGTGACACTTGGTCTCTTAAGACTCACTTTGATAGGGCGTCGCTTTAAAAGAAGCTTGCTGAGATCGACTTTAACGGCGTTCCTTATCTTTTCCACTAAGACGTTTCCAACCTCCCTGAAGGTCATTGAGACGGAACCACTGGGTTTCGCCAAGAAATCAACGGCTCCAAGTTGGAGGGCTGTGAGCGTGATATCGGCTCCTTCTTCCGTGAGACTACTCACCATTATGATTCTCGCTGGCTTCTTCTTCATAATGAGTTTTAAGGCTTCTATTCCGTTTAACTTGGGCATTTCCACGTCCAGAGTTATAACGTCCGGTTCATATTTGACAGCAAATTCAACTGCCTCCAACCCGTCTTTAGCTATAGCTACAACTTTCATATCCGGTTGAGAATCGATGATATCTTTGAGAACCATTCTCATGAAAGCTGAATCATCTGCTATCATCACTCTTATCTTTTCCATGCTTTTTCCTCCCCAGAACGAGTGCTAAAACTGGAAAGAAGATCAAAACGAACATTATGAAGATCTTACCTGAAAGTGGTTTAAAAGAGAACAACACTCTCCCCAATATCACAACACCAACGGCCACAGCAAAGAGGACGTTCCATAAAACCACACCGGCTGCCACATCTTTAACAAATTTCACACGGGGATTGAATTCCACGCTTTTCACATCCAAAAGACCCTCAACGAAGGTGTTTATCAGTTCGGCTCCTATGACTGAGAAAACCGCAAAGATTATCCAAAGCATTTCCATCTCACTCAACGGCAGGAAAAAAGCCGTGATTATCACGGATATACCTATGACGAAATGTATCTTCAGATTTCTCTCTGAAAGAATGGCCTCCACAATACCCTCTATAGCGTGTTTGAAGGATGATAAAAGATCATTCGAAGTTCGTTGTGAGCCTTTTTGACGAGTAAAAGTTCTGTTTGATTCTGTACTCCTTCTGAACGAGGGTATACCCATACTCCACCGCCCTCATGTCCGTATCTATATAGCTCTTTTTGACAAGATCTTTCAAAGCTTTTTTCACGGAATCCATGGAGACTATCCCACACGTTTTTATCATCACGCCGAGTCCGACCATGTTGGCCACGACTGGAGTTCCAAATTTTTTAACAGAAAGTTCCGTTATGGGAAGTGTCAGGATTTTCTTCGTTATCCTCCTCACAACGTTTGGTATCTCCTTTACAGAGGTACTGTCTATGAATATAACGCCGTTACTCTTCAACAATTTGTGATACTCCAGGAAAGGTAAGGAATGCATGAAATACATGATATCGAACTGCTCAGCCTTTGGATAGTCTATGGGATCATCTCCTATAAGCACGTCACAATGGCTCATACCACCTCTTACCTGCTCGCTGTAAGATTGAGTTTGGACAACCTCCTTTCCATCATAAACGGCTGCTTTTGCCAGTGTTAGACCCATTAAAATGTTCCCTTGACCTCCAATTCCAGAAATTCTGATAGCTATGGGATTTTTCATTCGACTACCTCCTCCATCTTCACTTCTTCAAGAAGTTTCCTGTAAAGTTCAAGGTAATCAGGTTTTTCCTCTTTTTTGAAAACACCTATTACGATTTTCCCTTTTAAATCCTCTTCACTCATCTTTGATGCCTTATCAACGGGAATGGAATTGTTCTTGAAATATTCGAGCATCTCAGATGGTTCCGGCATACCGTTGTATCTACCAAAGTAGGTATGACAATTCGTTATAACGTCTATTACCGCCATTCCCTTATGCTCTATTCCTTCTTTTATATACCTTACAAGGAGGGGATAGTGAAAAACCGTTGCCCGAGCAACGTAAGTAGCACCAGCTGAGAGGGCAAGGTTTACAACATCAAAGGGCTTTTCTATGTTTCCATAAGGCGATGTCGAAGCGATTTTTTCAAGGGGTGTCGTTGGGGAATACTGTCCCCCCGTCATACCGTATATCATGTTGTTGTACACTATAACCGTTATATCAAGGTTTCTACGGCAGGCGTGTATGAAGTGGTTTCCCCCTATCGATACGAGATCTCCATCTCCACCCATGACTATGACGTTGAATTCGGGCCTTGCCAGCTTCACTCCAGTGGCGAAAGCGATGGCTCTTCCATGCAGGGTATGAAGGGTGTTGAAATCAAGGTACCCTGTGGCCCTGGAAGAGCAACCTATACCGGAAACAACGGCTACCCTCTCTCTCTTCAAACCGAGTTGATCAACTGCCTCTAAAAAGGCTTTAAGAATGATGCCATTCCCGCATCCTGGACACCACACCGTTGGCCATCTGTCTATTCTTAAATATGAGAGCAATCTATTCACCTTCACTCAATTCACCTCCATCAAAACCGATTCTTTCAACGACGACACCTGTCATGGTGAACAAAAATTCGGTGAGTGGATCCGGGTAATCGTAGTGATAAACCACTCTTTTTATACCAGCATTTATTATCAGCCTTGCACAAATGGAACAGGGTTTGTGTGTCACATACATAGTCGCTCCGTCTGTAGATATACCGAATCTAGCTGCCTGCATCAACGCGTTTTGTTCTGCATGGAGAGCATAACATATCTCTTGATGCTCTCCAGATTCTATTTTCAAATCATCCCTTATACATCCAATCTCATCACAATGAGGAAAACGTGAGGGCGGTTGATTGTACCCTGTGGCCAGGATTCTATTGTTCTTAACAATTAAAGCCCCTACTTTTCTATGAATACAGGTTGATCTCTCTCTCAAAAGCATGGCAACTTTCATGAAGTAATGATCCCAAGATTCTCTTGAATCAGTTTTTCTAACTATTTTCACATTCTTTAAATATTCCTCCAATTTGGCCTTCAAACCACACACCTCCAAGGGGTATTTTACCATTCTCTCATCACTTTTGCACTGAGAATCTTCTAAAATCATTACGGAGAAGATGTGGATCTGATTCTTCAGTTGCTCCTCGAGGAAACGATAATATATAATTTCTGTTGAACGAGGTGATTGTTTGAAAGCAACGGTTGTGATGACGGAATTGGGTCCTGTGAGTGTTCTTGTGGAGAGAGGAAAGGCTGTGAGAATACTCCTGGGAGTCTGCATACAACCTGTAGAATCTATCGATCCTTTTAAAAAGCAGCTTGATGAGTACTTCAATGGCTTCAGAAAACTTTTGGATTTTCCTGTTCAAATCGAAGGTTCCGAGTTTCAAAAAAAGGTCTGGGAAATCGTCAGAGGGATACCTTATGGTGCTGTCAGAACTTATGGGGAGATCGCAGAAATACTGAATACATCACCAAGAGCTGTTGGGATGGCTCTTTCAAAGAATCCTCTCCCGATTTACATACCTTGCCACAGAGTCATAGCAAAGGAAGGGTTGGGAGGATTTTCGGAAGGGCTAGCCTGGAAGAAATTTCTGTTGAAAGTTGAGGGAGTCGTTTTATGAAAAAGTTCTTCTTTTTCATCATACCATTTGTTCTCGTGTTGCTTACGTTCTACTCTCTTTACATTCTCATAACTAAAGATCTCCCAGATCCGGAATCCAAGCTGCCCATAACTGTGAAGATGTTCTACAACGATGGTTCTCCGATGTACATCTCGAAGAATCTATGGATAGATCTTTCGGAAGTTCCCAAAATGTTTTTGGAGACTCTCTTAACCTCAGAAGATGAGGATTTCTACAAGCACTTTGGTATAGATATATTCGGGTTGATGAGGGCATTGATCCACGATCTCGTCACCCTTAGCTTCAGTCAAGGAGGAAGTACTATCACACAGCAACTTGCAAGAAGCCTGTATCTTTCCAATGAGAAAAGCCTTATCAGGAAGTTTAAGGAAATGATGATCGCATTCTGGCTTGAAAAGAAAAGGACTAAGGACGAGATCCTGGAGATGTATATAAATTCCATATACGTGGGGAACGGTCTCTACGGGTTCGAAACAGCTGCTAGATACTATTTCGGCAAGAGTTTAAAAGAGCTTTCACTTGCTGAAATGGCAGTTCTCGTGGGTATGATTAGATCTCCGGAGAATTTCAATCCGAAGGATAACTTGGAAAAAGCAAAAGAAAAAGCGTTAACGGTTTTGAAAAGGTTACTGAACGAGGGAGTAATATCGCAAAATCGCTATGAAGAGACCTTAAAAGATGTTGAAAACCTGAAAGTCTCTCAAAATAGGAATTACCATTTCAATGAAGAATTGTTCTGGAGAATCGTAAGAGAATTGAGAGAGATAGGATTTTCTTTGAATGAAGTGAGAAAAGGTTATGCCCTGTACACCACGATCGATAAGAATCTTCAAAGGATCGTTGAAAGTGTATCTGGAGAAAGAAAAGATATCGCCTTCTTTTCCATGAATCCAAAAACAGGAGAAATTCTGTGTTACCACGGTATAGGTGTGAGTAAAGGAAGTAGACAACTGGGATCTGCTGTAAAACCTTTTTACTATTATTTATCTTTTCTCATGGGATATTCACCTAAGGATATAATCCCGGATCTTCCCATAAGAATCGGAAGCTGGTCTCCCGAAAACTTTACTAAGAGTTTTAAAGGAGCCACCACTCTCGAAAGAGCTCTTATCTGGTCTGAGAACGTTCCGTCGGTCATATTGTTCGATATTCTGACACTGAATTCTGTGAAAGACTTTTTGAAGAACTCTTTGAGAATATCTGGAAAGTATCCAGACGATCTAACGCTTTCTCTCGGTACATTGGAAACGTCACCTGAGGAGGTTGTGAAGGCTTTCTCAGCAGTTATAACTGGAGGAGTCGTGTTGAAACCGTTTGTCATCGAAAAAATCGTGGATTCGAATGGTAACGTTGTCTACGAGGGGAAGCCTCACATAGTGGGATCGGTGGCAACTTACAAAAGGGAACCGATAGATGCCACCAACATCTTAAAAACAATTCTGCTGAAAGTGGTGAACGAAGGAACGGGTAGATTGGCCAAGATACCGGGAAAGAATATCATGGGGAAAACGGGAACAGCGGAGAAGAATGCGTGGTTCATTGGAGGAGATGATAACTTCGTAATGGGAATCACCATTGATGGGGAAGATCTTTTAGGAGGGAAAGCTTGTGCTCCAGTTTGGAAAGAGGTAGTTGAAAGATGGGGAAAGTTTGAAGGAAAAGTATCGATCACTCCCACATCTTTTAACGATGGAAAGGTTATATTCTCCGAGAGAATTCTGAACATGTTGGATTTTGAGAGGATCGTGAAATTGATTTACGAAGGTGACGTGTCTGAAGACAGTTTTGTGTTCCTTCTGAAAAAATTACCTCAAAAATACCAAGTGGAGTTCCTGTCCAAGATATACGAAATAGATCCAATTCTCTCAACGGAGATATGGAAGAAAGTGATACGATGAATTTTCACAGAGGTCAGAAGGTTCAAACTTCTAATCTCTGGTTTCTGGTATCGGGAAGGGTTAAAAAAGGAAACTCCATAGTGACAGAACAGCATTTTATAAACCTAGTGGAGTATTTAAAGGGAGAGAGGGTGAACGTTGAATTTCTTGAAGATTCCACTGTAGAGGAAGTTGTTGACATTTCGGATGAATGGTTTGAAAAAGCTATGATGGAGCTGTATCAGATGGAGAAAAGGCTTTTGAGTATCGTAAGGATAAATGTTGGGAAATTGGGGAAAGAATCGATAATAGATTTACCAGGTGAAGTGGTTGAATTGCCGGAGGATGAACGGGAAGCCTTGAATGTTATAGGTGAGAACTTCGAAAGATGGTCTCATCAAGAGAGAGCGATTCATCTTAGATCGTTCATAAAAAGATTTCAAAATTCTCCCCAAATCCCAGAGTATCTTCTCACTCTTTCCTTAGAGGAAGAAGCTGTGGGAAACAGGAGTGAAGCGATACGTCTTTTGAAATTTTTTCTTTTGAGCTTTCCAGATCACAGATTGATTGCAAACGCACTGGAAGCTCTCACCCTGATATCTAGACAGATGGGAGAAGCTTCATGGATAGACTACGCTGTGATGAAACTTTTCGTGGAAGGTGGTAAGTCGTGAGAATGCTGAAGATAGGGGAGATAGGGGAAGCTTTTATCCTGGAAAAAGGTATGGTGGGAGGTTTCGACAGGTTGAACAGACTCGTTTTCTTACATTTCGATGGTGATGTAGTAGGATTTGAGTTTTTGATAAAAAAACCCTCCCTCCTTCATTACACACCTCTGTCCGATATATCCACGAGAGAGTTGAAAGGCAAATTCGATGGTGAATACATTCTGAGAAAGTATTTGAGTAGGATAGAATTCATAAAGAGCATCATGAACGTTCCAGATGAGGAAAGAATAAAACGATTTAACAGGATATCCTCTGAAAAAGGTTACAGGATACCAGAAAACATCTTTTGAAAAGGGGGGCACAGTATGTGGCTTATAATGAGTGATTCTCACGACAATATGCCGGTGTTGAAAAAGATATCGGATCTGATATCAGAGAGAAACATAACTCACATCTTCCATTGTGGTGATTTCGTGGCACCTTTTACTCTACCTTTACTCATGAAAGACAGTGTGGAATTCTTCGGTGTCTTTGGGAACAACGACGGGGAGAGATTGCTTTTAAGAGAGAAATCTAAAAACAAGATATACCCCTCGCCTCACGAATTGGAAGTCGATGGGAAGAAGATAGCGATGTTTCATGAGCCGTATCTTCTTGAATCTGTGGCTCAAAGCGGTGTATACGACTTCGTCTTCTACGGACACACTCATGAAGTGGATATAAGGAAAGTTGGAAACACGTTGATCGTGAATCCAGGTGAAAGTTGTGGATACCTTACGGGAAAAGCGACCGTCGTTTTACTAGATCCTAAGACCGGTTCAGCTGAACTTCTTGAGATTCGATAGTTTCATCTTGAATCTCTTAGAAACTTCTATTATGTCGCCAGCACCTACAAAGAGGTAAACAGTACTGGGGATGACTTCAAGTTTCTTTAAGACATCCTCTTTGTTCGGCACGAAGGAGGAATCTTTACCTATCTCCACAAGACTCTCATGAATCATCTTGGCTGAGATCCTTCTTTCATTCTCATAAGCTCCAAACACTTCCGTCACTATCACGTGATCAGCTTCTCTCAAAGAACGCGCAAAGTTGCCATCCTCTCTCATCAGGCGGGTATATCTATGAGGTTGAAAGATCACCGTTATTTCCTCACTTTTAAAAATTTCCTTGGTTGTCTTTAACAGATTTTCAACTTCCTGAGGGGTATGAGCGTAATCATCGATAACGAATATCCTTCTATCTTCATCTGCATAAGTTACGTTGAACCTTCTTTTAACACCTTCAAAATCTTCTAGAGCTGAGGAAACTGCTTCCAGATCGTATCCTAAAAAGTCGAGTAGAGAAAACACGGCAAGAGCGTTCAAAGCGTTGTGAAGACCTGGTACTTTGAGAACAAGCCGTCCATATCTCTTACCGTTCTTTCTGATCAACACCTCCTGATACCATGCCTTTTGCTCTCTTTTCTCTATAGTGTAAGTTCCATGTTTTAAACCAAAAGAAATCATCCCTAACTTTCCTGTGAGTTCATCCTCTGCGAAGGTTACCAATACTTCCTTCACACTCTTGGCAAACATCTCAAAAGCTTTTTTATATTTCCTGAGATCCCAATCGTACTTTTCTATGTGATCTCCCCTGGCATTTGTTATAATGGCATAGTTTGGAGAGAAAGACGAGAACTTTCCATCACTCTCATCCAACTCATAAACGAAGACGTCAGAACCCTTTCGATAGTTTCCGTGTTCCAGTGAGGAATGAATCCCCCCAAGAAAGACCGTTGGGTTCCTTTCAAGATACTTCAGAGCATGAGCGAGCATAGCAGTTGTTGTAGTTTTGCCATCCGTTCCTGTGACTGCAAATTGCTCTTTCCCCGAAACGATTTCTCTGAGAAAATCTATTCGTTCGAGAACAGGCACTTTCTCCCTCAGAGCTCTGAAAACCTCTGGGTTCGATTGGGAAACGGCAGGAGTTCTCACAAGAAAATCAGGATCCTTCCAATTCCTTTCGGAATGCCCTATGAAGATATCTATTCCCATTTCTCTCAGATATTTCGTCCTCTCGTTTTCTTCGATGTTGGATCCATACACATCTGTACCGCTTAAAAACTCGTGTAAAGCAATTGAGCTCATACCGATTCCACCGATTCCAACGAAATGTATTCTCATCGTATCTCCCCCAGGATTTCTTTCACGATTTTCTCAGCAGGATTTTCAGACGCTCTCATAAGTTTACCTTTTTTCTTCAGATCTTTCAACACCTCGATCACTTTATCGGGTGTTGCTTCTTTCTCCCTCAGGATACTTACCACGCCTTTTTTCTCAGCTTCTAGAGCATTCATGAGCTGATGAGAACCCGTGGATCCTTCCCAAGGTATCACCAGGCCTCTGACACCATAATACATCATTTCTCCCAATGTGCTGGCTCCACCTCTTGTAACAGCGGTTCTCGCTTTTTGCCAGAAGTTGTGTATACCGTTTATGTAAACGTAAGGTGCCACATGATTGAATTTTTTAAATCTTTCTCTCCATTCTTCACTACCTGTTACGTGAACGAAGGTATCTTCATCGTACAATCTGTAAACTCTTTCCATTAAAGAGTTTATGAAGTCACTACCCAAACTGCCTCCAAGAACTAGAACGAAATCATCGAACGGTACTTCCAGCTTCTTACCATGTACTCTAACTGGGCACCCTGTGTACACTATTCTATCCCTGACACGTTTTGGGAAATGTTCCAAACTCTTCTCAAAGGATATGAAGATCTTCTTCGCAAAATGTGCTATCAAAGAATTTGTGAATCCAGGTATAACATTCTGCTCATGAACAAACACAGGTACTTTCAAAGATCTAGCAGCGAGAGCAACAGGACCACAAACGTACCCCCCACTCAATATGGCAAAATCCGGTTTGAAAGCCCTTATCGCCTCTTTTATCTTACTCTTTTCTATCAAAACTTTCAAGATCGTCCTCAAATTGCGTGGATTCCAAAGAGGTCTCGAAAACCCTCTCAAATTCAGTGATATGACTCTATACTCCGGGTGCTCAGAGCTTATAACCTTTTCGTCGATCTTTCCTTTGACCACAAAATAAAGCACATCTAATTCCACGTGATTCGCCAGTTCCTCCAAAATGGCCAGATTCGGATAGAGATGTCCCCCAGTTCCTCCTCCAGCTGCGATCACTCTGAATCTCATGATCACCTCTCCTCGGATCTGAGGATCATACTCATTACGATTCCAAGGCCGATCATGAAAGCTGTTAGAGAGCTACCCCCATGGCTTACAAAAGGTAAGGTAACTCCTGTTACGGGAAGAAGACCCGCTGTGACGCCAAGGTTCACCATCGCTTGAACCATTATCAATATCCCATAGCCTGTTATGAAGGTTCTGATGATAATATCCGAAGTAAATTTCTGAGCAGATTTTATCAAAGCTGAAACCAATCCATAATAAGAGAAGAAAATAGCCGCTATACCGAAGTATCCCAGTTCCTCTCCTATAACAGCGATTACAAAGTCACTGGTGCTGACAGGAACTAATATCTTCAATTCCCCGAGATTCAACCCCTTTCCAAAAATACCGCCGGATTTTGCGGTTTCTATCGCCATCAGAACTTGCTCAGATACCTCACCTTTCAAAAAACCTTCGATCCTTTGGATTTGATAACTCCTTAGAAACCCATAATTGTAAAGAAGGAACAAAGTCAGAATCGACAGAACTATGAACGAGAAAACGTATATACCTCTGGTACCGCTCGTGTACAATATCAGTAACGTTACAAAGAACATTATCAAGAATGTGCTCATATCCGGTTCAAGAGCGACTAAAAAATAGAAAGGCATCAGATAAACTATTGGAAGGATGAGGCCATACAGGATGTTTTTCATCTTATCCGAATACTTTGAAACGTAATAAGATAAGAGTATGACCATAATCACTTTAACGAACTCAGAAGGTTGAACGGTTATCCCACCTATCTTTATCCATCTTCGAGCGCCAACCGGTGAACCCGTTGTCAACGCCAGAATCAGTCCGAGGATGGATAGGAAATAGTAAGCGGAGATCACATTTCTGGAAAAGTGTATTTTATAATCCAGTGAAGAGAAAAAAGCGAGGACAAGCATTCCTACGACTAATTTAACAATGTGATTCAAAAACAAGTTTCCCTTCTCCGCGCCAATGGTCTTGTAATCGCTCAGAAATTCGACACTAACAACGGCGAGAGTTCCCAGAACAAGAAGAATTATCACAAAAAATGCTATAGACCTGTAATCCAACTTTCTATCCCCCTTTTAAACATCTTCTGACAACCTCTTTAAAATGTCTCCCCCGCTCTTTATAATTCTCGTACATATCAAAACTTGATCCTCCAGGACTTAGAAGAACGACATCACCCATTTTAGCCTCCTTCAGAGCTTCCTCAACACTTTCTTCCATGTTTTGAACCTCTACTACACTAACTCCAGATCTTTTCAGAGCGGAAGAAACTGATTTTTTCATATCACCGAAGATTATGACTTTCTTTGCTTTCTTCTTAATAGTATCGATCAGGCTACCATAGGGTTCTTTCTTTCCAATGCCGCACATTATAAGAATAACTTTCCCATCTTCGAAATTTTTGAGAGCAGCTTCGACCGCCGAAAAATTCGTAGCTTTCGAATCGTTGAAAAACATGATACCATTCCATTCATCCACAAATTCCATTCTGTGATTCAGAAAAGTGAATTTTTCGAGGTGTTCCAGCGATGCTGAAAGATCGAATCCCAGGTTATCCATTATCGATAGAACTGCCAGAACGTTTTCTTTGTTCTGTTCTGTTTTCAAAATCTCGTTCATAACGGTAAACCTTTTCCCTTTCAATTTTATACTCTCATTTTCCCATGTGTACATATCGCTCCAGAAAGAGATTTTGATGGCTTTGATATCGTTCAAGTAAGGCTTTATGAAGGGATCCTGTCCATTGAAAAAAAACATGTCACGATCTTCCATCAAAAGGGCTGGTTTCATCTTGGAAAAGATGTACTCTTCGAAAGATCTATGCCAATCCAGATGATCTGGTCTTATGTTGAGAACGGTGAACAGTTTCAATTTTGGATGTTTGGACCAGAAAAGCTGGAAACTGCTCAATTCAAGTACGACATAATCATATTCTCCATCCAAAGCTTTTATGGAAGGGGTCCCCAAATTCCCTCCTACGAACACCTTCTTCCCGAATCGTTCAAATAGATATCCCAGCATGCTAACGGTCGTACTCTTTCCATTGGTTCCCGTTACACCTACTATCTTTCCTATATCGGGAAAATTCTCAAGAAATATCTGTAATTCCGTTGTTATGGAGATTCCCTTTTTTCTTGCTTTTCTGATTATATCCATTTCAGGGTTGATGCCGGGACTCACTACCATCACATCGCAATCCAAAACTTTTTCCGTGTGCTCCCCTTCCTCATAAGATACATTACACTCTTCCAGAGACTTTTTCTCCTCATCCGATAACATTCTCTTTTCACTGACAAACACTTCTTCTCCTCTTTTTACAAGGAATTCGAGCAGAGCTTTGTTACTCACACCGTATCCTAAGAGGGAATAAACCAATTTTTGACACCTCCGAAAAGACTCAGAAAAATCAGCGACATTGATAGATTCAAGATGGAAAAGATGAAAACTATCTTTTCCTCTTTCCAACCTAAGAGTTCAAAATGATGATGAATAGGGGACATCCTGAAAACTCTTTTCTTTGTGAGTTTAAAGCATGATACCTGTATCATTACGCTCAAAACTTCTATGACGTATATCGGAAAGAACGTGAGGAGGAAGACTTCCGTTCCAGTCACAACGGAGAGCATACCAAGGTATCCTCCTAGGGCCAGGGAACCCGTATCTCCCATGAATATGGAAGCAGGCTTTGAGTTGTAAACAAGAAAAGCCAGAACAGATAACAGAAGTAACAGAATGGATTCATGAAATGCCCCTTTACTTAATAGAAACATCATGTAAGGTAAACTACCTGAAACGAAGATCCATCCTGCCAGACCATCTAAGCCATCCGTGAGATTCACCGAATTGGAGGCTCCCGTGATCACGAAGATAGCAAAGATGGGGTATAAATATCCCAGATCTAGCACATTTCCAAAAACGTTTACGGAAGTCCCTCTTCCATTTTTGAGAGCCACGAACGTCAATATCGAAGAGGCGAGTACCTGAAGTAGTAATTTTTGACGAATGGTCAATCCCAAAGCGTTTTTCCTCACGATGCTCAATATGTCATCGAGAAAACCTATCATTGCAAAAAAAAGTAAACCTAAGGTGGGCATGAAATCTTCTGTAAGCAATAGAACCATTGGGAGAAATAAAAGTCCTCCCATAGTTGGAGTGCCCTGTTTGTAACCATGGAGATCTGGTCCCTCTTCTCTGATGAATTGTCCCACTCCTATTCTTCTGAAGAATCTTATGAGAATAGGATACGAAATTAAGGGAACGAAAAAAGCCAGAGCAGCCTTCATCTCCTCAACAACTCCATGAATTCTTCCAACACCTTTTCTATTCCCACAGCTCGTGAGGCTTTAAAAAGAATCACATCATCTTCCACAACTCTGTTGAAGAGATCTTCGGCTATAACTTTAGGGTTATCTGACCTCATCAATATCTTCGAACATTTCATCTGATTTATCTCATCATCTGCCGTGTAAAGGTATACTCCATCCAACGCTTCCAGCTTCTTTCCAAGACGCTCATGAGTCTCTTTAGAAAACATTCCCTGCTCTTTTATAGATCCAACGACAGCGTATTTTCTGCCTTCCCCTATTCTCAACATCGTTTTCACAGCCACATCGAATGATTCCAAACTAGCGTTGTAAGTGTCGTTTATGATGTACAATCCATTCGATCTCATAACGTGAAATCTATTTTCAGGAAGTTTTAATTCGGGTAGAATTCTCACAGGCAGTTCTTTATCTAAAGCTTTCAAAACACTTATTGAAGCCAGAAGAGAGAGGAGCTGACCTTCGTTCCATATACCACTCAGTTTGAAGGCGATTTTTTCTCCGAAGTACCTTATTATACAAACTGTATCACCGTTTACATACCACCAATCTTCTAAAACCACGTCTCCTCCTTCTCTACCAAAGAAGAGTGTCCTCTTGTTGAATTCTTTAACTCGCTCTCGCAACTCGTCATCGTCGTGGAAACAGACGACAGTTGAATTTTCTTTACTGTACGAGATTATCTCCAATTTAGCTTCCATGATATCTCTCTTGCTTCCCAGTAATCCTATGTGAGACGTACCCACATTCAGGATAACCGCGATGTCAGGAGATGCTATACTGCACAGATGCTTTATATCTTCTCTCTTGTTCATAGCCATCTCCAGTACCAAAATGCTCTCATTCCTATATTCATTGATCAAGGACAGAGGCAGGCCGTATTCTGTGTTCATATTTCCAGGTGTTTTGAAAACACTCTCTGTGAAGGAAAGCAACTGATACAATATCTCTTTCGTGGTTGTTTTGCCATTTGAACCGGTTATACCTATGATCCTCTTCCCCTCAAGTGATCCCAGCTTCTCTCTCGCAAGATCTGCAAGAAAATCCACCACACTCTTCACCAAATAGATGTTCCCATTGTATTCAACAGGTTTCTCGACCACAGCGGCGTAGGCTCCCCTTTCAAAAGCCTCTCGAACGAACTCATGACCATCTACCCTCTTCCCTTTTACAGCCACGAAAACATCACCTGGTCTGATGCCTCTGGAATCCAGGACGAATCTCCTCAAGAGGAGTTCCTTCATTTTCCCTTCCTCCTGAGTTTCTCCCGTATGATCTCGAGTATCACGTCCTTATCCTTGAAAGGTATCTTTTTATCATCGCTGAAAACTTGGAAATGCTCGTGACCTCTACCAGCCACTATAACCATGTCACCTCTATTGGCTAAAGTTATGGCCGTTTCTATTGCTTCTCTTCTGTCGGGAAGGACCAGGTAAGGGGTGCCGGGAGTGATACCCTTGACGAGATCATCGAATATCTCTTTGGGATCTTCCCCCCTTGGATCATCGGTGGTTACTATCATGACATCTGAAAGCTCTGATGCTATCTTTGCCATCATAGGCCTTTTTCCTCTGTCACTGTTTCCTCCAGCTCCAAACACTATTATTATTCTTCCTTTCGCCAGTCTTCTAGCGGTCTTAAGGACTTTCTCAAGGGCATCTGGAGTGTGGGCAAAATCGACGACGATATCGATACCGAGTTTAGAAGCTTCCTCAATGAATTCAAATCTCCCATCGACACCAGGAAAAGTTTCCATATGGTATATTATTTCGTCTATATCGAAACCGGTTTGATGAAGGATCGCCAGGACCATGACCGCGTTCAATGCGTTGTATTCTCCCAAAACCTTTAATCTTACTTCTTTTAAACCCTCGGGAGTTTGAACTTTGAAGCTCGTTCCTTCCCTCGTTGTGTTCACATCTTCTAAAGAATATGTGGAATTCTTCTTGAATCCATACGTCACCTTTCTTATCCTTTTTTTAACCATATCGGCGTATTCTTCGTTTATGACACCGACTCCCGTTTCCTTGAGAAACTCAAATATCCTGAGTTTCGTCTTCATGTAATCGTTGAAGTCCCTGTGAAAATCAAGGTGATCTCGTGTTATGTTCGTGAGGCCAACAGAATCGAATCTCAATCCTTCGACCCTCTTTAAACTTATGGCATGGGAAGAAACCTCCAGAACGAAGTACTCCCCTTCCCCATCTTTGGTTTTTTTCATAGCTCTGACTATTTCCAAAGCACTGGGCGTTGTATTTTCATGATACGATATCTCCCCTAGAACATCGTTCATGACAGTACCTATCAAGCTTCCCTTCTTTCCCATGCTCTTCAGGATGTGGTGTATCATGTGAACAGCCGTTGTCTTTCCATTCGTTCCCGTTATGGCAAAGGTGAGGAGATACCTGTAGGGGTGACCATAGAATTCGGAAGCAAGAATAGCTTCAGCGAGCCTAGAATCAACAACTTTTATCACAGGGACACCTATATCCTTCAAGTCTCTCTCGACGATCAAGAGCTTGGCTCCCAGGTCTACGATCTCTTCTGCGATATCATGCGAGTCGAACCTGTAACCTTTTCTACAGATGAACACACAACCTTCTCGTATGTTTGAGGAGTGAGTCTCTATATCCGTTATATCCATTTCCCCATTCATCCGGGCATCCAGAACTATGTCTCCTAGCGCTTTCAGTATTTCGGATATTTTCACTTCGATCACCCCTGGAAAAATTTTAGCACCCGTTTTTCCTTTTTTCCAGATGGCGGTAGTATATTAAAAGTTTGGAGGTGTCGAAATGAGGTTTCTGTACAACATAGAGGAAAGAGAAGGTGTGGAGTACGTTGTGTTGAAAGTGATCGAGAATGGTTTGGAAGGAAAGGGATGTGTTGTACCTGAGAGAAGAAGAGGCGAAAATTACAAGGTCATAATGGGAGTTATTGAGGAATACAGAAAAGAAGTGGAAAAGGCTTCAATTCAGGATATATACGTCCTTCCAGAAAAACTGGAAATGTCTTTTCCAAATCACCCCAAAGTTATCTTTGCCATAACGATAGCGATGGTGGAGCTCTTCTCTAAGATGAACGATTTTCCAATTGAAAAGCTCTTTCCAAAGATTTTTACTCCCGAAGAGATCGATGGAGGAATCGTGGATGAAGGGGCTGTTATTTGCAATGGTGAAAGGTATCCACTTCTGGAGGATATGAAGTGTCTCTCATTGTATGATAAAATCGCTGTGCAATTGGAATACATCGGTAATCCCTTCAGAGGATATCATATTTTGAGATCACTCACAGATCTGGGTTTAGATATTCTAGGAGTTTTCAGAAATTACCCTGGAGATGAAATGAAAGAGGTGATGGAGGTTTTGAAAGGATTGTTCAAAAAGTACGTAGTCCTGAGCTGGTGAGAGCATGTGGGTCGTTTTTTTGAAAAAAGGAAAGGAGAGAAAGGTGAAGAACAATTATCCATGGATCTTCAAAGACGAATTGGAAGGTTTCGTGGGGGATGGGAAATCGGGAGATATAGCCAGTGTATTTTCTCATGATAAAGAGTTCCTTGGGAAAGGTTTTTTCAATCCGAATGCTCGTATAGCTGTTAGGATGATCACAAGAAATGATGAGCATATAGAACATGTATTCAATCAAAGGATATTACGAGCTTTTGAAAAAAGGAAATTTTCCGCGCCTTTCTATCGCGTTGTACACGGTGAAGCGGATGGTCTTCCAGGATTGATAATCGATAGATACGGTGATGGGTTCGTAATCCAGGTGAGATGCAAGGGAATGGAATTAATGAAGGATTTGATCAAAAAGGTACTCGTTGAGAATTTCTCACCGTCATTCATATATGAGAGAAGTGATTTTGAAACAAGATCTGATGAAGATCTTGAAAGGAAAAATGGTCCTCTTTATGGAAGGACTCCTGAGCGATTGATCCTGACAGAGCACAATATAGAGTACGTTGTCGACGTTAAAAGAGGTCAAAAGACAGGTTTTTTCCTGGATCAAAGGATGAACAGATTTCTAGTGAGGAATACTGATGGTAAGAAAGCTCTTGACCTCTTCTGCTACACGGGGGGCTTTTCTTTGAATTTAGCGAAGTCAGGTTTTGAAGTTATAGGAGTGGATGTATCTCAAGACGCGGTAGATACAGCAAGAGAAAATGCCAGAAGAAATTCCTTGGAAGTTTCTTTCGAGAAAGCAGATGTCTTCGAGTTTTTAGAAAATTGCAACGATCGTTTCGATGTCGTAGTTGCAGATCCTCCGTCTTTCATAAAAAGAAAGGAAGAGAGGAAAAGGGGGATTGATTATTTTAAAAAACTGGTAAGCGCCATATCCGAGCATCTAGAGGAAGGTGGGATGATGGTACTTTGCTCGTGCGCTTACCAAATGGATATCAACTTGATGATAGAATCTATTAGGAAAGGAGTGGAAGGCAAGGGAAGGATCTGGAGGGTAGAGAAAATCACTTTTCAAGATGTGGATCATCCCTGGATAGCTCAGATACCAGAGTCCCTGTACCTTAAGTGTGTGTGGGCAAGATATGAAAGGTGGTGATGTGAGTGAAAGTTCTGGGGCTGATCCTAGCGGGTGGAAGAGGGGAAGCCCTTTGGCCATTAACCAAGGTACGAGCCAGTGCAGCGATTCCCATTTTCGGGAAGTATAGAGCGATAGATTTCACCTTGAGTAACATGGTGAATTCCGGAATATACAAAGTGGGAGTTCTAACACAGTACAACCCAAGGAGTCTTATGGACCACCTGGGATCCGGTAAGGAATGGGACCTTGATAGGAAACATGGAGGGTTGTTCATACTCCAGCCATATGTTAGCTCTCAAGGGGAATTTTGGTATAGAGGTACCGCAGACGCTATATATCAGAACATGACGCTTCTCAGAAGGGGAGAGGAAGATTTCGTCCTCATAGGATCTGGTGATCACATATACAAGATAGATTTCACTGATCTATACCAGTATCACTTCAAAAAAGGTGCGGACATCACCCTCATCGTGAAAAAGTTGGATGAGTCATACGATTTGACGAAGTACGGTATAGTGACTGTGAATGGAAATATGAGGATTCTGGAAATAGAGGAAAAACCCGAAAAACCAAAAGGAGATCTTGCTTTTCTGGGTATCTATTTCATCAACAAATACCTCCTCATGGATCTTCTTTACGCCAGTGTTCCTCAAAAAGGGTATGATTTACTGTTAGATGTAATCCTTCCCAATTTGGATAGATTGAAAGTCTATGCATACGTATTCGATGGTTATTGGAGAAATGTGAAGAAGGGTATAGATGAGTATTACAGGATAAACATGGACATATTGAAGCAAGAAGTCAGAAGAGAACTTTTTTATGAAAGAGGTAAGGTTTTCACCAAATTAAAGGATCTCTCTCCTCCTAAACTGACAGGGACCGCTACGGTGTCCAACTCCTTGATTTCTGATGGATGTATAATAGCGGGAAGCGTGAGGAATTCTGTCATCTTCAGGAATGTCAGGATAAAAGCCGGAGCGATCGTTGAAAACTCTGTTATAATGCAAGGATCGGTTATAGAAGAAGGAGCGGTCGTCAAAAACGCTATCTTGGATAAAGAGGTAGTGGTCAGGGAGGGAAGAGAAGTCATAGGGGAAAAGGAGATCCTTGTTTTGGAGAAAAGGAGTGTCGTGTGAGGTGATCTTATGAGAAAAGTAACGGCCATGATCCTTGCAGGTGGACAGGGAACAAGACTTGGTGTTTTGACGGAGAAGATAGCAAAACCGGCTGTACCATTTGGCGGTAAATACAGGTTGATAGATTTCACCTTGAGTAATTGTGTAAATTCTGGTATATACAAAATAGGCGTCCTCACGCAATACAAACCTCACGTTCTAACAAAGCATATCGGTATAGGGAAACCATGGGATCTTGACAGAAAAGATGGAGGGGTTACCATTCTTCCTCCTTATGTTGGAAGCGAAGAGTCGGAATGGTATAAGGGCACAGCGAACGCCGTTTATCAGAATCTGGAATTCATAGAGGAAAGCGGAGCAGACTACGTTCTGATACTCTCCGGAGACCATGTCTATGCCATGGATTACAACGATCTTCTGGATTTTCACATCTTGAAAGGGGCTGATGGAACGATAGCCTGCATGGAAGTGCCGCTTGAGGAAGCCAGTAGATTCGGAATAATGGTTACGGATCTGGATGGAAGAATTGTGGAATTTCAGGAAAAACCAGAAAAACCAAGATCGAATCTGGCGTCATTGGGGATATACATTTTCAATTACGATTTTCTGAAAAAAATATTGGAAGAGGATGAGAGGAACGAGGAAAGTTCTCATGACTTCGGGAAGGATATCATTCCCAGAATCGTCAGGGAGAATTTGGGGAAACTTTACGCCTTCAAATTCGAGGGTTATTGGAAAGATGTTGGAACCATAAAGTCTTACTGGGAATCGAACTTAGAACTCACATCACCACTACCTCCTCTGAATCTTCACGATCCAAACTGGAAATTCTTCACCCACACTGAGGAAATGCCTCCTTCCTACGTTTCACCAACGGCTGAGGTCATGAACTCCATAATAAGTGAAGGGTGTGAAGTTTACGGTAAAGTGGAAAATTCCGTTCTATTTCAGGGAGTCATCGTGGAGGAAGGATCACATATCGTCAACTCAATCGTAATGACCAGAACCTTCATAGGAAGGAATTGTTCCCTTGAGAATGTGGTTGTGGCTGAGAACGTGATTATAGGGAAGAACGTTAGAATAGGTGTGGGAGAGGATAAGAAGAACGAGTACGACCCAAAGGTGTATTCGGGACTCATAACGGTTGTTGGGATGGACTCGGTTATACCAGACGACGTCACCATAGGGAAGAATTGTGTCATAGGAGTTGACGTTGATCCCAATGACTTTGAATCTCGCACCTTGGAATCAGGTGGGTACATCTTCCATAGGAGGTAATAGGGTTGGAACTTTACTTCATAAAACTTAGAGCGTCTTCTAAATTGACTGCAGAGGAAATTTTAGGTTACATGCTTGGGAAAATAGGAGAGCTTCCCGACTACGATTTCGTGGTCGTCCCCAGTAGATATTCTAGGATGCTCAACATGGTGAGTTTGAAGGATGATTACAACACCTTCGTTGAGAACTTCAAAAGATTGAAGAAAAGAGTTGAGAGAGAGGCAGGAGAAGCTTCCTCTCTAACAAAGGAATTTCTGAATTATTTCCAGAGCCAGATATCCAGAAAATCGGGGAGGCTTTTAGGAGCGGAACTCGGGACAGCGGTTAAAGAGAGCGATATAGATGTTGTGAAGGTGATTTTGACGGAACTTCTCAGTGGTTGGTCTTCCAAAATCGAGGTAGATGTTGAAGCCACAGCCATATCACTTGAAGAATTCTCTGTTAGTAGTTTTCAATCTCAAATAAGTGAGTTAGATGACGAGCTCATCTTGAACGTCTTCCAAAGACCTGATGTGAAGGATCTCCCTGAGATATTCCCCGTAATAGACCCGATAGATGGAAAATCTCTGGATGAATTCGATGTTGGAGATAGCATATACTTCGTCGTTTTGAACCTGGGGAGTGAGGAGAATAAGAAAAAACTCTTGAACGATTTTCCAGATAGGTTCGAGGGGAAAACAAGCAACATACCGTTTCCAGGCACTTTGGTTTCAAAGGAGCTCGTGAGGAGCAAGAAAGGAGGGTATCATTACCTCATAAAAGTCGATTTTGGAAACGGCGTTCTTGGGAAGGCGTTGATACCGAAATCTCTGAAGATACTGAGTAGTGAGAAGAAGTACAAAACCAAAATCGCCGGTGAGAGTGAGGAGGAATGGTTGGGAAAGATAGGAGAGATTCTGGAAGAAACGGAGAAAGAGACAGTGAATTTGAAAAAATTGAAAGAGTTGTCGGAACCTCCTCCAATTGTAAAGAGCTCAAAAATGGATTTTCTCATAGCTTTTCTTTTAACGCTTCTTTTCATAGGGGTTTTCCTGATAATATCTTATCTGTTCTTTGGATGAAAGGCAGTATATTCTTGGAAGCTTTGATCGCGATCTTCTTGATTTCTTTGGCGTTCTTCATGGTAGCGGACTTCATCACGAAGTCTTTTAACATCATTCGTTTTTATGAGGAGAAAGAGGTAGCCAATAGAACTTTCGATACAATCTTTTACAGATACGTATATAACATATATATTCCAAAGGAATATAATGGTTTTGGAGTGGATATCATCAGTGAGGGAAGGACACTGACAGTTGTGTTGACAAGGGAAGATAGAAAATACGAGAGAGTATACGAGGTGTTATACGGTGAAATTAAGGGCATCTGTGGGAACTCTCTCCATCCTAGGGATGAGTAAAGTAAAGATCGAAATGGAGACAGCTTATTTGATGCTCGATGGGACATGTATATACGACTGTCATTATTGTTCTCACGCAAGATCCTCCCGTGCATCTTCCTCCCTGCTTTCAAGGGTCATATGGAAAGAAGTGGATTCATCCATCCTTGAATTAATAAACGAATCAGAAGGGATCAAAAGGGTGTGTCTTCAAGTTGTAAACTACCCAGGTAGCCATGATGATGTCTTGAAGATCGTTGACTTTGTCAGGAAACCTCTTTCCGTATCCACCCGCCCGATGAGTTTAGATGAAGTATCCGAGTATTTTGAGAGAGGAGCCGATAGGGTTGGGATTCCCATAGATGTTGCAAATGAATCTCTTTTTCGGAAGATAAGAGGAGGAGATCTGAGAAGGTTTTTAAAATTGATTGAGCAGGCTGCTGAAAGATTCCCAGGAAGGATAACAACTCATTTGATAGTTGGGCTGGGAGAGAGTGAAGAAGACCTAGTGAAAATACTACAAACGATGAAGGATTTAGGGGTTTTAACGGCGCTTTTTGCTTTCACACCAGTGGAAGGAACGAAACTTTGGAATCACCCTCCCCCATCGGTCTCGAAGTATAGGAGGATCCAGATGGCAAGATACTATATATACAAAGGGATCGTAAGATACGAGGACATGAGATTCAACGAAAACGGAAACATCGAAGATTTTGGAACAGATGTTCCAGTTCCTCCTTCTGCTTTCCTACCAGGAGGATGTCCCCATTGTACTCGCCCATTCTACACCGAAAGGCCCAGTCGTATCCATTACAATCTGCAACCCTGGGAGGTGAAAAGGTGAAGCTTTTTACCTTCAGAGGAGGAGTTCATCCACCGGAAAGGAAGGAACTCTCTAGGGATAGAGAAATCGTCAGAGCTCCTCTTCCAAGCAGAGTATTTGTCTCCATGTCCAATCATGCGGGAGCTCCCGCAAAGCCGGTGGTCGAGACTGGACAGGAGGTGAAAACAGGACAGGTTATAGGAGAGCCCACCGCTTTCATATCCGCTTACGTCCATTCCCCAGTAACAGGGAAGGTTGTGGAAATAAAGAAGATGCTCCACCCCGTTATTGGAAAACCCATAGATACCGTGGTTATAGAGAGAACCGGTGACGACGATTGGGAACTTCTTCCACATGGAGACTTTGAGAGGTTTTCCAAGGAAGAGCTTGTTGATATTGTCAAAAAAGCCGGTATCGTTGGATTAGGGGGTGCCATGTTTCCGACACATGTGAAACTCTCTCCCCCGCCTGAGAAGAAAATAGACACTCTGATAATAAATGGTGCCGAGTGTGAACCCTATCTGACGATAGATCACAGACTCATGTTAGAAAGGGCAGAAGATATAGCACACGGTATATCGATAATGAAAAAAATATTGGATGTTGAAGAAGTCATCGTTGGGATAGAGAACAACAAGATTGATGCCGTTGAGAATATGAAAAAAGTCCTGAGGGGAATAGCCAAAGTTTATACCTTGAAGACGAAATACCCTCAGGGTTCCGAAAAGCAGTTGATATACGCTGTGACGGGAAGAAAAGTACCCTCTGGTGGTTTACCAATGGATGTTGGTGTTGTAGTTCAAAACGTTGGAACAGCCGTTGCCGTAAAAGAAGCGGTAGCGGATGGAAAGCCCTTGGTAGAGAGGGGACTTACAGTCGCAGGGGAAGGTGTGAATGAGCCGAAGAATCTCATAGTCAGAATCGGTTCTCCCGTCTCATGGATTCTAGAACTTTGTGGGGGAGTGAAAGAAGAGACCAACAGGATAATCCTTGGTGGACCGATGATGGGAATAGCTATAAGGGATGTAAACACTCCCATCTTTAAGGGTACATCGGGGATAGTTGCCCTTCTACCTGAAAAACCTCTGGTTCCAAAACCGTGTATCAGATGTTCAAGATGTGTCGAAGCGTGTCCGATGAACTTGCAGCCCTATCTCCTCTATCTTCTGGCCTTGAAGAAAAGATACGATGATGCTGTCAAAGAAGGCCTCATGGACTGTATAGAATGCGGTTCATGCGCTTTCATCTGTCCATCGAAGATCGAACATGTCAGATACATAAAGCTCGCGAAGAACGTCTACAGAGCCCTAAGGGGGGGTAAAAAATGAAGCTCATAACAGCGAATGCTCCACACATTAGAAGTTTTGACAACGTTAGATCCATAATGATCGATGTTCTAATAGCGCTTATACCTGCCGTCATAGGAGCGTCAATTTTCTTTGGATGGTACGCTCTCTTTCTCAGCATTCTTGGTATGGCTGTAGGAGAGCTGATAGATTACATAATCATGAGATGGATAAGAGGAAAGAAAGATTTCGTGCCGGATGGCAGCGGTGCGGTGACAGGAGTTTTGCTCGCTTTGAACGTGAGCGCAAGACTCCCTGTGGGGATATTTCTGATTGGATTGATATTCGCGCTTGGTGTTGGAAAACACGTTTTTGGAGGATTGGGTCAGAACATATTCAATCCAGCTCTTGTGGGAAGAGTTTTCCTTATGATATCTTTTCCAACCTATATGACGACTTGGATAATACCTGGTGCTGGTTTTCTTAAGTCTCCTTGGGATGTTCAGACAGCCGCTACTCCCTTGATGATATTGAAGGAAGGAGGCCAGATGAACGTAACTTATTGGGACCTGTTCATCGGAAAAGTTGGAGGATCCTTGGGTGAAACGAGTGTCCTGCTCCTTTTAATCGGTTTCGTTTACCTTCTTTTGAGGAAGAGAATAAAGGTGATGATACCCATATCTTACATAGGAACAGTTTTTGTGATGACGGCGATATTCTATGCGATAAATCCGAAATTCGGTGACCCGATATTCCATATCTTAAGCGGGGGATTGATGCTTGGGGCGCTCTTCATGGCAACAGATATGGTAACGAGCCCCATGACGCGAAAAGGGCAACTGATCTTCGGTTTGGGCTGTGGAGTTCTAACGGTGGTCATAAGACTCTTTGGAGCGTATCCTGAAGGAGTTTCTCTTTCCATTCTTTTCATGAATTCACTCGTTCCGATAATAGATGCTGTGACCAAACCCCGGGTATTCGGGGAGGTGAAAAGATGAAAGATATTCTGAAAACCGGCGTAACTCTGATGCTCTTCACACTCGTGGCGGGGTTGGTTTTAGGATTGGTTTACGCAGGTGTTAAAGGGAGGATAGAAAAAGCTGATAGAGAGGCGAAATTGAAAGCCATAGAGTACGTACTTAAGGATCCTCTGACAGGGAATTATCTAGTGAAAGAATCTGAAATAGAGAAAGTGGTCAAGAAAACGGGAATAGAGAGTGTCGTTTTGGAAGAAACATCGAAGGGAATAGTGTACGGCCCGGTATACGAATTCAAAACGAAGAATGGGAAGATCGCTTTTGTCCTTTCCGGTGCCGCCCCTGGTTTTGGAGGCAACGTGGTAACTGTCGCATGTTTTTTGAAGGAGGATGGAGATTTTTCCCTGAATTCCATAAGGGTCATAGAGTACTCCCAGGAAACACCAGGACTCGGGGCCAAGATAGCGGAGGAGGATATTCAAAAGAGATTCTTTCCGGTTCCACCAACTGGTCTTAGAAGAGGGTTGAAAGTCGATAAAGATGCTGGTTCCCCACCTGGATCTCCTAAGGAATTGAGAAAAAAGGGAATAATAAAGACCAGTGATGTCATGACAGGTGCCACGATAACTCCGAGAGCGGTCGTCACGAGTATAAACCTGATGTACGAGTATCTGAAGAAGAAATTCGGGGAGGGATGAGGATGGCCAGTTCCTTGAAGGAATTCACAAAAGGCTTCATAAGGGAAAATCCAACTTATGTACAGGTTCTTGGAATGTGTCCCACGCTTGCTGTTACGACGACAGCCATGAATGGCCTTGGAATGGGACTTGCAACCACGGCGGTCCTTTCAATGTCGAACGTCGTTATATCCATCCTCAGAAAAGCGGTTCCTGAGAAAATAAGGATACCCATATTCATCGTTGTCATAGCGACTTTCGTTACGATAGTCGATCTCCTCATGCATGGTTTCACGTACGATCTATGGAAAACGTTGGGGCTTTTCATCCCTCTCATAGTTGTGAACTGTATCATCATGGGAAGAGCGGAATCTTTCGCTTCCAAAAATGGTGTTTGGAGATCATTTCTCGATGGTCTTGGAATGGGGCTTGGCTTTACAGGATCGTTGGTTCTCCTTGGTAGTGTGAGAGAACTTCTTGGAAGTGGAACGATCTTCGGCGTTGAAATCTGGGGGAAGTCCTTCAACGTGTTCTTGATGATCCTTCCACCGGGAGCTTACATAACCCTTGGACTCCTAGCAGGACTTTTCAGTTTCATAGGGCTCAAGATGAAGAAGAAATGAGGAGGGGTGAACGATGAAACTGTTTCTCATATTCTTCTCAGCTATTTTCGTTAACAACTTCGTTCTAGCGAGGTTTTTAGGAATATGTCCCTTTCTCGGTGTTTCAAGAAAGATGGATACCGCAATCGGAATGGGAATAGCCGTAACGTTCGTTATGACCGTCTCTGCTGCGATAACCTGGTTCTTGGATAAACTGCTCGTCTCTTTGGGTATGGAATTTTTGAGAATCATCGTTTTCATCCTAGTGATAGCTTCCTTCGTTCAGTTCGTGGAACTGTTCTTGAAGAAGAGTAGTCCGGGCCTTTATGAAGCTCTTGGAATATACCTTCCCCTCATAACCACTAACTGTGCTATATTGGGAATGGTCCTTCTGAATTCTCTGATGAAATTGAATTTCATAGAATCCGTGATCCATGCCCTTGGTTCTGGCCTTGGATTTGCCTTGGCTCTCATAATATTCGCTGGCATCAGAGAAAAGCTTGAACTCTACGATATACCGAAACCTTTTGAGGGAATAGGACTTGCGTTGATAATAGCGGGACTCCTTTCCATGGCTTTCATGGGATTCCAAGGTATGGTCAAGTTCTGAAGGAGGAGAGATCATGGTGGTTCTATATTCAACCCTTCTCATGGCGATCCTTGGTTTCTCTTTCGGAGTATTTCTTGCCTATTCTGCGAAGAAATTCCAAGTTAAGGAAGACCCTAGAATAGAGATGATCGTCAAGGTTCTTCCTGGTGCAAACTGTGGTGCGTGTGGTTTTCCAGGATGTGAAAGCTACGCACGTGCCATAGTGAAGCAAGGTGTTGATATAGACAGATGTCTTCCAGGAAGACCTCAAGGTGTCGCAGAGAAGATAAAGAAGATCCTGGAGGAATATTCCGATGAATCTTGAAGAAATCCTCGCTTTGAGATTTTTCGGTTCATTCACGGTCAAAGAGATAGAGCCTCATCTGAAAGAAGATCTGGAAACTTTCTTGGAAACAGCCAATCCTCTGAAAGTAAGGAAATTTAGAGGGAAATACGACAGGGAATTCTTGGAGAAGCAGGATGAACTCTTGGAGAAAACGAAAGCAAAGATCATAACGTACTGGGATGAAAATTATCCTCCCCTTCTCAGGGAGATTCCTGATCCTCCAGTTTTGCTCTTCATCCTTGGAGACGAAAGTGTCTTGAGGGAGAAATCGCTTGCGGTGGTTGGAACGAGAAAAGCCAGCAGTTACGGTTTGAGCGTAACAAAAAGGTTCGTTAAAGAACTTTCCAAGTATTTTGTCATAATCTCGGGTATGGCCTTTGGTATAGACTCGTGTGCCCACAGCACGGCTATAGAAACTGGTGGGAAAACGGTCGCAATTTTGGGTAATGGTGTGGATATAATATATCCGTCTTCCAATAGAAAGTTATATGAGGAGATAATAAAAAACGGTTGTGTTGTGAGTGAATATCCACTGGGAACAAAGCCGGCAAAGTTCAGATTTCCAGAAAGGAACAGGTTGATAGCGGGTATGTCGATTGGCACCTTAATAGTCGAAGCTGGTAGAAAGAGTGGGGCCTTGATAACGGCAGGGTATTCAGCAGATTATGGAAGGGATGTCTTTGCGGTACCTGGTGATGTAGGTATGGAAAGAAGTGAGGGAACGAACTGGCTCATAAAGATGGGAGCATACCCTGTAACATCTCCCAGCGATATTCTGGAAACGTATGGTATCTCTGAGGAAAAGGAAAATGAAGAGAAAAATATATTGGTATCTCTCATAAGAAAAGGGATAAATACTCCAGATGAAATCGCTCAGAGGTTGAAAGTTTCTGTTGAACAAGTTCTCGTTGAACTCACAAGGTTGGAACTGGAAGGTATTGTCGAAGGGTATGGAGGAGTCTACAGATTGATATGAATAGGTTTTCGATGAATTTTGTATAACTTGGGAACAAAAAGTGGTTCTTGATAGAATCTCGGTGTGGAGGAACGAAACATTGTTCCTCAAAATGTTTTTTATTTTAGTTAGGAGGTGAAAAAGTGAAAAAACTTTTGATAATTTTCCTTGTGATCGTAGCTTTCACCATTGGCTTTCCCAAGTTGAAGGTTGGATTCGTGTACGTTGGGCCAGTGGGTGACGCTGGCTGGACCTACGCTCACGATCAGGGAAGAGTCTATATTGAAAAGGTATTTGGTGACAAAATCGAAACTACTTACATTGAAAACGTTCCAGATGGGATGGAATCGTACAGAGTTATAGAATCTTTGGCAAAAAGAGGTTACAAGGTAATATTCACAACGAGTTTTGGTTTTATGGATGCAACGCTCGAAGCCGCTAAGAAATACCCGAATACGATATTCCTGCATTGCTCGGGTTACAAGACTTACAAGAATATGAGCGCTTACTTTGGAAGGATGTATGAGCCGAGCTTTCTTGCTGGAATAGTTGCAGGTATGATGACAAAAAGCAACGTAATCGGATACGTTGCTCCTCATCCCATACCCGAGGTCATAAGGATAACCAATGCTTTTGCACTTGGGGTTAAGCTTGTGAACCCAAAAGCGAAAGTTCACGTTGTCTGGACGAATGCATGGTACGATCCAGCGACTGAGAAAGAAGCGGCTTTGAGTTTCATCGATCTTGGAGCAGATGTTATAGCACAGCAAACAGACTCCGCCGCTCCCGTGAAGGCAGCGGAAGAGAAGGGAGTTTACTCGATAGGTTACAACAGCGACATGAGAAAGTTTGGACCCAATTACAATCTGACATCGCCCATGTGGAACTGGGGAGTGTATTACGAGCGGGTCATAAAGGAAGTACTCAATGGAACGTGGAAATCCGAGAATTACTGGGGTGGTATGGCAGATGGGATCGTCAAACTCGCTCCCCTTTCCGACAAGGTTCCAGATAATGTGAAAAAGATAGTAAAAGTATTTGAAGAAGCCATTAAAAGAGGCGAGTTCCATCCATTCGAAGGACCCATATACGATCAGAGCGGAAATCTCAGGGTGAAACCCGGGGAAGTTCTCAGCGATGAGGAACTTCTCTCCATGAACTGGTTCGTTGACAACATAATTGGTACCATTCCAAAAGGTGTAGAACACTGAATTTGGAGGGATGAGTATGAAGAAGATCCTCTTTGTTTTATTTCTAACTTTTGCCCTTTTGACTTTAGCGAAACCTTTGAAGATAGCTTTCATCTACGTTGGCCCCATAGGTGACGCTGGTTGGACCTACGCTCACGATCAGGGAAGGTTATACCTTGAAAAGGTCTTCGGTGATAAGGTCGTAACTTCCTATGTTGAAAGCGTTCCAGAAGGTATGGAAGCTTACAACACGATAAAGAGTTTTGCAAAGAGAGGGTATGACGTGATATTCACGACGAGTTTTGGTTACATGGATTCTACACTCATGGCAGCCAAGGAGTTCCCGAAGATCCATTTCTTCCATTGTTCAGGTTACAAAACCTACAAGAACATGACAGCTTACTTTGGAAGGATGTATCAGGCCAGGTTTTTAACAGGAATAGTTGCGGGTATGATGACGAAGAGTAACATTATAGGATACGTCGCAGCACATCCGATTCCCGAGGTCATAAGGGGAATAAACGCCTTTGCACTTGGGGTTAAGCTTGTGAACCCAAAAGCGAAAGTTCACGTTGTCTGGACTCATACATGGTACGATCCAGCAACTGAAAAGGAAGCCGCACTGAGCCTTCTAGATGCTGGAGCAGATGTTATCGCACAACACCAAGATTCCCCAGCCCCGGTTCAGGCAGCTCAGGATAGAGGAGCCTATGCCATCGGCTACAACAGCGATATGAGTAAATTCGCACCTAAAGCTCATCTTACAGCTCCTGTGTGGAATTGGGGTGTTTACTACGCGAAGGTTGTGGATGAGATAATGAAAGGGACCTACAAGCATGGGTTCTACTGGGGTGGAATGGATGAAGGAATCGTGGATATAGCACCTTTTGGGCCAATGGTTCCAGACAACGTTAAAAAGCTCGTTGAAGTTTTCAAAAAGGCCATAAAGGAAGGATACTTCGATCCATTTGAAGGTCCGATCTACGATCAGGAAGGGAAACTGAGAGTCAAAGAAGGAGAGAAACTGTCAGATGAATCCCTCCTTTCCATGGATTGGTTCGTTGACAACGTGAAAGGAACGATTCCAAAGGGTGGTGAATGAAGGAGGCTTCCGGCCTCCTTCTGTTTTTTGAGGGGGTAACGTGATGGGACCTCTTCTTGCCATGAAAAATGTTGTGAAGCGCTTCCCAGGAATCCTTGCTCTCAACAAAGTAAATTTCGATCTGTTTGAAGGGGAAGTTCATGCTCTCCTAGGAGAAAACGGGGCTGGCAAGACCACTCTTATGAACATACTATACGGTCTCTACAGGATGGATGAGGGAGAGATATTCTACAGAGGAGAGAAGGTGAAAATACACTCCCCATCTCAAGCTCTCACTCTGGGTATAGGGATGGTTCAGCAGCATTTCACGTTGGTCCCTTCCTTCACCGTTGCTGAAAATATAATGCTCAGTACGAGAAGATTCGAAAAGAATGTCAGCGATGTGATCGATAGGATAAGAAAGATATCTGAAGAGTACGAGCTCAGGATAGATCCAAATGCGAGGATATGGCAGATGTCCGTTGGTGAAAGACAGAGAGTGGAGATCTTGAAATTGCTTTACATGAATGCCAAAGTTGTCATACTCGATGAACCAACAGCTGTTTTGACTCCTCAGGAGACCAAGGCCTTGTTCAAAGCCATAAGACTCATGATCGAGAACGGAGCGGGTGTTATATTCATAAGCCACAAACTGAAGGAAGTTATGGAAATAAGCGACAGGGTGACGGTTCTAAAAAATGGTGAGGTTGTTGGCACTCTGAAAAGAGGAGAATACGATGAAAAGAAACTGGCGCGAATGATGGTTGGAAGGAACGTTGTGTTTCAGATCGAGAAAAAACCGGCGAATCCTGGAAGAGAAGTGCTAAGAGTTGAGGATGTAAGGGCATTGAACGATAAAGGGTTCACAGCTTTAAATGGTATAAATTTGGAAGTCAGGGAAGGAGAGATTCTTGGTGTTGCAGGAGTTGCAGGAAACGGTCAGAGAGAATTAGCGGAAGTCATAACGGGTCTCAGGGAAGTTTCTTCCGGGCGAATCATCTTTTACGGTAAGGATATAACAAGAGAGGATGTTTCAAAGAGAATATCACTGGGCATATCCTACATTCCCCAGGATAGGAAGGAGATAGCAACTTGTCCCAACCTTTCAATAGCGGAGAACCTCTTCCTTAAGAGTAAAGAGAGGACCTTCTGGTTCGACAAGAGAAAGATTCTGGATACCGTTAAAACGTTGATAGAGAAATACTCCATCATCACGCCAGATCCTTTGCAGCCGGTAAAACTTCTGTCCGGCGGAAACATTCAAAAAGTGGTTGTGGCAAGGGAATTCGAGCTTCATCCCAGACTCATAATCGCCGAACACCCAACGAGGGGTTTGGATGTAGCTTCCATGGAATTCGTTTACAGGAGTCTGTTAGAAGCCAGGGACAGAGGAGTCGCCATCTTACTTCTTGCTGGAGATCTGGACGAGATATTTACCCTATCTGATAGAGTCGTCGTGATATACGAAGGTAGAATCGTTGGTGAAGTAGAACCAGATCCCTCCAATCTCGAAAAGATCGGTTTGATGATGGCAGGTGTCGTCGATGTATAAAATAAAAGTTGAGAAAAGGTTGGAGATCCCAAGATATTTTCCCGTGTTGATTCCTCTGTTCTCGATAACTATATCGTTAATTCTTATGGGAATCACCATATGGGCCACTACTGGTAAATTCTCCAACGCTCTGGAAGCTTACAAAGAGATGTTTTCATGGCCTTTCATACCTGAGTGCGGTTTATCCGACACCATCCAGAAGATGATACCTCTTATGCTAACAGGACTCGGTTTGACGATAGTTTTTCGCATGAGAATATGGAACATAGGTGCAGAAGGTCAGTTGTACCTTGGAGCCATGGCGACAACGTGGGGTGCTCTTTTCTTCCTGAAAGATTTTCAAAGTCCTCTGGTTGTACCCATACTCTTGATCCTTGGTACCCTAGCTGGGGCATTCTGGGGGGTGATTCCTGGTGTTTTGAAAGCTTTTCTGAATTTGGATGAGATAGTAGCCACCCTCATGTTGAATTATATAGCCTATTACTGGGTGAACTACCTTATATACGGTCCGTGGAAGGATCCTCACGGTTACAACTTCCCATTAACTGCTATGTTTCCTGAGCACACATGGCTTCCCAGCATGGGTGATACGGGTATTCACCTCGGCATATTCATAGCTTTTGGTATGGTTGTAATCGTGTACATCCTTATGAACAAGACGAGGTGGGGTTTTGATTTGAAAGTTATAGGAGATAACGAAAAAGCAGCAAAATACGCTGGTATAAATACAAAAAAGAATATTATCTTTGCTATGATGTTGAGTGGCGCTTTGGCTGGACTTGCAGGAGCCATTCAGATGTTGGGAGTCCAGCACAGGCTTCAACACGGATTCTCACCTGGCTATGGATACACCGGAATAATAATAGCCTGGCTTTCGAGGTTGAATCCATGGGCCACCATTCTCGTTTCTTTTCTCTTTGGAGGACTGATGGTTGGAAGTGAACAACTCCAGATAATAATGAGGATACCGATATCTTTGATAAACGCTCTTCAAGGGATAATACTGTTTTCTCTACTCGCTTCAGAAACCATCTTCAGATACAGAATAAGGATAGTGAAAAGGTAGGTGAAGTGATATGGAGATGTTCACGAGTGTGTTGGCAGCGGCTGTGAGATCTGGTACCCCCCTTCTTTTTGCAGCGCTTGGAGAGATAATAACTGAGAGAAGTGGGGTTCTGAATCTGGGGCTTGAAGGTTTGATGCTCATAGGCGCCATAACGGGATTTGTGGGGGCTTACACTTTTCACAACGTATATCTTGCTTTTCTTTTGGCTGTACTGGTGGGGGGAGCTTTCGCATTCATACATGCCTTCATGTCCATAACACTGAGGGTGAATCAGGTTGTGAGTGGTCTTGCTCTGACGATGCTTGGAATGGGAATTTCAGGGATGATAGGAAGGAAATACATAGGAGAAGTCATCCCAAGGTTCTCAGAGATCCCGCTTCCATACCTATCCAATATACCGATCATCGGAAAGGCTTTTTTCAACCACGACATACTGGTTTATCTCAGCTATATCCTTACGATTTTCCTGTTTTATTTCATATTCAGAACCAAAGCTGGTATGACTTTGAGAGCGGTTGGTGAAGAACCATCGGCTGCGGATTCTCTGGGAATAAACGTTTTCCTTGTGAGGTACCTAGCTACTGTGATTGGAGGGGCGATCACCGCAGCTGGAGGGGCTTATCTTTCCCTTGCCTATACCTCGATGTGGATAGAGAACATGTCTGCTGGAAGGGGATGGATTGCGATCGCACTTGTGATATTTGCAGCTTGGGAACCTTTCAAAGCTATGATAGGATCTTATCTTTTCGGAGGGGTGATGGCTATACAATTGAGACTTCAGGCAGGAGGAAAAGTCAGTGTTTCTGCAAACCTTCTGATGATGCTTCCTTATGTGGTAACACTTCTTGCAATGGTGTTGTTCAGTTTCAGCAAGACCTTCAGACAGAGAATAGGAGCTCCCAGTGCTCTCGGGATTCCATATTCAAGGGAGGAAAAAACCTAGATCACGCCCTGCCTATATCTTCTCCTCCTTTCATAAGATCTAGGAGTTTTTTGTACTCATTCCTTGCTCTCTTCAGGACCATCGCTTCATTTTTCAATTTCTCCATCTTCCGCTTCAATATCTTTATTCTTTCCTCATCCTTATTTTTCAATTCCTGTATTTTACTCTTATCAACGAGTGTTTTTAGAATCTCCGTTCTCCTCTTCAACAAGTCGAGTAACTCTTCAAAATTTTCTTCTTCTATTGCTTTGTCTATTCTCTCCTCCAAATCATCGATCTCCAACTTCATCACCTTCCTTCAAAATAACAGGTGGATCGATTACCAGGCCTTCCTTTCCATTTTTTCGCCCTCTCAAAAGTACCAATTCAGCTTTTTTGCTCTTCTTTCCATGAACAAGACACAACCTTTTGGGCTCGAGTCTCTTCAACTTTAACTTCACGATCCATGTGATGAGGTTCACAGGAGACAACACAAAAACGTACTGCCCACCGTTTTTGAGAAGGTAGAAAGTGGCTTCTACGAGATCATCTATCAACTCGTAACTACCACTTCTCGTACTTTTTCTTATATTCCTCGAACTTGGAACTCCCGTTACGTTGTGAGGGGGATTTGAAACCAACAGATCGAATTCCTCAGCAAGAAATAGCTTCTTCACGTACTTCACATCTTCCTTGACGAAGGAGACTTTCCCCTCCAATTCATTGAGATGAACATTCTCTTTCGATAACATGTACAACTTCTCCTCCTTTTCTATGCCGACAACTTCCACATTGTAGAGTTTGGCCAGGGCGATGGAAACGGTTCCCACGCCGGATCCAAGTTCTACAACCTTTTTAACATCTTTCGTTGGTTTCGAATACCATACAAGAAGGGAGGAAGCATGGGTAGGTCTGTGCTCACCTGGTACATCCTTTAACACAAGGCCTTCAAGTATTCTCTCGTTGAAGGGATCAAGCTTGACCATCGCTAAGGATCTTCCTCACCATCTCATTCACCAGTTTTCCATCCGCCCTTCCTTTAACTTTTGGCATGATCACTTTCATGACTTTCCCCAGATCCTTGGGAGAAGTTGCCTTCACCTCTTCTATCGTTTTCAACACAAGTTCTTTTATTTCTTCTTCGCTCATACGTTCTGGAAGATAAGACTCTATGATTTTCAATTCTTCCTCTTCCGCTTTCGCCAGATCTTCTCTACCAGCTTTTCTATACTCTTCAATGGCTTCTTTCCTTCTTTTAGCTTCTTTCGACAAGACAGCGATCATACCATCATCATCTATCTCCTTTGTGTTCTCAACTTCCCAATTTTTGATGGAGGCGATCACCATTCTGAGAGTTCTGACTTTAACTTCGTTTCTCTCCTTCATAGCTTTCTTCAAATCGTCCATTATCTTCTCCTTGAGAGCCATTCATATCCCTCCTCACAATTTCAGCTTCTTTGACATTCTCTCAAGCTCTGAAACCTCTTCTCTTATCTTTTCTAAAGATGAGACCATCTCTTCCACACCCGCATTGGTCTCCTGAGAAACAGCTGCGAGACTTTCTGAGAGACCCTGAAGCTTCATTATACCTTCCGTTAGAGAGTCTATGACCTGAAGGATGTTTTTCATGGCGGATCTTGCAGATGCCACTTCTTCCTCTATGCTACGAGACATTTCAACCACTTTAGATATCTTCTCCTGTATTAAGCTGATTGTCTTTTTGGAGATCTTTGTGGTTTCCTTCGCATCGCTCGCTATCTTGGCAATATGATCGGCTATTTTCATTATACCCTCTCTGTCGATATTCTCCTTTGAACTCTCTATTGAAGCGTTTATGGCAAGGATGGAAATGACATCGGAGAGATCCGTTATCTTCTCGTTCAATTCGTTCAGCGAATCCATGAGTTCAACGGTTTCTTTTATTATATCGTTAGCCCTTTCAACGTGCTCTAAGAATGAATTCATCAAATCCAGACTGTGATTCACTTCCGTTTTCCCTTCTTCTGCGGAAGCTGCGAAGTTCTGAACGAGTTCACTGAGATCCGAAGAACTCAGTGCTGTGTTTTCAGCTGCTTTCTGTATCTCCGAAGACGACACGAAAAGGTTAGACAGAGCGGTGGCGACAGATTTCGTGAAGTTCGCTATGCTCTGCGTTTGAAACCGTATCTTATTGACCCCCATACTTGAGATAAGGTACGCTCCTATCAGAATGACAACCAAAGATATTGGAAGTATTATGGTGAGAAAGAAATTTCTTATTTTTTTGAGCGATGAAAAAACGATATTTTCAAGTGTCGCATTCGCGAGAAATATCTCTTTATCTGATTTGAAGGGAAGATTTATTTTATCAAAGAACACAAATATGCTGTCCCCTTCGTAATCGTATCTATACCATCCTTTTCTCTCCTTCACGATATGGTCGAAGAGATCCTCGAGGTCTATATCCCTCAGATTCACTCCCACTCTCTCCTTGAAGGTGTGATAGAGAGTGAAACCGTCGGAACTGACTATGTAATAATATCCATGTCTTGGTTTTGCTATTATCGTGTCAACGAATTTGACGAAATCTATGGTAACGTCGTACTTCATGTCGTTAACTATACCGAATATTCTAGCTGTTATCGTTTCCTTCTCTTTTGAAAACTCTATTTCCGGTTCAACTGTACTTCCATATCCAGGTATTTCGAGAATGCTGGAATTGATAACCCATTCTGGTTTGGTTTTCGCCGTTGCAACTATTAGGACGCTTCCCAAAGATTTTTCCAAAGCTTTCGAGGATATCTCAACCGTACTTTGAAGATGAGAGAGGGTTTCATCCCTCACATCTCTGGCGAGCGTGTTGTATATGAAGTAAAAACTCACGAGTGATATCAAACCGAAGATCAACAATATGAGAAGAGTGTACTTGATCTTGAAAGACATCACGTTCTCCCCCTTCTATACAGTTCTACTCTGTTCTTCCCCAGTCTCTTTGCAATGTATAAAGCTCTATCAGCATCTTTAACCATTTCCATGGCTGTTCTATAAGATTTCAAATCCGTTCCCGTGATGCCTATACTTATAGTTATGTGCAAACCTTCAGCTATTCTGTACCAATCGTATTCTTCCACCGCTTTTCTGAATGTTTCACAGAATTCCAAAGCGTCCGATGAATCTGTATTCTCCAACAGAACAGAGAACTCTTCCCCCCCGTATCTCGCTATCACGTTTTTATCTTCATCGAATATATCCCTCATGATCCTGGAAATCTCTTTCAGAACCTCGTTTCCAACGGGATGACCGTACGAATCGTTCACTCTTTTGAAATCGTCTATGTCCATGATGGCGAGGGATAAAAACGTTTTTTTCTTTTTGTAAGAATTGAAGGCGCTCATCAGTTGATCCATGAACGATCTATAATTCCTCAAGAGCGTGAGCTCATCGTACTCAGCCATGTTCCTGTATGAAGAGACCAGGTTCAGAAGTTTCACGAAAGCTGTCAAGCTTTCCGTTATGGTTTTTAAAGATTCCTTTTCTATTCTATCGAGACCTTTCGATAGAACCCCTAAAATCCCAAGCTCTTCTTTTTGAGATTTTATGAGGAAGAAATCCCAAACAAAATCATCTGGTATGCTCGTGTCAAGATGGAATGTGGTGTTCTTTATGTACCATCTTTCAGGGTAATGAGGTCTTTCCATATGGGATATCAAAAGTTTTTTCAGGTCCTCAGTACATATACCGTATTTACCATCACTGGCAACATATATTCTACCCGTATCCACACCAACTATCATCACACCGACTATCTCCGAACGGGTAACTTGAAGAACAAGGTCTGTGATTCTCCACCCAACGTAATCCTCATCGTTTATATATTCAACCAAAGACATTATCTCACTCTTCAAGGTTTCCTGAAGAAGGAGGTGATCCAGAATCTCCGGTATATCCATGTTGGTGTTTACAATCTCTTTGGATAGTTTTTCGGGATACGATCTGAAGTCCAGGTTGCTGAGAATCTCTGTGATTTCTTTAAGAATGTCCTCACCACTCCTATCCTTACTTATGAAATAGTCTGCTCCAGACTTTGCAGCCCAAAATTTGCTGAAAGGTTCGTTAGAAGCAGTCATGATCAATATGCCAGCTTTCTCAAAAGCCTCAAGTTTTCTTAGGAGTCTGCAGAGTTGGTATCCTCTTATCCCTGGAATGATGACATCCAAGATGAAAACATCAGGTACAAATGAAAACGCTTTGTTCAAACCTTCCACACCATCTTCGGCGGTTTCGACGATATAACCCATCTTCTGGAGAGATCTTTCCAAGAATTTTCTCCAAAGGTCACTATCCTCAACTATGAGGACTTTCTTCAAAAATCACACCTCCGAGTTACACTCCCAGATCCTTTGGTGAAATAACTGGTATGGGAATAGGCCAGACATTCTTTATGAAGTATTTTACTCCTTTCACCCTTATGGGTTCCATTGAGACGGGAACCTCTCTGATACCCAGGATTTCATCAACCGCTATTGCTTCTTTAAATTTTGTGAGAACCAGGTAATTGAAATCCCCTTCTCCTATATCTATAACTTCGTAGACTTTTTTCTCTTCCATAAGAAAATCTCCAACTCTTTCATCCTTTTTCATTGTGGTTTCAACATCTTCCAAATTCAAACCGAATATGGCACCTTTCCTTCTCAATATGAGGACCTTCTTAAGGATTCTCTCTATGGGAAAGTAGAAATGGAAAGAGACACCCTTACCAGGCTTGTTCGTCAGAAAGATCTCGCCACCTTTTTGATCTACAAACTCCTTAACGGCGTACAGTCCCACTCCTCTTCCAGAAACTTCGTCTGCCGTTTCAGAAGTTGTAAATCCTGGTGAAAATATGGCATCTTCAGGTCTACCCTCTATCCCCAATTCCTTCATCTTTTTCTCAATTTCTTTCATATCCATTCCTCTTCCATCATCTTCCACTATGACATGTATTCTATCCCCTTCCATCCAGCTTTTTATGGTTATCCTTCCGACCTCTCGTTTACCTACCCTTTTCCTATCCTCAGGTGATTCTATTCCATGAGCCACAGCGTTTCTAACAAGATGCACGAGTATGTTTTTCAGAGAATTGGCGTCCTCCTTTTCTATCCTGACCCCTCCGACATCCAGAATTACCTCCACCTTTTTCCCCTGTCTTTCGGCATCCACCTTTATCATGGTTTCAAAACCTTTCAGAACTTTTTCAAGGTCAATGTACTGAATTTCTTCAAGAATTCTTATGAGTTGATTCTTCAGGAGTCTGAGTTCACGCAGAGCTTCTTCTCTCTCTTCATCTTGAAGTCTGATCTCGATTATACCCAGCTTCATTATCAAATTCTCTAGGAACTCCTTGGAAAACCTCATTTTTTCGAATTTTCTCTTCTCCTCGACTTCTTCACCCTCCAATATTTTTCTCACATGGTTCAAGTTCTCGTAATCTATCTCCCCTTTTATACCTTCGAGGAAATCTATCACTCTCAAAATCCTGTAGAGTGTCTCGTAAGATACCTTTTCCTCTTTTTGCATGTTCCTGAAGATATCTTCGAGCTCATGAAAGAGTTTTTGAAGTTTTTCAAAACCGAGTAGAGCGGAGGAACCTTTGAGAGTGTGAAAGGCTCTAAGAGCCGTAGTTATGGCTTCTGGATCAACCTTTTTCAAGAGTTTTTCAATCGATTCTCTGGCTTCCTCCAAGAATCTGCTCTTTTCCTCCTCGAACAGATCTTCAAATTCCAATCTTCCTCACTCCTTCTAGATTGAGAAAAGGTATCTTTCGTTGACCCACAGCAGCCCATTTTTCCTTTCCTTCAATGTTCAATACCGTTCCCCTTAACCTGTCGACTCTCGTACAGAGCAATCCCACATCCTCGAGTATCACGATCCATTTTCCCCCACTGCCAAAGACAGGGATAACCTTATTCTCGTATGTAACAAAACCCTTTATTTTCCCAACTTTGAACTCGTTCATTCTCTCGGCAATTCCTTTGATCTTATCCGGTCTCACAACCCAATCTTTCCCCTCATAGTTCAGAAGAATCAAGCTTTCTCCTTTCAAGTCAGATGTGGCGGAATCTTTAACACCGTGAGCTTCAAATACTAAGTCCATATCCCCACTTCTGGGATGTACTTTCTGAAGATCTATGAGGAAAACAATCCCTTCACTGGTTTCAAATGCTTTATCCACGAAATCGGCGATTTCCCTAGCTTTCATCTCCTTTGTGGGTTTGAGAAATCCCACGATTCTCGTGACTCCTACAGCAACTCTCTCTGTAACGATCATGTACTTGACTTTAATCTTCCCTTTCAAAATCCCAGAGGGGGCCACTAATGGGATGAAAGTATCACCGGTTTTTATTCCAAGAACACCGGAGTTTTCCAAAATATCCTTCGATATGAATTCAACTTTCTTCACTTTTTCCCTTTCAATACCTATTAGCACTTCTTCTTCGCCATCGGATACAGATGATACCAGCATCTCACGAATCATTCTGGATCACCATTCTTTGAATGAGAATGGAGATTACACAACATGATGGAGGGAAAGAACAATACATCCTGGTTAATTCGTTTCTCCTATGTTCGGAAGCTGAAGGTGGAAGGGGAGGAAACTCAAAAGAAGAATTTCTCATTTTCACCTATCCCCCTAAACATCCATCTTCTTCTTTATCTCCTTTATCTTCTTCTTTATTTCGCTGGCTTTTCTGTAATCCTCTCTCATCACAGCATTCTTCAATTCTCTTTCCAGAATGAAAAGCTCTCTTTTCACCATTTCATTCATCTTTTCTCTCTCATCGAACTCACCAAATAGCAATTCGATCATCAGGATGGGAGTTTTGATGAATATCTCCGATGATCCTCTAACAGGTGAGAAGGAAGAGTCGAGAAAACTGTCTTGAACGTATCTGGAGTGAGCTGCCAGTAATTCCACACCTTCTTTTTGGAGTTCTTGACTCTCTTTGGTCAAAACTTCCTTGATACATTCTTTACACAAAGAGATGACCTTTGTCATACCATCGAAATCCACCTTGTAAAAATTTTTGATCTCTCTACCACACCTTGAGCATTTCATCCTATCACCTCAAGAGGAGTTGTAAAGGCTCATGGCTTTGTCTATGCCGTCTTTCAGTATAACCTCGAATGCCTCGATTGCTCTGTTCAAGACAGAAAAGATAGTTTCCAGTTCATCATCAGTGAATTTTGAAAGAACGTAATCAGCGGTACTGATGGTAAACGGTTTTGGCCCTATTCCTATCCTCATCCTAGGTATATCCTGTGTTCCCAAGGCGTTTATTATCGATTTCATACCGTTGTGACCACCATCTGATCCTTTCTTCCTTATCCTTAAACTTCCCAAGGGGATGCTGATATCATCGTACACAACGATTATATCACTCACTTTTTCCACATTGAAAGAGTACAGAACTTCAGGGAAGATTTCACCACTCAGGTTCATATAAGTCATCGGTTTCACCAGGGAAACCCTTTTTCCTATCACTCTCACTTCGTTCCATAGATAGTTCCCATCACTTCTCCATTCATCACATTTCAGAACATTGCACAATCTATCCAAAAACATAAAACCCACGTTATGCCTTGTTAAGGCATAACGTGGTCCTGGGTTTCCAAGACCTATAACCAAGCGCATTTTACTCCGTCTCTTCTTCCTCTTCCTTCTTCCCTTTCTTTATAACTTCAGGTTCTTCAACTTCTTCTTCCTCTTCAACTTCTTCTTCCTCAGTTACTTCAAGCCCTTTAGGGATCAGAACAGTGACAACAGGTTCTTCAGGATCCAAGAGGGGTTTCACACCCTCAGGAAGCTTCATATCCCTCACATGCAGCGACTCCCCAAGATCTAGAGATGAAACATCGAGCTCTATGTACTCAGGTATCTTATCAGGTTCCGTCTCCACAGGTATCTCCTCATACAGAACCTCAAGGATCCCTCCCCTTTCGACACCTATGGCCTTTCCTTCGATCTTTACAGGAACGTTTATTCTCATCGCGTGACCTCTTACGGGCTCATAAAAATCCACATGAACAACTTCGTCCGTGACTTTATCTCTTTGGATCATCTTCATGAAGACTTTCTTTTTGTATATCTCCTTCCCATCTTCTTTTATTACCAGTTCGAGAGGAGTGGTTTCAGTTATGTGATGGAATATTTTTTCAAACTGGACTTTCTTCACGGATATAGGTACGGGTTCTGTTCCGGGTCCGTAGATGATACCAGGGAGGTATCCTTCCTTTCTCAATCTTTTCACTCTTCTTTTTCCCTTCTCTTTTCTCAAAATCGCTTCTATCCTGACCGTCATTCGTCGATCCCTCCTGTCTTCATCTGAAAAGTATGCTTATTGAAAGATTCTTTCTGATCCTCATGATGGCTTCTCCCAGAAGAGGAGCAACACTCAATACCCTTATTTTATCAGGAAGATCTTTGTGATATATCGTATCGGTTATATAAACCCTTTCTATGGGAGAATTTTCTATACGATCCAAAGCACCATTAGAAAATATCCCGTGCGTTGCACATGCTATGATCCTTTTCGCTCCCATCTTTTTCAAAGCTTCAGCTCCCTGAACCAGGGATCCAGCAGTGTCTATTATATCATCGAAGAGTATCGCCACTTTCCCTTTGACATCTCCTATGACGTTCACAACCTCGGCCACGTTATCCTTCGGCCTTCTTTTATCCAATATTGCGAGAGAAGTCGAAAGTTTTTCTGCCATCCTCCTGGCTCTTCTCACCCCTCCAACATCTGGAGACACGATCACGATATCCTCATCCTTCAGATCTTCACAGTTTCTCAGAGCCTTCACAAAGACCGGGAAACTCCATAGATTGTCCACAGGTATATCGAAGAATCCCTGGATTTGCTCCGCGTGGAGATCCACTGTCAGAATTCTGGTTGCTCCAGCTACCGTCAGAAGATTCGCCACCAGTTTCGCACTTATTGGATCCCTTCCCCTCGCTTTTCTATCCTGTCTTGCGTAGCCATAATATGGTATCACAACTGCCACAGTATTTGCTGACGCCCTTTTGAAGGCATCTATAAGAATGAGTAACTCCATCAGATTCTCGTTAACAGGAGGAGAGGTGGATTGGATTATGAAAACATCGTGGCCCCTCACCGTCTCGTTTATTCTGACGTTTATCTCCCCATCGGCGAATCTTCCAACATCACAATCTCCAAGCTCTATTCCCACATGCTTTGCCACCTTCTCAGCGAGGGCTCTGTTGGAATTCCCCGAGAATATTTTCAGCTCGTTTTTGGAAAAAGGCATGAATCATTCCTCCCCTCCAAGATTCTTTTTCAAAACCCATCCTTCCTTATTCACCTGTCTTGCCCTTCCAAGAGCCAGAGAATAAGGTGGAACATCCTCAGTGATAACCGACCCTGCCCCTACAAGGGATTTCTTTCCAACCCTCACAGGTGCGACCAGTGCGGTGTTACTCCCTATGAAAGCACCATCTTCAATGAAAGTGGGATTCTTCCTCTTCCCGTCGTAATTGCACGTTATCGTTCCTGCTCCCACATTCACATCCTTCCCGATGAACGTATCTCCTATGTAAGTCAGATGCTGTGCTTTGCTGTTTTCACCCACTGTACTTTTTTTCACCTCGACGAAGTTTCCTATCTTTGCGTGCCGTTTCAGAACGGTCCCTTCTCTCAATCTCGCAAAAGGTCCGACTGTAACATCACTTTCCATGAAAGCACCCGTACACTCCGACCTCACAATTCTTACCCTATCACCGATCTCACAATCTATCAACCTCGTCATAGGACCTATCTCGCAGTCCTCACCTATCTCTGTGTGACCTTCTATGAAAGTGAAAGGATATATGATGGTATCTTTCCCAATCTTGACTGTATATTGTATGAAAGTGGTGTTTGGATCCAGGATGGTTACACCACTCTCCAGCAATTCCTCTATCTTCTCCCATCTCAGATACTCTTCCAGCTTGATCAGATCCTTTCTCGTATTCACCCCTATCACTTCATAAACATTATCTGTGACCACCGTTTCCACATTCTGAAGCATTCTGACTCCGTCTGTGAGGTAATACTCTCCCTGAGCGTTTTCATTCTTTATTCTTGGCAGAACTTCAAGGAGGGCCCGCCCTTTGAATATATATATTCCAGTGTTGATCTCCTTGATCTTTCTGATTTCATCATCTGCATCTGCATCCTCGATTATCGTGATTTTCCCATTTTTTCTCACAATCCTTCCGTATCCTCTGGGATCATCGAAAATGGCGGTGAGGATGATGACATCGCTGTCACTGCTTCTATGCTTTTCCAGCATCTCCTGTATCGTCTCCTTCCTTATGAGGGGGACATCTCCATAAAGTATGAGGATATCTTCATCTTCATCTATGAAATCTTTTGCGCACATCACAGCGTGAGCAGTTCCCAAAGGTTCCTCCTGATAGAAGACCTTCACCCAAGATGGAAGTATTTTCTTGACCTCATCACTTCTATATCCCAATACGATACCGATATCCTTCGACACCTCCTTCGCTGTATCTATGACCCAACTCAAGATCGGTTTCCCAGAGAGTTTATGCACAACCTTGGGGTATTTGGATTTCATCCTTTTTCCTATACCAGCTGCCAGTATGAGAGTTTTCATAACCTTCCCTCCGTTTTCACAAATTCCGTATCATATTATATCTTCAAGACTTTGTAGAATATCATGAGACCTATTCCCGAAATCACCAGTCCTACTATTTGGTACATCGTCGGAGTTTCCCTCAAAAGGGTAACGGACCAGAGAACACCTAAGACAGGTTCACCTACAAGGGCCATGGAAACACTGCCTGTTTTGAAAAATCTCAACGAATTGGTGATCAGGAAATATCCCAAAAACGAGCAGCCAAAACCCAGAAAGATCGTGATCCAGAGATTCCGAAGATCCAGTGAATCCACAGTGCTTGAAGATATACTGAAAATCAAGAGGAAGATCAAGGAGATCGCGTAAGCCCTCGCGTTGAATAGAATCGCTCCCATTCTTGGTACCAGTTTTCTTGCTATGAGGGTGAAGAAACTCACGAATATGCTACCTAAAACCGATAAGAAATCACCCAATCCCAATTTTTCCGAGATTAAGAGATCGGAGATGTTCATCATCAGAATACCCGAGAAAACTATCAACACGGCTAATATTTCCTTCCTATCGAGGACTTCTCCAAAGATGAAAAAGGCCAGCAGACTCGTAACTATAGGCTGTAACATCAGTGGTATCACGGCCCCTGCGACGGTTGTGTATCTGAAGGAAGATATCCAAAAGAGGAAGTGCATACCGAGGAAAAAACCTGCAGATAAAATTGCGAGGAATTCTTTCAAGCCGTTGAAATGAAAAAACTTTCCCCATGAGAAAGCGAAAAATAGTATTTCTGCAAACAGGACTCTGTATAGAGCCAGTGAACTGGGTGAAATGGTGCTGAGTTTTACCATGATTCCTGAGAAAGAAACGATGAGAACGCCGAGGAAAAGATGTAGTTTCCTCAACTCCATCTCTTCACTTCGAACTCCCATTCATCCATTTCTCCCCTGAGGAGCTTTCCCTTTTCCTCAACGTTCAAATTCTCTTCTTCTGTGAAAACACGAATTCTAGGATCGTAATCTTCGAAAGAAAAACTAATCAGTGGGGAGAAAACATCATCCAATGCCTCCAAAAATAAATCGATACCTGATATTATCTGTTCCATGGTGTAACCTTTCATCCTGAGAGTTTCCACAACTTTTTTGAAGAAATCCATGAGCTCTTCGTCCTGGTTTTCTTCGAACATTTCCAGTATCTCTTCCATGATCTCTTCCAATGTCATCCCTCCCTGAGCATTCTGGAAAAATCCAAAGCGTTTATCACAGCCGATCCCTTGTGACAGTTGTTGAAGAACACGAAAACTTCTTCCACTTCTCCCATAGATTTCTTGACATCTCTTGCAAATTTTTCTAATTCTTCCCTGCTATAGAGATAATCGTATCTTTCTCCACCCTCTGCTTCAAACCATCTCTTGTTTCTACCATGGAACCTGTAATATGCTTTGGCAGTTGTGTGATACGGATAATACGGGAAGAGTTCACCTATTGGAGGCTCGTCCACCGTCACATAGGTGATGTTTCTTTCCCTCATGAATTCAAAGACCTCTTCCCTTAACCACGACCTGTGTCTGTACTCCACGGCTATATCCAGATCTTTGAAGTGATCTTGTATCCTTTCTATATATTCGACATTCTTTTGTGAGAACTTGAAAGAGTACGGAAATTGAGCTAACAATAGTTTCAACCGTCCTTCATCTCTCATGGGTTGAATCGCTCTCAAAAAATCGTTTGCACAATCTTCTATATCCCCATCTCTCCACGCCTCATGTGTTATCTTGCCCGGCAGTTTAACCACGAAATAAAAATCTATAGGAGTTTTTCTGAGCATAGAAACGATACTCTTGGTGGTTGGAAGAGTGTAATAAGTGAAGTTCAACTCCACAGCGTTGAATTTCCAGACGGCCCAGTAATACTTCAACATTTGAGAAGATTTTATATTCTCGGGATAAACTTTTCCAACCCAATCATCAAAAGAGAAGCCACTCGTCCCAATGTACAGCATTTTTTCACCTCACAACAAGCACAATGGTATGATATCACATACAAAAGGATCTATTTCCAATCGAATTTGGAGGTGAGGTGATAAAGGTGAATTTCGAAGATCTGATACGTGAATTAGGTGGGGAGATTTTGAATCTTGGAGAACCGGTGAAAACGGTTGAGCAAGCAGTTAGAGCTTCTGGGGTCCCCAGGAGAAAGATCGTCAAGTCCATTGTTCTGGTGGGTGGAAAAACACCAATACTCGTTATCGTGGATGGAGAAGCTAAGGTGAGTTTCAAAAAACTCAGAGAGATGTTTGGAAAGGTCAGAATGGCAAAACCTGAGGAAGTTCAAAAGTTCACAGGTTATGAGATAGGATCGGTTCCTCCTGTTGGAGTTAATATAAAAACTATTGTCGATAAAAGGGTGATGGAAAACGATTACGTTCTGGGAGGAGGTGGAAGTATCAACAAACTGATAAAGATAGATCCAAAAAGGATAGTCGAGTACCAGAAGGCAGAAATTTTAGACATCATCGAGTGAATCCTTCACCGCATAAAGGTATCAGTCCCTCAAAATAGATGTGTGTCCCCTTGAGATGCAAAGTCACCGGGAGAACTTTCACACCATAGTTTAAAGCCTTCCAAAAAGCATCTGAGAAATCTGGATCTATACGAGCGTTGGGTGAGAAACATTTTGCTTTCGAGAATATCAAAATCAATAGAACTCCTATGTCACCCTCTTTGACGATTTCTACAAGTTCTTTTACATGTTTCAAACCTCTTCTGGTCGGAGCATCCGGGAAAAGTGCGACACCATCTTCGATCAAGGTACAACCTTTAACCTCTATCCAGATGTTTTTACCATCATCTCTTTTCACCAGAAAATCGATCCTGCTGTTTTTGCAAAGAACCTCATTTCGTATCTCACCACACAAATTTATGGGGAGTTTATTGGATTTTATGATCCTTTTTGCGATCTTTCCATGATACCCAGAATGAACTAGCATGTGGCTATTATTCCACCTCGCTGCCACGATATCGTACATCGTCTTCCTGTAAGGCTTCATCACATGCTTTATCAGAATTTCGTTCCCCTCGTATAGAAGCTTATTTAACCTTCCTGGATCATGAATGTGAACTTTTATTGTGCTCCCTCTCAAATTTGCAAAACCTAGAAATTTGTTCAATCTCTTGAGAAAAATTGCTTTTTCAAGTTTCCCTAAATCCATTATGAACATATCCACAGGATTTCCCCTTATTTATCTTACATGATCTTTCATTTGACATTTTCGAATCCTTTCTGGTAGAATACAATTTTAAGTATAATTTAAAAATCCAGAAGGGGCAATCATCATGGTGTTTGTAACTCTTGGACAGACTCCAAGGGATGATGTCATACCGGAACTTTTTAAAATTATAGGAAAAACGTTGAACTATAAGGAAATGGGCCTTCTTGATGACTCAAAAAACATCGAAAAAGCCAGGCCATCAGGAGATGAAGAGTTTCTCGTTACGCGGCTTAGAGACGGAAGCGAAGTGAAACTTTCGAGAAGATGGATAGAGAAGGTATTGAAAAGAATCCCTCATCAAAAGGAAATGACAGTGCTTTTATGTACCGACGATGTGGACATCGACGGATATATCCTTCCTTCAAAAATATTGAAATGCTTCGCTTCAATCATGAAACCTGAGAAGTTGGGAATCGTTGTTCCAGAGCCTGGTCAAATCGAGATGGTAAGGGGAAAATGGAAGAGTATAGCGAGAGATCTAAAAATGGTATCGTATTCACCCTATACGCACATCTTCAACGACTTATCAATCTTGAGGGATAGAGATCTTGTTATTCTGGATTGTATAGGATACACCCTGAGAGATGAAGAATTTGTGAAGAAATACACAGAAGGTATCGTGGTATCAGCTCGTAAGTTGCTGGGAAATTTCCTCAGGTCCATATTATAAGGGAGGTGTTGGTTGTGAGGAAGTTCATTCTGCTTCTCATCGTTACACTGCTAGCAGCTGTATCTCTTGGTGGTCCTAACTACAATGGGGAGATCGTTGTTGGTACCGATCAGAATCCAACCACCATGGATCCAGCTCTGTATCAAGATCTTGCGTCGGCTCAGGTCATGAGAAACGTTTTTGAAACACTGGTGGCATACGATGCCGAAGTGAAGGAAATAAGGCCACTTCTCGCAGAATCATGGGAAGTTTCAGAAGATCTGAAGGTTTGGACGTTCAGGCTTAGAAAAGGTGTTCACTTCCAGAAAGGGAAGTTCCAGGATGGGAGAGAGGTAACAGCTGAAGATGTGAAATACAGCTTCGAGAGAGAAATAAAGATATCGCCGATGGTGAGACTCTACATGGTGGATAAAGTCGAGGTTGTTGATAAATACACTGTTAGAATCACTCTTAAGTATCCCTTTGCCCCCTTCCTTACAGTTCTGACGGACATAGGCGCAGCTGTGGTTCCAAAAGAAGAGGTAGAAGGGTGGGGAGATAGATTCACCCTTCATCCTGTTGGAACGGGACCTTTCAAGATGGTTGAATGGGTGAAGGATGACCACATGACCTTTATCAGAAACGAGGATTACTGGGGTGAAAAACCGTACCTCAAGAAGATAACGTACAAGTTCATCCCGAACAAATCAGTCCTTGCGGTTGCCCTGATGAGTGGAGAGGTCGACATAGCAAGTGACATCCTTGACCAAGACATCCCAAAGGTGAAAGCAACCCCAAATGTGGACGTTGTCATGGTTCCCGGTGTGAACGTTTATGCGGTGTACATGAATTCCATGCGTGGACCAACGACAAACAAGAAAGTTAGAGAAGCGATATTCTATGGAGTTGATCTGGATCAGATAATAAAAGTGCTGTTCCCGAACGGCTCTGGTGTCAGAGCTTATGGTCCCATTCCGCCAGGTTCATGGGCTTACAACCCGGATATAAAGAAACTCGCCCTACCATACGATCCAGAGAAGGCGAAAGAGCTCCTGAAAGAAGCGGGATACGAAAATGGACTTAAGCTTACAATATACACTCCAGAGGATCCAAACAGGAGGAAAGCAGCTATCATAATGCAATCGATGTTGAAGAAGATAGGTATAGATCTCAAAGTACAATCTCTGGAATGGGGAAGTTTTGTCGCAGTCACATCAAAAGGAGAAGCGGATATGTACACCATCGGTTGGACCTGGTATCCAGACCCTGAATACTTCATATTCTACATGTTCCATTCATCGAGAAAAGGAACCTATGGAAATGGTGGAGGATACAACAATCCAAAGGTCGATGAACTCATAGCCAAAGGAGAGTCAACAGCGGATCAGCAGGAGAGGATAAAATATTACCAGGAAGCCGAAAAGCTGATCATGCAGGATAGAGTTTACATGCCACTCTATCACAAGATGGTGGTTATGGGTGTTAACAAGAGAGTTAAAGGTTTCACCGTATCGCCCGATATGATGATAAGGTTGTACGCTCCTGGCACGAACGTATGGGTTGAAGAAAAATGATGGGGGACTTCCCCCATCATTTTCGAGGTGAACAGTTTTGCGGAAATATCTGGTGAAAAGACTCCTTCAAGTCATACCAACGTTGTTCTTCGTTCTTCTGATAACGTTTCTACTCTTGAAACTCATACCCGGGGATCCTGCTATGGTGATCCTTGGACCAGAGGCAAGAGCAGAGGATATCGCTAGATTCAGACAACAGCTTGGACTCGATAAACCCGTACTCGTTCAGTTCCTTCTGTATTTAAAAAGGGTCCTAACAGGAGATCTTGGAAAATCCCTGATATACAAACAAGATGTTCTTTCTCTGATCTTAGAGAGATTTCCCACAACTTTTGTTTTGAGCGTTTCCGCCCTCTTCATAGCGGTTCTGGTGGGGATACCAGCAGGTATACTCAGTGCTGTCAAACACAATTCTTTCACCGATCTTCTCATAACGGTCCTAGCGCTCATTGGGATCTCGATACCCATCTTCTGGTTTGGAATGGTACTCATCATCGTGTTCTCTCTGAAATTGGGATGGCTCCCAGCGGTTGGTCTTGGAAGCTTGGATAAAGGTATCTGGGATGTTGTGAAACACCTCATACTGCCTTCTTTCGCACTCGGTATTCTCTCCATGGGAACCATAACCAGATTCACAAGATCCAGTATGCTGGAAGTGCTGAGGCAGGATTACGTGAGGACAGCTTATGCAAAAGGACTGAGAAAGCGGTTGATAATATACAGACACGCTTTGAGGAATGCCCTCGTTCCGATAATCACAGTCATCGGTTTGCAACTGGGGAATCTACTTGCCGGTGCGGTTTTAACAGAGACAGTTTTTGCCCTTCCTGGTCTTGGAAAACTCATGGTCGATGCCATCATGAGGAGAGATTTCATGCTCGTCCAGGGGGAAGTGCTTTTTGTTGCTGTAACTTACATATTCATAAACCTTCTGGTTGATGTGGTCTACGCAGTTGTGAATCCGAAGATCAGGCAAAGCTATGAGAGGGGATGAAACATGACGTTCAGAAGGATTCTTAAAAGCAAATCCGCACTGGCAGGTTTCGTGATAATAACTTTGGATCTGATATTGGCAATCTTTGCACCATTTATAGCGACGCACTCTTACGATGAAATGGATTTCATGTACGTTCTCGCAAAGCCAGGGGAAGGAGGGCATATATTTGGAACGGACGATTATGGGAGGGACATATTTTCCCGTTTGGTCTATGGAGCCAGGGTATCTCTGATGGTAGGAGTGGTAGCAGTCGGTATAGGTGCTCTCATAGGAACTGTTCTTGGTATACTTTCCGGGTATTTTGGAGGATTTCTGGATTCTCTCATCATGAGATTCATGGATGCTCTCCTTTCTTTCCCTTACGTTCTTCTTGCTATAGCGATGATGGCAGTTTTAGGGCCTGGTCTCTTCAACGCCATGATCGCGATAGGTGTTGTCATGGTTCCAAGTTTTGCCAGAGTTGTGAGAAGTGCGGTTTTGAACGTTAAAAACGAAGATTTTGTGATAGCATCGAAAGTTCTGGGAGCTTCCAATCTTCGAGTCATTTTTCACCATATTTTTCCAAACATAGTTCCTTCTTTGATAATATACTCTTCACTGAATTTCGCAGGAGCTGTCATAAGTGAAGCAACATTGAGTTTTTTGGGGCTTGGTATACAACCTCCAACACCTTCTTGGGGAAGTATGTTGAGCGAAGCTAAAGATTTCCTTCAAGTTGCTCCTCACATGGCGATATTTCCTGGACTCGCCATTTTGCTAACGTGCCTTGGGTTCAACTTGCTTGGAGATGGCCTGAGGGATGTATTGGATCCCAGATTGAGAACGTGAGGAGGGGTAAGATGAAGGACAAGATAATGGAAGCAGCGGATGAGATGAAAGGAAAACTCATCGAAATGGCAAGGAAAATCTTTGAATACGCAGAGGTAGCTTTTCAAGAGAGGAGATCTTCAAAACTCCTTGCCGATTTTCTCGAAGAAGAGGGTTTTGAGGTTGAAAGAAATGTAGCAGGGCTTGAAACGGCTTTTGTTGCGAAATACGGATCTGGATCTCCCACTGTAGCGCTTCTTGCAGAATACGATGCTTTACCAGACCTTGGTCATGCTTGTGGCCATAACATGATAGGAGTTATGAGTACTGGTGCGGGAGTTGCACTCAAAAAATCAAGTGTTCTGAATGAATATGGAGGAACCATCCTTGTCGTGGGATCACCTGCCGAGGAAAAAGGAGCCGGAAAGAGGATACTGATAGAAAATGGCGTCTTCGATGGTGTGGATGTTGCCATGATGATACATCCAGCATCGTTCACAACAGGTTTTGATATATCCTATGCTTTGGAAGTGTACAAGGTAGAGTACTTTGGGAAACCTTCTCACGCCGCAGCGGATCCAGAGGAAGGTATCAATGCACTGGATTCCATGGTGCAGCTCTTTACCGGGATAGGGCTCATGAGACAGCAACTTCCAGAGAAAGTCAGGATACATGGGATCATAACCAACGGTGGGCAGGCTCCAAATATAATACCGGAGTACACATCCGCGGAGATAATTGTAAGGGCTCTTGAGAAAAACACGCTGGAAAGGGTCGTTGAGAAGTTCAAAAAACTCGTGGAAGGGGCTGCTTTGATGAGCGGTTGCAGGTACAACCTTGAAAGGTTGGAGACCCTGAGTAACGTCTTTGTGAACGTACCGCTTGCCAAGACTTTGGAGAAAAATTTTGAGATCGTGGGAGAAAAGGTTGTGGAAAGAACTTACGAACAAGGGGTGGGCTCAACTGACATGGGTGATGTAACACAGGTCGTTCCCGGAATACACGCCTATGTGAACATAACTGGCGGTAAGTACGTTCCAGCACATACACACGAATTTGCCGAATTTGCCAATTCAGAAGAAGGATATGAAGCTATGATAAGAGCTGTGAAAGCTTTGGCGATGACCTGTTACGATATTTTCTCTTCAAAGGATCTTTTGAATGAGATAAAAGACTACTTCAGGAGGGGAAAAGAACTTGGCACTTCTTGAAGTTAAAGACCTTGTGGTTGAGTTCTCTCTACCCGAAGGAAAGATAAGGGCACCCGATGGTATAAGTTTCGAAGTCGAGCGCGAAGAAGTTTTGGGAATAGTCGGAGAAAGCGGTAGCGGAAAGAGCGTAACCGCCCTTGCAATAATGGGGCTTGTTCCTTCCCCTCCCGGAAGGGTAGTGAGTGGGAAAATTCTTTTTGAAGGAAGAGATGTGTCCAGAAACATTCACGAACTCAGAGGAAAAGAAATATCCATGGTCTTCCAGAATCCCTTGAATTCTTTGAACCCTTCGTTGAAGATAGGCGTTCAACTGATGGAAGTGCTTCAAGAGCATCTCAATATGAATGAGAAGGAGGCATGGAACAGAAGCGTAGAGGTTTTGAAAATGATGGGAATACCAGATCCCGAAACGATGATGAACAGGTACCCTTTTGAGTTCAGTGGTGGTATGAGACAGAGGGTGATGATTGCCATGGCGATGTTGTGTGAGCCGAAGCTTCTGATAGCTGATGAGCCGACAACAGCTCTGGACGTTACAACCCAAGCACAGATTTTGAAACTCTTCAGAAAATTGAAGGAATCCTCAAAAACATCCATCATCTTCATATCCCATGATCTGAGTGTGATAGCACAGATCGCAGATCGTGTCATGGTTATGTATGCGGGAAAAATAGTTGAAAAGGCAAAAATCGATGATATCTTTGAACATCCCTTTCATCCTTACACCAAGGGTCTTTTGAAATCTATTCCATCATTTTATAAAGAAAGAAAAAGTAGATTCCACTCTATCCCCGGAAACGTTCCCAACCTTATGAATCCGCCGAAAGGCTGCAGATTTCATCCACGATGTCCTGACACTTTCGAATTGTGTAGAGAAAAAGAACCCCCATTTTTCAAAGTGAACGGTTCTTACGTCAGCTGCTGGCTTTATCGAAGAGGAGCTGATCCCGCATGAAGCTCCTGGAGATCAAGGATCTAAAGGTGTATTTTCCAATAAAGGATAAGCTTTTTGGGAAACCTGAAAAATTCATAAAGGCGGTGGATGGTGTTTCCTTCTACGTTGAAAAGGGAGAAACTTTTGGGATCGTTGGAGAGAGCGGGAGTGGTAAATCCACGATTGCGATGACCATACTCGGAGTTCACAGAAAAACGGATGGTGAGATTCTTTTCAAAGGAAGAGTCATCGAAAGCAAGGAAGACTTCAAGTTCGTCAGGAAGAAAGTACAAATCGTATTCCAGGACCCTGAGGCTTCTTTAGATCCAAGAAAGAAGATAAAGCATATCGTGAGGGAAGGTCTGGATATATACAGAATTGGTTCGAAGGATGAGAGGAACGAGAAGGTAAAAGAGGTTATATCTAAGGTTGGATTGACGGAAGAGGCTCTGGACAAGTATCCTCACGAACTCTCTGGTGGACAGAAACAGAGGGTAGGTATCGCAAGGGCTCTGGTGTTAGAACCAGAACTCCTCATACTGGATGAACCAACATCATCACTAGATGTATCTGTCCAGGCTCAGATATTGAACCTTCTGATGGATCTCCAGGAGAGGCTGTCGTTGACTTACATATTCATCAGCCACGATCTGAAAGTCGTAGAGCACATAGCCGATAGAGTCATGATAATGTACCTTGGGAAAATAATGGAGATGGGATCGGCTCAGGATATCCTTTTGAAGCCTCTTCATCCTTACACGAAAGCTCTTCTCTCATCGGTACCGCTCCCAGATCCGAAGAGAAGGAAAGACGAAGAGGTGTTCGAAGGAGAAGTGCCGAGTCCATTGGATCCACCTCGAGGCTGCCCTTTCAAGGCTAGATGCAAGTACGCAATGGATATATGTGATGAACCACCAAAACCTGTGAGGGTGAACGATCGTTTGATATTCTGCCATCTGTACAAGGAGGGATGAAGATGCTAAACGACGTTGCCTTCATCTACGATCTTTTGGATGATCCGAATGTGAATGGATCGGATATCAAAAAGGTTTTTGAGAGTTACGATGTGAATGTTCGTGTGAAAACACTGAAAAGTGAAAAGGGAAAAACGGATGTGATCACAATAAGAATACCCGGCAGAGGTAAGGGACACATCCTGGGTATCATTGGACAGCTTGGGGGAGTTGGAGCAAGACCCAATTTCATTGGTCTAGTCAGTGATGGTGATGGGGCTGTGGTTGCACTTGCAAGTGCTTTGAAGCTAGCGAAGATGAGGCAAAGAGGGGATATCCTCGAAAGTGATGTCATAGTTACAACTCATGTGTGCCCCAACGCTCCTATGGAGCCTCATGAACCGGTTCCGTTCATGGGATCTCCTGTGGGGGTTAAAGAAGTTCTCAGGGAGATGATAACGAGCGATATGAAAGCTATACTGTCGATAGATACGACAAGAGGGAACAGAGTGATAAACGTTAAAGGTTTTGCCATCTCCCCAACTGTGAAGGAAGGTTACATACTGAAACCATCGGATGATCTTCTGGATATATACGAGAGAGTCTGCGGGAAGCTTCCTGTCGTTCTTCCGATAACGATGCAGGATATAACACCGTACGGAAACGGGATACATCACATAAACAGCATAATGCAACCAGCGACGATAACTAAAAGCCCGGTTGTTGGAATCGCTATAACATCGGAGGTTCCCGTCCCAGGGTGTGCGACGGGTGTTTCGAGTCCCACCGATCTCGAGCCGGTGGTTAGATTCTGTGTTGAAGTTGCAAAAAGCTTCACATCTGGTAGTTGCAGATTTTACGATCACGATGAATTCGAAAGATTGGTGAAACTTTATGGATCCATGCTGAAACTTGTGGGAATGGAGGAATGATCATGAGAGATATTGAAGATATTGGGAGAAAGCTCAGAGAGGTTAGAAAATCAAGGGGAATCAAGCTTAAAGATTTGGCCAAGGAGATCGGTGTAACACCGAGCCTCATAAGCCAGATAGAGCACGGGAAGGTCTCTCCTTCTTTGAGTACCTTGAAAAAAATACTGGATGCTCTCGGAGAAACTCTGGTCTCGATTTTCCAAGAAGAAACCATAAAGGAGGAAGCAAAGTACGTTGTTAGAAAAAAAGAGAGAACAAACATAATAGTTTCGGAAGCTCTTCGATATGAGTTGCTTTCGACGAAAAACAACGTTCTGGCCATGTTCATGGTCTACTTGAAACCAGGGGAAGGAAGTGGAAAAGACTTCTACTCTCACGAAGGACTCGAAGCGGGAGTAATACTTCAGGGTAAGATGGAGATAACTGTCGGTGACAAAGTTTTCGTATTGGAAGAAGGAGATAGCATAACTTATCCATGTAACCTTCCTCACAAATGGCGGAATATAGGTGATAAAGAGGCGATAGGTATATGGGTGGTGAGTCCACCAACATTTTGAGAAAAA
>CAZANP010000002.1:33998-63186 GCA_964486555.1 uncultured Thermotoga sp. | reverse complement strand
ACGATGAAGCGAAAGTTACTTCATTTACAGTTCCACCATATATAGAACTTGATTTGGGATTTGTTATAACCAACCACATTCTCGCAGGTATTGATACAACAATTGACTACAGTGTTTTGACAACCGATGCCACTCTTGTTGCACAGTACAAATCTTTCAGACGCGAGGTAATCAAACTTATGAGAAACGGCGTGGTCATAACAGATGATCCCGAATATGGTGTGTATGTGTGGTTGAAGCATAACGATGAGTACATTCTTCTAAATGCTCTGCTTGTTAAATACGGTTTTGCAAAAGCGAGAGGAGGAGGTTTTTATGAGAAGGAATTTACAAAGCTAGTGGAGGAAGCTAAGGCGAAGGAATTAGGATTGTGGAAATACAAGAATCCACCAACGAAAACTAGATTAATTAGCAGCTATATATCTAGTGGACTGCGTGTTGTAAATAATGCTTCCAATCTTTTTGAAGTGTTAAGTGCTGAAGTTTATCCAGCAAAGGATAACAACTATTATCCTTATTTGTTGGTGGTAGCTGTAAAAAATAAAACCGGCAAGACAGTAGATCCATATTTCATCATTCGTTCAGGTAATAAAGTCCTGTTTGCAGGCAGCAAAACAATTTTTGGTTTGCGGGCTTTTGAAAGTCGGAGTTTTAATTTCTATCTTCCTGAAAAACCCAATTATGTTGAAATAGTAGAAAAACGCTAAAAGGAGCAGTGGTATGAAACGCACCGCAGCATATTCCAGATACTCAAACCATGCTCAGCAAGATATAACCATTGATTCACAGCTTGAGCAGATATATAAATATGCTAAACAAAATGAATCTTTTATAGTAACCGCTTTTTGTTCTAACTGTTTAACCGCTCTTATATCAAAACCTTGTGAAAGCTGTGTGGGGTTTTAACATGGGTTTGCATAAGGAATTTTGATCGATTGTATTGAATAATTATGATGAAAGGAATAGCTCATTTAAAACGCCCTTAAGAAATACTTCGATTTCCGCACAAAAAGAAGCTTTGCAAAACGTTTAGGAATTTTTTTAGAAGATAAACATATCTGTTCCTTGATTTATCACCCCGTTAAAGGGGATAATATTTTAGCCCGCCCCATAAAGTTCCTGAAGGTGGTCCCGCATGAAAGAGAAGATACTAGAAATTCTCAAGAGTAAAGTCAGTAGAAAGAATTGGGAGCTATGGTTCAACTCTTTCGATGTGAAAGAGGTTGGGGAAGATAAAATCGTTTTTAAAGTGGGAAATCTTTTCATAAAAGAATGGCTCGAGAGAAAGTATGGGAGTATCATCAAAAGAGTCATAAGGGAGACTTTTGGGAGGGAAATACCTTATGAGATAGTTTACGAGTCAGTTGAGAGAGTTCACTCATCGGAACCTCTCATAAGAAAGAGACCATTGGTCATAACTCCTCTGAATCCACACTACACTTTCGAAAATTTCGTGGAAGGTCCTGGAAACACTTTTGCATACAGAGTTTCCCTGGAAGTTGCGAAGAATCCTGGAAGGTATAACCCTCTTTTCATATACGGTGGTGTGGGGTTGGGGAAAACACATCTTCTTCAAGCCATTGGGAACTATCTTTTCGTTAACGAACCGGATCTGAAGGTCATGTATTTGACCAGTGAAAAATTCCTGAACGAACTCATCAACGCGATGAAAAGCGATGAGATGAACGAGTTCAGGGAGAAGCACAGGAAGAAAGTCGATGTTTTCCTACTAGATGATGTTCAATTCCTTATGGGAAAGAGTGGTATACAGCTGGAGCTTTTCCACACTTTCAACGAACTCTACGATTCTGGTAAACAAATAGTTATATGTTCCGATAGAACACCTGAAGAACTCGCTGATTTTCAGGAAAGACTCGTTTCGAGGTTTCAGATGGGAATAGTCGTCAGAATAGATCCACCTGATGAGAACACGAGGATAAACATAGCCAGGAAGATGGTAGAGATGGAAGATGGTGATCTTGATGAGGAAGTTGTAGATTTCGTCGCTTTGAGCATCCCAGACAATCTGAGAAGGATGAAGGGAGCGATAATAAAGCTTCTTGCCTATCAGGATATGACGGGAGAGAAGGTCTCAATTCAGAAGGCAAAGGAACTCTTGGGAGATATTCTGGCCAAAGGAAACTCGATCGATTCTTTCGACAAATTGCTGAACGCTTTGTCCAAGACCTTCGGGATTCCAAAAGCAGAAATATTGGGAAATTCCAGGAAGCAAGGGGTTGTTCTTGCAAGACAGGTGGGGATGTTTGTTTCGAAGAAGTACCTTAAGATGTCCATAAGAACGATCGCAGAGCGTTTCAACAGGTCTCATCCCTCAGTCCTGACAACGATAAAGAAACTGGAGGATGCTATATCAGGGGGAAACAAGACTTTGAAGTCTCATGTGGATTCAGTCGTCAGCATGATGCACGGTATGGTCGGAAACGGCGGGCTCTTTGGAGGATAAAACCTCGGCGAGCTTTCTAACAGACCATTTCACAGCGGGTGTTCTGTAAGGGTTGGACACGCTATCCAGTTTCAAAAGCCAACCGTTTTTCTTTTTTAAAAGGATCAAAAAGTACTGCTGCTGGAAATCCTTGTCCGTGGATATCACTTTCAAAAGGAAGGAATTCTTTCCTTTAAAGGTGTTCTTCACAACGAACACTTTATCACCTTTTTTGAAAACCTTGCCTTCCAAAGAGGAAACATCCTCATCCTTTACATCCCCTTGGAACAAAACGTGTGGCAAGTTCATACCTCCTTTGAGCAGCCTTTCAACCTTCCCTTTCTTCAACTTATAAGCTCTGATCAAGAATATCTTCTTTCCCTGGCTTTTCCACTTTCTCTCATACCTTGTTTCAACCGGTCTTTCAGGATTTTCCAGGATGCTCTCTACATCAAAATAGCCACTCTCAGTGAGTTTTTCATGGACCTCTTCTGCGTACCACCTTTCGTCAGTTACGAGCTCGAATATTCCTTCGGGTTTCAGAACGACACTCAAGGTATCTAAGAAATCACCGGAAGTTATTCTTCTCTCCTCATGAGCTTTTTTGGGCCACGGGCATGGGAAGTTGGTCACAACGGTTTCAACACTCTCATCTTCGAAAAATTCCCTGAGTGCGAACCTTCCATCTTCCATCACGACACGAACGTTTTCAAGATTGAAATCATGGATCTTTCTTTGAATCTTGACCATCGAAGTTATGGAGAGTTCAAATCCAACGAAATTCTTTTCGGGATATCGCCTGGCCATCTCTACAAGGAATTCACCGTTTCCAAAACCAATTTCAACAAACAGCTCTCCTCTTTTTCCAAAGAACTTTTCCCAATCCAAGGGGAAACTCTCCTCATACCTTGGCTTTATCTCGTACTTCAGGTATTCGACGTTCAATTTCATCCCTCCAGAACGAGTACCCTAAGGTCGTTGACGTTGGTTCCTGTTGGTCCAGTCACGAGAAGGTCACCAGATATCGAAAGAGCGGTGTAGGAGTCGTTATTATCGAGTAATTCTATGGGATCCATCCCCCTTTCCTTTATCCTTCTGAGCGTTTCTCCATCGATGAGAGCTCCCGCTGCATCCGTTGGGCCATCCGTTCCATCGGTGTCCATTGAGAGGAAGATGAAGTTTTCCCCTTCCATTTCCATTGCAAACGATAAAGCAACTTCCATGTTTGGTCCACCTTTTCCCTTCCCTTTCACTTTAACAAGAGCTTCCCCACCACTTATAAGCACACAGGGAGGAGATATCGGGTTTCCAGAGATTATTATCTCTTTTGCAACACCAGCAAGGAACTTCCCCAACTCTCTTGCTTCTCCCTCGAGAAAGGTTGACAATAGGAGAGATCTGTAGCCCATGGATTCGAATTTCCTCTTGAGGTTCGTGCAGAGAGATCTAGAGCCGGAAATGACGATGTTTTTCACCCTCTCTTCATCTATATACTTAGGAGTCTCAGGGATTAACCCCTTCTCACCCTCTGAAAGAACCCGCCTTACAGATTCCGGTATCTTCTCCCACAGTTTCCATCTCTTCAATATCCATACAGCATCTTTGTAAGTTGAGAAATCGGGATAAGTTGGGCCAGACGCTATGGTTGAGGGATCGTCTCCCACGACATCCGATACCATCAACGTTACTATCTTCGCTTTGGTCAGAAAGGCTGTTTTCCCTCCTTTAACTTTAGAGACGTGTTTTCTCACAACGTTCATCTCTCTTATGTTCATCCCACTTTTTAAAATGAGGTCATAAAGTTTCTTCAGATCCTCAAAATCTATACCATCCATGGGTATCTCGTAAGTTGATGAGCCGCCTCCAGATACGAGAAATATCACGAGATCGTCTTCATCCGCTTCACGCAACTTTTCAACTATCTTTTTGCTTCCTTCGATCGTTCCTTCATCCGGTATGGGATGCCCACCTTCGTATACCTCCACATTTTCAACTTCTTCCCCATATCCTCTTTTTGTCACAACGACACAGCTTTTCAGGACATCCTGAAATTCTTCGACAAAGGGTTTAACCATTGAGATGCTTGCTTTTCCAATACCGAAAATGTGGAGTCTTTTGAACGTGAATTTATTCCCAAGGATATCTATCGCGTTATTCTCCCTTTTCGCGATATCTCTTATCCTCACCTCGGGGGATTCCTCTTTCAGGGATTCCATGACCATCTTCAAAAGTTCTTCTTTTCTCAAAACAGCCACCTCTCAAGCTCTATCAATCTGAGCTTTTTCTCCTTTGCATACTCAACAACTTCTAAGTACTCACTCCTTTTGAGCCTTCGAGAAAGTTCCTTCCTTTCCCAGGCTCTGTATGCAGGATAATACTGAGCCATTATGTTAACCAAAGGAGGAGGATCAAGAGTGGCAAGAAAATCCACAACTTTCTTCGAATCCTCCACGTTGTTTGGCAGAACGAGATGCCTGACCAAAACTCCCTTTTTCATGATACCGTTTTCCACGATCGGCTCTCCAACCTGTTTAACCATCGTTTTCAAAGCATCAGAAGCTCTATCAAAGTAATCCGGTACACCGGAGTAGCTCCTGCCAACCTCGTTGCTTCCGTACTTCATATCTGGCATGTATATGTCGATCCATCCTTCCAAAAGTCCCAGGGTTTCGACGGATTCATAACCACCACAATTGTAGACAACAGGTATTTTCAGATCCGCGATTTCCAGAGCTTCGACTATGAACGGAACTTGATGGGTTGGAGTTACCAAATTTATGTTCAAAGCACCTCTTGATTCCAGAGATTTGAAGATGAGTGCGAGTTCTTCAACACTTATCGCATCTCCTTCCATGAGATGACTGATCTCATAATTCTGGCAGAATATGCATTTCAGGTTGCATCCTGTGAAAAAGACCGTGCCACTTCCTCTCGAACCTACCAAAACCCTCTCTTCGCCAAAATGAAGACCCCATGAAGACACAACAGGAGAGTCTAGAATGCCACAAATTCCTCTCTCTCCTTCCGTTCTGTTCACACCACATTTTCTGGGACACAGATCGCATTCTTTTAACTTCTCACGAAGATGTCTCTTTCTCGATTCTCTTGATGAAGTACTCCGCATCATCGGCGTAATCACTCTCAGGAAACCTGGTTATGAAATCGTTGAAGAGTTTCTTGGCATTGTCTTTGTCTCCCTTGAAGTAATAGGAAAGGGCTCTGTAGTAATAGCAATCATCTTCATAGTAAGCGGTCCTTCCCTCTGTTTCCAGAATTCCTATAGCTGTGTTGAAGATATCTATCGCTCTGTCATAATTACCCTTGAGGTAGAATATGTACCCCTGGAACCACAGAACCCTTGCTCTATCGTAGGTGACGGAAGCCGTGGTGACAACGGGACCACCGGCTGCAGGAGTACCTGATGTTGGTGCACCTGGTGTGGGGACACTGGCTTTTATGCTTTCTATCTTGGTTCCAAGATCTGCCAGCTTTTTATCCAAAGAGTTCAGGAAATCCATGAGATCTTTTTGGAAACTGGCGAAGGTTTCATCGTTTCTTCTGACGATCTCACTGACTGTATCGAGCATTCCGATCCTTGAGGAGATGTTTTTAACATCGGCTACAAGCTCCGGTATTCTCTCTCCAACGTTAACCCTTATATCTTTTACACCTTCTTTGATCTCACTCAAGCTCGCTTCCATTTTCTCCACGTTGACAGCGCTTTTAACGGCTTTCGTTATTTCCTTCGTGTCGACTGCAGAGGGTGACCTCAAGAACAGGATGAGATTTATTGCTAGAATGGCTATGACTAGAATCATGGTAACAGTTTCGAACAAACTGACAGGTGCTTCCCTTCTCTGAGTGAGAACAGGATGGGAAGGATCGAGCTTTTTCAATATCTCCTCGTACCTCTTCATCCTGATCTTGTCGTTCCTTCTTCTTGCAAGCTCATACTTTAAAGCCACGGCTTCCACGAGGTCTGGATAATTTTTCGAGATATTTTCAAGCAAAGATAAAGCTCCCTGGATGTTTCTGCTCTCTACCTCCTGAAGCGCTTCTTTCACTTCTTGAGAGTAATCTTCCCTGTACTTCTCCTTTGCCGTTTCGTACAACACTTTGTATTGCTCTTTCACATCCTCTGGTAGATCCTCATAGATCTTCAGGACCTTTTTCCAATTTCCAAAGGCGGCCTCAAGCTCCATCTCAAGATGGGGGTACTCCCCTGGAAACAAACTCAAGAGAGCTCTTGCCCTGCTCAGTTGCCCTTCCCTTATCATATCCTTTATCATGGACTCGATGACGTCCATCCCCTCACCTCCTTCATAACACTAGGAATAATCCTGAGAAGATCGGAAGGAGTAAGACCAGAGACATCATCTGGGAACTTTTCACTCGCAAGACCGTGTATGTAAACACCTGCAATTGCAGCGTTTGTGGCATCGACTCCTTGAGCCATGAATCCCCCTATCATACCGGATAGCACATCCCCACTACCACCAACGGCGAGTCCCGTATTGCCAGTAAGGTTGAAATACGTGAAGTCTGAACTGGCTATGATGGTGGTAGCACTCTTCAAAACAACTGTACATTGGTACCTTCTCGCCAGATCTTCAACGAGTACATAGTTGTACTTAACATCCGACACACTCTTTCCAACGAGCCTTGCAAGTTCTCCGGGATGAGGTGTTATGACGGTTGGTTGCTTCCTTTTCAGAAGTTCCAGCTCTCCAGCTATGGCGTTTAAACCATCGGCATCGAGCACGAGGGGAACATCTATATTCGGGAGGAGTTTCCTCACAAATTCCACAGTTTTCGAATTCCTGGAGATACCTGGACCAAGAACGACCACATTAGCTTTCCCCAAGTATTCCATGACTTCTTTAACGTTCTTTTCTTCAAAAAATCCATCCGATGTTTCGATGGGGATCGACACTATCTCAGGAAAGTTTCCCGTCGCTACAGTGTTGTAAGGATGAGGTGTCAGAATTATGGAAAGACCCGCTCCAACTTTCAAAGCCCCAAGAGCCACAAGAGCGGGCGCACCTGAATAAAGCTTCGATCCTCCGATTATCAGGACCGTTCCAAAAGTTCCTTTGTGAGAATCTGGAGGTCTTTTTGGAATTATGTTTGATACTGTCTTCATATCTATTATCCTTCTCCTTATCATGGTATCTTCTCGGAAGAATTTCGGTATACCGATGTTGGCAACCTTCAATTTCCCTGTGAGCTCTCTCCCAGGGAAGAGAACGTGCCCTATCTTTGGCAAAAAGAAAGTAACGGTGAGATCAGCTTTGATGGCACTTCCTAGTATCTTCCCGGTGTTCGTATCGACCCCAGACGGTATATCAACCGAGACAACATACTTTGCAAAGAGGTTTATACCTTCTATTATTTTTGAAATCTCTCCTTTAACCTCTCCTTTGAGACCCGTTCCAAATATGGCATCGACCACGATATCTCTCTTTCTGATCTCTTTCATCAAGGATTCCAGAGATATATCTTTACCTAAAAACAGAACATGCCCTCCGAAGTTCTTGAAGGTCTCCAGATTCGCTTTACAGTTCTCTGAAAGGTTGTCTTCTCCCTTCACCATGACAACCAAAACGTCGTCAGAATAATCTAAGAGATTCCTTGCAACGACCAACCCATCTCCTCCGTTGTTCCCACCACCGCATACGACAAGGTAGGAATACCTGGAAAGGCTCCCGAGTTCGTCTTCCATAGCCATTACGATGGAAAGACCCGCTCTTTCCATCAGTATTCTAGATGGAAGTTTCAATTCCTCTATGGTCCTTCTGTCCATTTCTTTCATTTCTTCTCTCGTTACAACGTTCATTCAACCACTCCCTAGATACCTATAAAGTAGTTTGTAGATGAAATACGTTTTCTTCACCTTTTTCAAGTACCTTCTACCGGCATCTTCCATCTTCTCCACATGGAAGGGACCAACGTTGTACGCGATGAGAGCTTTATCTATGTCACCGAATTTCTCCATGAGGTATTCAAGGTACACGATCCCGTATGTTATGTTATCTTCTGGATCGTTTATATTCCCGTCTATGTTGTAGGTCCTGGATAACCAATCAGCGGTTGCTGGCATGATCTGCATCAAGCCGATTGCTCCTTTAGGAGACACCACCTTCTCTCTGAAACCACTTTCAACGTACATCACACTGATGATGAGCAGAGGATCGAGCAGCTCGCTTTTTTTCTTGACAGTATCGTAATATCTGAGAGGATACGCTTTGTAGAGAAAAGATACGATGCATAGAAGAACTATTACCGAAAAGAACAGAGTTCTCATACCAGATACTCCTCTTTCAAAGAGGTGTATATTCTGAGAATTGTTTCCTTTGAGAAATTCCCAGGGCTGAATTGAATGTGTCTGGCTTTTGAAGCTTTTTCAGCCCACCTTTCTATATCATCCTGACTTATTTCAACCTTTTTATAAGCTCCAAGATCTCTGAGGAAACGCCTCAATCCTTCAATTCCTCCAAAGGGTTTCAAAATCTCCTTCACTTTCTCTTCAGCCTCTTCGCTCATCACTTTCAGAACTTCAACCAGGGTGACAGCGGTCGCAAGACCGTGCCTCACTCCCTTCTCTGTTGTTAACGGATAACCGAGTGCGTGCGCTACCGTTGTCCCTGTTTGAGAAATGACGATACCTGCCATGAGAGATGCCATCATCATGTTCTCTCTATGGCGTTCGTTTTTCAGATCCTCCAGAACTTTCGGTAAGAACTCTGAGATCTTCTTGACGGCTTCCAGTGCAAAGATATCGGAGATGGGAGTAGCCCTTTTGGACATGAAACCTTCCACAGCATGGCACAGAGCATCCAAACCCGTGGTCAGTGTTATATCCTCATTCATGAATAGAGTGTACCGAGGATCAACGAAAGAAACTTTGGGAAATATGAGATCACTTCCAAAGCCTCTTTTGTTCCCCTCACGATCTGTTAAAACGGAATATTGCGTAACTTCGCTTCCCGTTCCAGAGGTTGTGGGTATTGCGACTACCGGTAAGGCTTTTTCGTATGCACCTTTGTAAAGATCTTCTGGAGAGAGATCTTTGTTGATCAAGAGAACTGCCATAGCCTTTGCAAAATCCATGGGGCTTCCCCCACCGAGTCCCACAACGAAATCGAAATTCTCCTCTCCCACATCTTTCAGCGCTTTTTCAAGTGATTGAAAATCTGGATTTTCGGGAACCTCATCCCACACGGTATACCCTATTCCAAACTCTTCAAGCACGTTAGTCAGGTCATCCAAAGATCCATTCTCCTTGGATGACCTCCTACCAGTGAAAACCACCACTTTTTTTCCAAAGGATTTGAGAGCATCCTTTCTTTCTCTGAGAGCCTTCCAGCCGAAATTTACCTTCACGGGCATGAAATATCTCCACATATTTTCGATCACCTCGAAATTATTTTACCAGAAAGTGCTTTCTCTTCATTAATCACATAACCATCCAGGATGCTGGTGCGTAATCTTTTCATAGTTTCCGAAGGATTGTTATAATCATTAAGATACAGAATGAGAGAGGTGAGAGAGTGTTTGGAAGAAACGATGTCGGTATAGACCTTGGAACCGCCAACACTTTAGTTTATGTGAAAGGAAAAGGGATTGTTGTCAACGAACCATCCGTCATAGCGATAAACGTTTCAACGGGTGAGATTCTGAAAGTGGGTATAGAAGCGAAGAAGATGCTTGGAAAAACCCCTGCAACTATCAAAGCTGTAAGACCCTTGAGAGATGGTGTTATAGCGGATTATCAAACCGCTCTTATAATGCTCAAATACTTTATAGACAAGGCTAAAGGAGGTTTTGGAATTTTCAAACCCCGTGTTGTCATAGGTGTTCCCGTTGGAATAACCGATGTTGAGAGAAGAGCCATATTGGAAGCAGGACTCGAGGCGGGAGCGAGTAGAGTTTTCCTTCTGGAAGAACCCATGGCAACTGCGATCGGAGCAGGTCTTGATGTGGAGGAACCGAGTGGAAACATGGTTGTGGATGTTGGAGGAGGAACGACGGAGGTCGCCGTGATATCTCTTGGAAGTATAGTAACCTGGGATTCTGTGAGGATAGCGGGAGATGAGATGGACGAAGCGATAGTTCAGTACGTGAGAGAGACTTACAGGGTCGCCATAGGTGAGAGGACCGCTGAGAGAGTGAAGATAGAGATAGGAAACGTCTATTCAAGTGATGAGTACGATGGGTTGGAAACGACTGTCACCGGTATAGATCTTTCAAGTGGACTTCCTAGAAGAATCACGTTGAAAGGTATTGAAATAAGGGAAGCAATAAAGCAACCTGTGATGGCAATCGTTGAGAGTGTGAAAGCAACTCTTGAGAAGACTCCTCCAGAACTCGTCGCAGATATTATGGAAAGGGGGATACTGATAGCAGGGGGAGGATCGCTTTTAAGAGGTTTCGATAAATTGTTGAGTGAAGAGACCGGTATAGATGTCGTCATGGCGGATGATCCATTGACTTGTGTCGCGAGAGGGGCCGGTATGGTTCTGGAGAAGGTTAACATCTTAAAAAAGCTTCAGAGGGTTGAATGATGAAGTTGTCCTGGGTTCTCCTTTTTTTATTCTTATTACTCTATTTTGTGGATCTGAGTACCGATCACCGTGTATCCTCCTTTTTCGAGGATAAGTTGCTTTTTATATCCACTCCCTTTTTTTACACAAGGAGCTTTTTTTCAGAGAAAGTGAGGTGCTTTATAGAAAAGGAAAGCTATGGGGACATCATACTTGACGGTGAGAGAATTGGCGGGAACTTCCCCGTGACGGGACATTACGATGGCGTACTGTTCGTACTTGGGAATTTTCCCAAAGGATGCCTGGTCTTCAGCCCTGGGAAGGGGTTCATCGGAGTGGTCGAAAGTTCTTCCGGTGGTATATCCACTGTGATAACCCCCTTTTCGAAAAAATTCCTTATGAGAGTTCTGGTCGTTAAAGACGGTTTCAAAGCCATGGGAATCATGAGAGGAGGGAACCCTCCCATTCTCAGAATATTCGAAAATCTTGATGTGATGGGTGGAAAAGTGTTTGTTGGAGAAACCACCTGGAATCTAATTTTGAGGAGATTGAAGGGCGATTACATCGGGAAAGTTGTGGGAGTATCCAAAGAAGATTTCCTTGTCAAAGTGAGTAGAGACGTTCCAGAGTACGTGTCGATCTTAGAGGTGAGATGAAATGAGTTTTTTCCTCGGTTTCATGGCTATATTCTGGGATAAAGCTTTTCTGGATCTATTCCCTTTGGTGTATTCGTTTCTGGTGTTTGAATTTTTAGAAAAGAAGAATCATGTTTTATACTTCGTCTTTCTAATACTTCTGGTTAGATCATTGGTGATGGGGGAAGTGGATTTATTTCACATAGCAACTTATTTCGTGTTCTTAATACTCTTCAAATCGAAGGAATTCTTTTCCACACCTTTCACACCTTCTATGGTACTCCTTCTCGTTTCATATTTACTTCTTCAAAGGGAGAATATGTCCGTAGTTAACGGTGTGTTCACACTTGGAAGCACTCTGACTGTTCTTAAATTGAGGAGGAAAAGCAAGTGAAGGTATCTCAAATCTTGATATTGATCATGATAGCTTCTTTTTCCCTACTTTTGATAAAAGCATACAAACTCCAAGTAATGGAGCACGATGTGCATTCCTCTTTCATAGAATCTTTGGAATCGAGGATAAAAGATATTCCACCTTTGAGAGGAAGGATAAAGCTGGACGATGGTACGATCCTTGCATGGGATGAGATTCTATACACCGCTGATGCTTGGGGTATGAGTATTCCTGAGAAGATTAAAAAGAAGCTTGAAAGGATTGTGGGAAGAGAAAAGGCAATGAAACTTCTTTTAGGGGAGAAGATACTTGTCAGCAAGGGAGAAGCAGAGCTTTTGAAAAGCTTTGGAATAAAAGTCAGTGAGAAGATCGTGAGAAGGTATGAAAACCTGGCTCCTCATGTTATCGGATATATAGGAAGTGAGAGGGAAGGAATAAGTGGTGTTGAGAAAGCTTACGATGAGGTTCTGAAAGGGCAAAAGGGATCGGAACTCGTGGTTATAGACCCTTCGGGGAAGGAACTGGGAAAGGTGGTCGAAGTCCCTCCAATTCCAGGGAAGGATGTTGTATTGACCTTAAAGAAGAAGCTACAAGAGTTTGCGGAAAAAGTCTTGAAGGAGGCCGGAAAAGCGGGAGTTATAATCGTTTCAAATCCCAAAACGGGTGAGATCTACACCTTGGCATCTTTTCCCTCGTTCGATCCCAACACCTTCACAGGAGAGATGTTCTATAGAAAATGGTTGAGAATGAAAAACGATCCGAAAGCTCCTTTGCTCAACAGAGCCATCTCCGCTCTGTACCCTCCGGGATCTTCGATAAAGCCACTCTACGCTTTGGCATTCCTCCTGGATAATGGAGATCCTAACGAAGGAATCGTTTGTAAGGGAAGATTCGCTTACAAAAATAAAGAGGGAAGAACTGTGGCGATCTATAAAGATTGGAAAATCTCGGGGCATGGTTTTGTGGATCTGAGAAAAGCGCTCAGAGTCTCCTGTAACGTTTACTTTTATCAGCTCGGTTTGAAATTGGGTATAGAAAAGATGAAGAAGATGGCTTCTCTTTTGAGATTGGATGACAAAACCGGTATAGATCTCCCTGGAGAGGTTAGAGGGATATTTCCATCGCCTTCGTGGAAAATGGAGAAATATGGGGAACCTTGGTATCCTGGCGACACCATCTTACTTTCTATAGGGCAAGGTTACATCCTTTTGACACCGATGGAGATGTTGAACCTCATCTCGTTCATTGCTAACAGAGGGAAAGTGTTCAAACCTCATGTCGTCAAAAAAGTGGGAAAGGAATACATTAAACCGAAAGTCATTCTCAGTATGGATATAAAGAAAGATGTATGGGATTACTTGATAAAGGCTCTCAAGGATGTCACCAGCTTTCCCGGCAATGAAAACGAAGACCCTGGTACAGCTTATAAAGCCTTCAAGGATTTTAATCACCCTGTCGCCGGAAAGACAGGTACCGCCGAAACAAGCCAGGGTAAACCTCATTCATGGTTCATAGGTTTCTCTCCAGTTGAAAATCCTGAAGTTGCTATAGTAGTCCTAATAGAAAAAGGAGGCTACGGTTCAGAAATGGCGGCTCCTATCGCTCGCCAAGTGCTCGACCTGTATTTTAAACTCAAATCTCATTGAGTCTCTATCCTACCCTTAAAGATAATGTCCATGACTTGTTGGAGGAAAAAGGCCAATTTGTAATGTTACTTAAATGCTCATTTAAACCAGCTCAATTAGAATCGATACGGCGAGAGGTGATGGCAGGGTGGAGGAAAAGAAGGAAGTTAGGAATCCTAGAATAGCTTCTCAAATAGAGTTGCTCAGGATGATGAAAGAAGGAAACAAGGAAGCCATGGAAGAGTTCAAGAAAAGGTTGATGATGGAAAAATTGAGAAAGAAGGAAACAAGTGATGAAAGGTCTGATTGAGTTCAACGATTATTCCCTGATCGTGGAAAATATTGATGTTCTTTCAAATATAAATCTATCTCTTGAAGAAGGCAAAGTGATTCTTATATACGGTCCTAGAGGTTCTGGAAAATCGACTCTTCTTAGGTCACTGGTTAGGTTGAACGAGGAGATCTATTATTCTCTTGTAGAGAAAGGAGAAATCTTTTTCAATGGAAAAAACTTAAAGGATTTCGATGTGAAGTTTTTGAGAAAACAGATCACGTATGTTGATACTTCCTTTCTGGAAGCGATGGATGAGCTCTCTTTCAAGGACTTTGTGGAACTTGGGTTTAAGGGTAACGATTTTTCTCTGGAAGATTTTTCGAAAGAACTGGATGATTTCGAGATATTGAGGAATTTGGATAAAGGTTTGAATACCCCCCTTAAGTATTTCTATCCCGCCGATAAGATCATGCTCCTTCTCTTTTTCCTCTCCGTTAAATCTCCTCAGGTGATCCTCATAGACAGCATTTTGGATCACCTCGACGATGAGAATTTGGAGCGTGTATCCAGAAAGTTGAAAATGCTGAATCGCGAAAGTACGATGATCATCAGTACTAGATTTCATCAGAGATTCCTACCTATAGCAGATTTGTTGGTTGTCATGAGAGATGGTAAAATCGAATATGAAGGTGTACCTGAATTCTTCGTTCTAGAGGGGTGAGATTTTTTGGAAGTTTTGACTGTCACTTTGAATCCCGCGCTAGACAGGGAAATATACATCGACAACTTTGAACTCAACAAACTTCATAGATTGCGAAGCCTTGAGAGAGCGAGAATGTCCCCGGGAGGGAAGGGGATAAATGTTTCGATAGCTCTCGCAAAATTGGGAATTCCTTCAATAGCTATGGGTATATTAGGAGGATACGTTGGAAGAATCGTTCTAGAGGAGTTAAGAAAGATCGATAAGCGGATAACAACAAACTTCGTTCACATAGATGGTGAAACGCGAGAAAACATAGCTATTATCGATGAAGTTAACGACACTATAACGGAGATAAATGGACCTGGACCGATTGTATCACAAGAGGATATCGATCATTTCTTAAGAAGATATAAAATGTCTCTCTCAAGAGCAAACTGCGTTGTCATATCAGGAAGCATTCCTATAGGTGTTGATGAAGGGATATATGCACAACTTGCAGGAATAGCGAAGGAAAAGGATGTATGTGTTTTCATGGAAGCCACCAACACGTTGCTCACCAAAGCGATCAAACAGAACTGTCCAGATGTGGTTAAACCCGATTTGAGAGGAGAACAGGTCGTTCTGGATCAAAAGTTGGAAGAGTTTGAGGATTACGTTGAGGCAGCCGAAGAAATAGTCAATTATGGGGCAAAGCTTGCAGTTCTTTCGTACAAGATAAAAAACGATATAGTGGCCACTAAAGAAGGGATCTGGCTTATATCCATGACAGTTCCCTTAGAAGAGTCGCACCTTCTTGGATCAGGAGATGCATACGTTGCGGGCATGGTATACCATGCTCTCAGGAAAAAATGGGATCTTCTGGAAATGGCAAAATTTGGGTTCTCCGCTGCAGTGGCTGTAACCAGGAAGAAATCCAAGGAAATGCCTTCTATAGAAGACATTGAAGCGGAAAGATACTCCTTCACTGTGGAAAGGGTGAAGTGAAGTGAGAGTGAAAGATATGATGGTTTACGATATATCGGCTGTTTTTGAAGATGAAACTGTGGAAAGGGTGATTCATATACTATCAAAGCAATCTGTTTCGGGAATACCTGTGGTTAACGATAACATGAAGGTGGTGGGATTCATAAGTGAAAACGACATCATAAAAGCCGCCGTACCCAGCTATTTCATGTTACTTCAATCCGCTTCGTTCATACCCGATACGAACCAGCTCATAAAGAATCTTTCCAGGATAAAGGACAAACCCATAAGCGATTTCATGAGCAAACCTCCCATAACGGTTAACGAGGATGATCCGTTGATAACGGCCGCAGATCTTCTAATAAGGCATGGATTGAAAACTTTGCCAGTTATAGATAAAAATTCTCGTCTCGTAGGTGTCATAAGGAGAATAGACGTTCTGCGGGGTGTTTTCGAGGGGAAGGAAGAATTATGACAAAAGTCAGGATACTCACATTCGGATGCAAAGTGAACCAGTATGAGAGTGAGCTCATGGCGGAGTTGCTTGAAAAAGAAGGGTTCCTAGTCGTTCCTGATGGTATAGAAGCAGATGTATATATCATCAACACATGTGCTGTAACCAAGGAGGCTGAAAGGAAATTCAAACAGACCCTCAGAAGGATAAGAAGAGAGCATAAATCTTCGGAAATAATAGTAACAGGTTGTTACGTTCAGTTGAAGCCGGAAGAAGCAAAAAAACTGGAAGCGGATATGATACTTGGTATAAGGGAGAAGAAGAATATTTCAAAGTATATACACCTTCTGAACGGGAAGAGGATTGTTGAGATATCCGATATCAACGAAGAAAAAGTTTTGACAGAAAGAGTGAGAGGAAGCATAGAAGAGAGGACCAGGGCTTACATAAAGGTTGAGGATGGATGCGATAGGAGTTGTACGTATTGTGCCATAAGGCTGGCTCGAGGAACGAAAGTCAGAAGTAAGCCGCCAGAGCTGGTTGTGGAGGAAATTGAAGGGCTAATAAGAAGAGGATACAGAGAAATTGTGATAACCGGTGTGAACGTGGGACGTTACGGGATAGACATTGGAGAAAATTTGGTGAATCTTTTAAGGAAGCTTTTAAAGTTGGAGGGAGATTACAGGATAAGACTCAGCTCAATGAATGTTGAGGACGTCAGTGACGATTTGATAGACCTCTTTCAAAGTGAAAAGCTGTGTCCTCATCTTCATTTATCGCTTCAGAGTGGTTCCGATAGAATCCTCAGGCTTATGGGAAGAAGATACACAACGGAACAATATCTGAGAACCGTTGAAAAGTTGAGAAAGATAGATCCGTTGTTTTCTATAACAACTGATATTATCGTGGGATTTCCTGGTGAGAGTGATGAGGATTTCGAAGAAACTCTCGCAATTGTGAAGAAAGTTCTTTTCACAAGAGTGCATGCTTTTAGATTTTCTGCAAGGGATGGAACACCCGCTTCAAGGATGGATGGTCAGATACCGGGGAATGTGAAAAAAGAGAGATTGGAAAAATTACTGGAACTAGCAAAAGTTACCAGTAGGGAATACAAAAGAAAAGGGATTGGAATGGTCAGACGAGTCCTCGTTGAGAAAAGTATCGGCGGTATATCCAGTGGTTACGATGAATACTACGTTCATCACGAATTTTTCGGTGGTAAAGCTGGTGAATTTAGAAAAGTCTTGGTGAAGTATGTGGAGGATGAAGGAATTGTCTCAAAATGTGTTGATATGGCATGATGGCATTTTTCTTGAACCTGAAGATTTGCATTTATCCTTCGGGGATTTTCAGAAACAAGTATATGGAGCGGTGTACGAGACTATAAGAACATACGATGGAAAACCCTTCGCTTTGAAAAAACACTTTGATAGGATGAAAAGATCTTTGAGTTATTTGAGGGAAGAGATTTCAATAGATTTCAGAAATTTTCTGAAAATCGTTCTCGATGGTATAGAAAAATTGGGGAGTGAAAGCAGAATACAGGTATTCCAAATCCCGAGATCCGGGAAAATTTTTTTCATATTCTCACAATTGAAGGGTATCGACGTTTCCCAAGGAGTTAGAATAGGTATATCAAGTGTTAGAAAAGCGGATCCTCTATCCATACCGCCTCAATTGAAAATGACAGCACGCGCTGATATCTTACTTGCAAGAACTTTTATAAAGGATAGCTACGATAACATCATGTTGGGTCCTAAAGGTCAGGTCTGCGAAGGAACGTTCAGTAACGTTTTCATTGTGAAAAAAGGAAAGATCGTAACACCTTCTGTAGATTCGGGTATATTGGATGGGGTAACCAGAGAGAACGTGATTGCCCTCGCTAGAGAACTGGGGATTCCGATCGAGGAAAGGTGGATGGAATTGAAGGAATTGATAAATGCCGATGAAGTTTTCTTAACTCACACGAGTGTGGGTATCGTTCCTGTAAAAGGTATCGAAGAGAAGGTTCTTTTTGAGACGGGGACTGGTACTCTAACCGATAGGTTGAGAAGGAATTTTGAAGATTTCATCAGAGAAAGAAAAGAAAATTGGGAAGGGATCTCATGAAGGAGTTAAGAGAGATATTCGATGAATTGGCTAGAAGAAGTAAATTGTTCCTCCAGATAAAATCGCGAATGGTGCTGAGAGAATGGGAAAAGATCGTTGGTGAACACGTTGCAAGACATACAACACCGTACATCGATGGAAACACGCTGGTAATAACCTGTGACGATCCCGCATGGCTGATGGAAATTTCTTTCTTCAAGGATGAGATAAAAAGGAAGTTCAACGATCTAGCTGGTATCGAAATTGTAAAGAAGGTCGTTTTGAAAAGGAGGTGAGATTATGGAAAAGTACACAGCAAAGAGCATAAAAGTTCTGAAAGGTCTGGAAGCCGTCAGGTTAAGACCAGGCATGTACATAGGTTCAACGGGGAAGAGAGGACTTCATCATCTCGTTTACGAAGTGGTCGATAACAGTATAGATGAGGCTCTGGCTGGATATTGCAGGAACATAAGGGTTACTTTGAAAATAGATGGAAGTGTGGAAGTGGAGGACGATGGAAGAGGAATACCTGTTGACATACATCCGGAGGTAGGCAAAAGCGCCCTTGAAGTCGTAATGACAACACTCCATGCTGGTGGAAAATTTTCCAAAGATTCGTACAAGATAAGTGGAGGGTTGCATGGAGTTGGTGTTTCCGTTGTTAATGCCCTTTCCGAATGGATGGAGGTTTTTGTTTTTAGGGATGGAAAAGTGTACAGACAGAGATACGAGAGAGGCGTTCCGAAAACACCGGTTGAAGTGTTCGGAGAAACAAGCAAACACGGTACACTTGTCAGATTCAAACCTGATAAAGAAATATTCTCCACAACAGAATTCGATTCGGATATCCTAGAAAATCGTCTGAGAGAACTGGCATTCCTCATACCTGGTTTGAGAATCATCTTCGAAGACGAGGAAAACGGTATCAGGAAGTGTTTCAAATTCGAAGGAGGAATCTCAGAATATGTTAAGTACCTCAACAAAGGCAAAAAAACTCTTCACAACATACTTCATTTTAAAGGTGAAAAAAATGGTATATTGGTAGAAGTCTCCATGCAATACACATATTCTTATGAGGAAGACATCATATCCTTTGCAAACACCATTCGAACTGTCGATGGTGGGACCCACCTCACAGCTTTCAAAACGTCTCTCACTAGATTAATGAACGAGTATGGGAAAAAATTAAACATTTTGAAGAAAGATCAATCTTTCCATGGAGAAGATGTTAGAGAAGGCTTAACCGCCATCATAAGTGTCTTCCTGAAGAATCCTGAATTTGAGGGTCAGACGAAGTCGAAGTTAGGTAACGAAGAGGTTTATGAAGCCGTCTCAAGGATCATGAAAGAGGAACTCACCAAAATCTTCGATGCCGACACGCAGATGATAAAAACTATCTTGAACAAAGCCTATCAGGCTATGCGGGCGAGAGAAGCCGCAAAAAAAGCAAGAGAAATGGTGAGAAGGAAGAATGTTTTGGAAAATACTTCTTTACCAGGAAAATTGGCAGACTGTTCGACAACAGATTTTGAAAAGTCCGAGCTTTTTATTGTTGAAGGTGACTCTGCAGGAGGTTCCGCAAAACAAGCCAGGGACAGGGAATTTCAGGCTATTCTTCCCATAAGAGGTAAGATTCTGAATGTTGAGAAAGCTTCTTTCGATAAGTTGTTAAAAAATGAGCAAATAAGTGATATCATAGTAGCAATAGGAACGAGTATAGGAGATGAATTCGATATCTCAAAATTACGATATGGAAAGATAATAATAATGACAGACGCTGATATAGATGGAGCTCATATAAGAACTCTTCTTCTCACATTGTTTTACAGATACATGAGACCTTTGATAGAGGAAGGGAGGGTATACATCGCTCTTCCCCCTCTATACAGGGTGAGAGTGGATGGAAATGATATGTATCTATATAGCGACGAAGAATTGAGGGAGATCGTGAGAGATCTTGAAACTCAGAGTAAAAGGTATGAAGTACAGAGGTACAAAGGACTCGGTGAGATGAATCCTGAGCAACTCTGGGAGACAACCATGGATCCAAAAACGAGGAAGATATTGAAAGTGACGATAGAAAATGCTGAAGAGGCCGATAGACTCTTTGAAATTCTTATGGGAAGTGACGTTCTGAGCAGAAGAGAGTTCATAGAAAGGCACGCTTTGAAAGTGGTCAATCTGGATGTGTGAAGATGAAAGTGCTACCTTTTCTTTTTTTCACGATGGTTTTCCTGTGTGCTGTTTTGATATGGAAAGGGATTCAAGCTTTTGAAAAAGAGAGGTTCTATCAAATTGAACCAATGAAGTTTGTTGCTTTGTTTCCAAGATATGCTCCGAATGTCCCCAAGGTCCCTCCACATCCGGTAGTTAAGGACTTCAAGCTGAGGGATGGTACCATATTCGTAGAGGAGGAAAAACCCTGTTTTGTGGTATATCTGGATGGCAGATACTACACCTGTTCCTTAAACGGTAAACTCTTGGGATTGGCCAGTAGATCCGATCTCATGAGATTTCCTTTTTTGCAGGATGTGGACATCATCGATTTGGAGTTTTCGGTTTCCGACAAAAAAATTTTATATAATATTAAAGATATAATTCGCAGTCCGATCCTGGCAGGTATTTCCTTAAAGGAAAGATATGTGATTTTGTTAAAAGGAATAGTGATATACTTTCGTAAGTGGGGAGACCTGAGGAAATACTTCAACGTGATTGAGGATAGTTTTGATGTGATGGTACCAAAAAGGACTTATTTTCTTTCTCCTAATGGAGTTATAGTCGATTTGAGGGGTGATGAGGATGGCCAAATATGAAATGTTCACATCCATCGATATAGGATCTTACCATCTAAAAGGCATCGTTATGAGAAAGAAAGGTGATACATGGGAACTCCTTGCCTATTCCAGTGTCAGATCCAGGGGAATAGACGGGGGAGAGATAAAAGACGCTGTTGCTTTCAAGGAATCTTTGAACAGGTTGCTTGAAGAGTTGTCTGAGCAGACTCCAAAAGTCATGAATTCAGATTTTGTGATATCTTTCAGTAGCTTCGAATTCGGTATTGTGAACATTTCCAACGAGCTCGTCCTCTCGGACGAAGGTGAAAAGATCCATGTAGTTCCAGAACACGTCGATAGGCTGAGGGAGCTCTCCATAGAGAAACTTTCAGAAGATGATGGTCGAATGGTTTTTCATATATATCCAAAAAGGTTTCTCATAGACGGTAGAAGGATGGTTTTCAACCCGATAGATATGAACGCCACGAAACTGGAGGGAGAATTTATAGTGGTAGTCCTTCCTTATTCAATAGGTGAGATATACAGAAACTCCCTCATGGATGTGTTCGAATTCGAACCAACTTTTTCGGCATCTCCAGTTGCATCCGCTGAAGGTGTACTTTCGGAAATGGAAAAAGATAGTGGTGTCGTCGTTTTAAACCTTGGTCACAATTTTTCCAGTTTCATAGCTTATCAGAACGGTGTACCAATAAAAGTTGTCTCAATCCCTCTTGGTATAAAACATGTCATAAAAGATGTCGCCAGTATCCTCGGAACTTCTATGGATGAAGCGGAAAGGCTCCTTATGACTCACGGTAACGCCCAATACATGGATGTCGAGGATGAGGAAGTTGAGTACAGAGGACTCGATGGAAGAAGTGTGAGAAGTGTTGGCAAGAAAAAACTTGCAACGATAATTCATGCACGTTTGAGGGAGATTTTAAACAAAGCCAGAAGGATTTACAGAGAACTCGAAATATCCATTCCCGATTTTAGAGACGTTGGGATACCAGGTGGACTCGTTCTCACAGGAGGTGGGGCTAAGATTCCGAGGTTGATAGATCTTGCAGCAGATGTCTTCAAAGCGCCTGTGAGAACAGGAAGTTACAGCACGTCAAGTAATCCTCCTGTTGTGGGATCCGAAGATATATCAGCAGATCCTTCCTTCTCCGCGGCGTTTGGAAGTATATTCTGTATGACTAAGAATCCGTATCAGCCTTCAACACAAAAATCCACTTCTTTTGTGAAGAAAATCCTGGATTTCTTCAGGAGCCTCTGGTAAAAGGGGGTAAGACGATGGGATTCGATCTGGATATTAATAAAGAAGTCGAGCAGAAGGTGAGAAAGATTCCATCCAAGAGAATTCCCGTTATAAGAGTTATGGGAGTGGGTGGTGCTGGTAACAACGCCATAAATAGGATGGTTGAAGCGGGGATACATGGCGTTACATTCGTCGCTGTGAATACGGATCTTCAGGTTCTTGAAGCCAATCGAGCGGAGATGAAGATTCAGATTGGAGAGAATCTAACCAAAGGCCTGGGAGCAGGAGGAGATCCAGCTATAGGAGAGCAAGCAGCGTACGAGAGTGAAGACAAGATAAGAGAGATCCTTGAGGATACTGATATGTTGTTCATAACCGCCGGATTCGGTGGGGGAACTGGAACAGGAGCCTCTCCCGTTATAGCTGGGATAGCAAAAGAAATGGGAATACTAACTGTTGCCATCGTCACTACACCTTTCTATTTCGAAGGTAACAGGAGATGGAAAGTAGCCATAGAAGGTCTGAAGAGATTGAAAGACAAAGTCGATACCCTCATAAAGATTTCCAACAACAAATTACTCGAGGAGCTCCAACCGGATGTTACGGTAGTGGATGCTTTCTTAAAAGCGGATGAAACTCTTCATCAAGGTGTGAAAGGCATATCAGAGCTCATAACCAAACGAGGTTATATAAATCTCGATTTTGCTGACATAGAATCCGTTATGAGAAACGCAGGAGCGGCCATGCTGGGGATAGGTGTAGGAAAGGGCGATGAAAGAGCTGTCCAGGCTGCAAGAAAGGCGATGGAAAGTAGACTGATAGAACACCCGATAGAGAACGCGAGATCCATCATACTGAACATCTCAGCACCCCCCAACGTTCAGTTGAAAGAGATGCACGCAGCTGCGATGATAATAAGACAAAATAGCAACGAAGATGCCGATGTGAAGTTCGGATTGATCATAGATGAAGATATACCAGAGGACGAAATGAGAATAATACTGATAGCAACCAGCTTCGATGAAGAGGAGAAATTCCTCTTCCCAGAAAACGATATTCCTGCAGTCTACAGATTCGGACTTGAAGGGATGATCTGATGCCCAAGAGGTATCGAAAACTCGGAGAAATATTGATAGAAAAGGGATACATAACGGAAAAAGAACTCATGGAAGCTATGGAAGCGCAAAAAGAATTGAAAAAACCATTAGGAGAGCTCCTTATAGAGATGGGATACATCACTTCTAAGGAGCTTGTAGAAGCTTTAAGTGAACAGTACGGAATCCCCGTTCTCGAAGATCTACCCAAAAATATCCCCCTCAACATACTCGGTTCTCTTCCAAAAAGCATCATAGAGGAATTACGAGTCATACCTATAGACAAAAAAGATGATGGAACACTCGTTGTGGTGACCGATAGTGGTATAAACCTTCCAAGGATAAGACAAGAGATAAGGTTTTTAACCGGGAAGGATCCAGAGATATACTTTGTGACGCCGGAAGACTACACCCTCCTCTATCAAACCTACGTTCTGGGAACCCCGACGGATCTCGTTGAAGAATCCTTCGTAACGATAGAACCCATTGAAGAAGAGGAAGAAGAGTTAGAGATAGAAGAGGAAACAGCACCTATTGTACGTCTCGTCAGTAGTTTAATAAACAGAGCTATAGATCTTGGAGCGAGTGATATTCATATAGAACCGTTTAAGAATTACGTTAGAGTGCGGTACAGAATAGATGGCGTTTTGAGGAAAGTTCTGGATTACGCGAAAGCCCAGCACAGTGGGGTTGTCACGAGAATAAAGATAATGTCTAACCTGGACATTTCTGAAAAGAGACTCCCCCAGGATGGAAAATTCTACACAGTTCGAAACGGAGAACAATACGATTTCAGAGTATCCACAATGCCCACCGTTTTTGGTGAAAAGATCGTCTTGAGAATACTCCAAGTTTCTGCAGCGAATAAACAGCTTGAGGAGCTTGGATACAGTGAGTACAACTACAAAAGAATTAAAAGCTTGATAGAAAAACCTTATGGCATCATACTCGTCACAGGACCGACAGGAAGTGGAAAATCGACGACCCTTGTCGCTATGATAAACGCCCTCAAAGGAGATCATGTCAACATAATAACGGCTGAAGATCCGGTGGAGTACACCATAGAAGGGGTTAATCAATGTCAAGTCAATCCGGAGATAGGGCTTACTTTTGCAAGGTACCTTAGAGCTTTCTTGAGGCAGGACCCAGACATCATAATGGTAGGGGAGATCAGGGATAAAGAAACGGCACAACTCGCTGTGGAAGCTTCTTTAACGGGGCATCTGGTTTTGAGCACCTTGCATACCAACACGGCAGCTGCCGCCATAGCAAGACTCGTTGAGATGGGAGTGGATCCTCATCTTCTGAGCACTTCCCTCCTTGGGATAATCGCCCAGAGATTGGTCAGGAAGCTCTGCAATTCCTGCAAAGTTGAAGGAAGGTTGGAAGAAAAATTCATTAAGATAGTGAAGGATTATTTCCCCGATAGAGACCCCATCGTCTACTTTCCATCCGAAGAGGGATGCGCAGAGTGTAGGGGAATGAAGTACAGAGGAAGAGTTGCCATAGCTGAGGTACTCATAGTGGACGATGACATAAGAAGGATGATAGCAGAGGGTGCCACAGAACAAGAGCTTTTCAAAAAAGCCGTTGAAAAAGGTATGAGACCCATGTTCATCGACGGTATGGAAAAGGTCATGGAGGGTATAACCAGTACGGAAGAGGTTTTGAGGGTGACGATGGTGTCATGAAGTACTATACGAGAAGTCCTGAGGAGTGGAAAAAAAGGGACGAAGAGAAGGAAAGACAACGAAGAGCCAAGTTCAACGCAAGGAGGCGAAGCCTCCTTTTTCTGTTAGCGAACCTAGCTCTTGCTTTTTCAATGCTCATTATCGTGAGAATATACATCTCAAGGAGACCCCCCACACCAGGTGTTGTCGATGGATTTCAGGTTGTCATAAAGGCAGAAGATGAAATCATATCTTCTAAACCTCTGGATGTGAGAGTTTGGATATACAACAGGGATCCGAGAGAGAAAAAAGCTACGATAAGCGAATTTCACTTCGAAGTGATGAGGGGAGAAGATAAAGTATACACTTTTGATTATCCTCATAAGGTCCCATTCACACTGAAAAAATTCGAAGGAAAACTGGTTTTCGATCTGGGCAGAGAAGTGGAACTAAAGAACTTGAAACCAGGGGATTACAACGTGACCGTCTCGATGAATGTGAACGAAAAGAATGTGAAGATATCGAAGAAAATAGAAGTGGTGGAAAAACTGGATATAGCCTTTTCAAATCTTTCCATGTTCTATTTTCTGGATGAGAGCATAAAACCTGTTATAAACATCGTGAACTTTTCGGGATCCTTTAAGAATATCAGGATAAATAAGGTTCAGATAACGATGGAGAAGAACGGTGAGGTGATCTTAAAAAGAACGGAAAACTTATCAAAAGTGGTAAAAGTGGGACCGGAAGAAAGTGTTCCGGTGAGTGAGATAGAGATACCTTCTCCCGAGACAGGAAAATTTGTGATAAAGGCCTCTGTATACACGGATGAAGGAATTGTTTCGAAGGCAACATCTATATCCGTTATAAAGAATCCAGATACCGATGCCAAGGGTATAAGGATCGTTACAGACTTTCCAAAATATGCCATGAAAGGTGACAAGATATTTTTTCATGTTTACTTGGTGAACGATACGAACAGGGATAGATACATCCTTGTTAAAAGAATGACACTCGTTGTATCCGATAATTTCCCCATATTCTCCAAGGATATGAAGAACCTGAGAGTATGGCTTGAACCTTATTCCCAGGTTGAAATATATAAGGTCCTTCCATGGGAGAAGATCACCTTCACGGAAGAAGGGAATTACAAATTGGATATAGTCCTGGATACGTATGGTGGTTTGATCCACAAAAGTGATATCATAAACATTGTAGAAAAGTAACCTTAAGGAGGGATTCATGTGGAACTCACCAAAGCTCATATCGAGTTGAATGAGAAATACGGTGCCCACAATTATTTACCTCTTCCTGTTGTCCTCGAAAGGGGTGAAGGTGTTTGGGTATGGGATGTGGAAGGGAGAAGGTACCTCGACATGCTCTCATCCTACTCTGCTTTGAATCAAGGTCATAGGCATCCCAAGATCCTGAAAGCTTTGATAGAGCAGACTCAGAGAATCACTTTGACCAGCAGAGCTTTTCACAACGACGTTTTGGGAAGATTTTTGAAAAAACTCCATGATGTCACAGGGTACGATAAAGCACTCCCAATGAACACAGGTGTTGAAGCTGTTGAGACGGCTCTCAAGATAGCGAGGAAGTGGGGATATGTGAAAAAGGGTATACCGAAATATGAGGGAAAGGTGATCGTAGCGGAAGGGAATTTCCATGGAAGGACCATAACTGTGATATCGTTCTCAACAGAGGAACTTTACAAAGAAGGTTTCGGACCCTTCACACCCGGTTTCGAAGTAGTTCCGTACGGTGATGAGAAAGCAATAGAAAACGCTATAGACGAGAATACCATCGCTGTTCTCCTTGAACCGATACAGGGAGAGGGAGGAGTGAGAATTCCTCCTGAAGGATATCTGAGAAAGGTCAGGGAGATTACGAGAGAGAGGAATGTCCTTTTAATACTGGATGAGATACAGACGGGTCTTGGAAGAACAGGTAAACTGTTCGCCTTCGAATGGGAAGATGCAAGACCCGATATTTTGGTTCTGGGGAAAGCACTTGGAGGAGGAGTGTATCCAGTATCCGCTGCACTTGCGAATGACGATGTTATGAACGTCATAGGCCCGAATGAACACGGTTCGACATTCGGTGGGAATCCTCTAGCAGCTGCGGTGGGTATAGCCTCGATAGATGTGATCATCGAAGAGAAACTTCCAGAGAGGGCAAGAGAGCTGGGTGAGTACTTCTTGAACGAGTTGAAGAAGATAGAATCTCCTTTCATAAAGGAAGTGAGAGGGAAAGGTTTACTGATAGGAGTTGAAATAAAAGAAGAGCACGGAACAGCAAGACCTTTCTGTGAAAAACTAGCAACTTTGGGGATTTTAGCCAAAGAAACCCATGAACAGGTTATAAGGTTCGCTCCTCCTCTTGTCATAACGAAAGAGGAGATAGATTGGGCTCTTGAGAGGATCGAGAAGGTGTTGAAAGAGGGAGTGTGATACTTCTGCCTTGGGAGAACAGGAAGATAGATGTATTCTTCATAGTAGTAGTGGCCATACTGATGGTCTTTGGTATTTTCATCTTGAAAAGCGCTGTCCAGCCTAGAAATATGATCCATCTTTTGAAGAGACAGATTTTGTGGGATATCCTCGGATTTTCCGTTATGATGAGTATTCTTCTGATTAAAGAAGAATACATAAAAAGCTGGATCGTACCCTTTTACATCTTCTCCATTGGTCTGTTGATACTGGTTCTTTTCTTCGGACCAACGGTGGGTGGGGCGAAAAGATGGTTTAAACTTCCGTTTGGGAGCTTTCAACCATCTGATCTTGCCAAGATAGCCGTCGTTCTAGCACTTTCCAGAGTTTTGGCAAAAGGAACGGGATTTTTGACGTTCATAAATAGTTTGATCGTAGCTGGAATCCCTCTCTTTCTGATACTTTTGGAGCCAGATCTTGGAACCTCTTTGCTCTTTGGTATAATATGGCTTACCATGTGTTTTTCTTCTAAGATCAAAAAGAGATACGTGATCTACACCCTGGTTTTCATATTTGTCATCGCACCCTTTTTCTATTTTTTTGGTTTAGAGGATTATCAGAGAGAGAGGATACTTGCCTATCTGAATCCGAAAGCTTACAGTACAGATGCGTCGTACAACGTTCTTCAATCCATACACGCCATAGGATCGGGCGGTATTTTTGGAAAGGGATACATGAGAGGACCTGCGAACTTGAAGAAGTACGTTCCCGTAGCCCACACCGACTTCGTGGTATCGGTTCTGGGAGAAGAGTTGGGGTTCGTTGGTATATCATCCTTAATAGCACTCTATTCACTCCTCTTTTACAGAATTTACAGAAGTATCAGTTACGTTAAAAGTGAATTCTGGGAACTCGTCTTAGTGGGTGTCTCAACGGTACTGTGGTTTCACGTCTTCGAAAACGTTGGAATGTGCATGGGTCTCATGCCCGTTACAGGCATTCCTCTTCCGTTCATAAGTTATGGAGGAACATCAACAGTTACCTTTTCCATCCTTCTTGGTCTGTCTTTGAAAGGAATCGCCCTTTCAAAAGTTGAAAGGATATGAACACAACTTTTTTTGAGTGGTCTAAAAAATAGAAGGGGGTGTTAAACGTGAAAAAGTTTTCTCTTTGGTTCATCGTTCTTTCTGTTTCACTGCTAGCTTTGATGTCATGTACCCTCACGCCGTCGCTCTACGTTCACATCCAAACCGATAATTTAGAAGAAGGAGAAGTGGTGAAAGTCGATTTCGTGCCATTTCTCTTTTCTCCAAGCTATTATAGCGTGTCCGTTAGCTCTGGTGACGAATTTGAATCTTTGGATGGAAAGGGTGCATGGTATATTGGAAGGTATAACAACTCTCACGTTATGAATGTAACAACAAGTGAAGTTTCGAAACAAGTCTCGATAAGCTCTCACATCTATGAAAAAGAAGAGATGATAGTGGAAGTAGTTGGAAGTTGGGATAGTGATGCTGAGAGTGTGAAGAATTGGTGGATCAATAATCACCACAGTTATTCTCGTTCTTCAACGCCCGTTGTCGTTCTATGGTATGAACCTGATACCGATTCTTATAACAGTCGTCACTTCTTCTACGGATCTGATGGTATCTTTGCAGACGGAATAGAAGTTTCAGATACTTCCGAGATAGAAACTAGAGGGGAAAAGCACACTGTTTCATACGATGTGGATATATATTGGGTAAAAAATGGGGAAGATTATGAGTGGTACGCTCAGATATCTCAACTTGCTCCATCCAAGGGTATCACACCAGAAGGGGACAAATACGTTTTTGTAA
>CAZANP010000002.1:0-33898 GCA_964486555.1 uncultured Thermotoga sp. | reverse complement strand
TAACGATAGCCATCGTAAGTGCTTTCTCTGCTTATCAGCTTCATAAAATCATAATCGTTCCGGAACCATCTGAATTCAAGATCGATGTTTGGCTCAACAAACCTGAAGGATCTGTCTACCACATAGGAGAGAAGATAGAGATATTCTTCAAAGCGAACAAAAACTGCTACGTTTTGATATACGACATCACACCTGATGGGAAGATAGAGCTTCTCTTTCCAAACAAGTACGAGAGCAACAACTACATAGTTGCGAATAGGATTTACAAGATCCCTTCCAAAAATTATTCCCTTAAGATATCACCGCCTGAGGGAAAAGAATATGTGCAGATACTCGCTTCTACAAAGCAAATTCCCCTGTTCTCTCAGATAAGAAACCTAGGAAAACTAAGGAGTTTTCCAACCCTTTCGACGAATCCTGAAAAATACGTTCAAGAGAAGATAATACCTTATCTTGGGAAAGAATGGGCTTCGGATATAACGTTCTTCTACGTTGGTTACAGGCCAACTTACGGTACTTTGATTGTGGATTCCGATCCTCAGGGAGCATACGTTTACGTCGATGGATCTTACAGAGGAAAAACTCCTATCACTCTCCTGGTGGATGAAGGCACGCACTACGTGGTGATATATTTCGAGGGAGGAGGATCATATGAGGAGATCGTTTCAGTCAGAGCGAATGAAATAACAAGGGTATTTGGAAGATTGGCAAAAACTCAGATCGAAGTTACAACCACTCCTTCCGGTGCGAGAGTTTACGTGGATGATGTCTACATGGGAACGGCACCTATTACAGTCGATGTTGAACCAGGTAGCCATGTCATAAGAGTTGAGAAAGAAGGATATGCAACTCAGGAAAAGAGTGTGAGTGTTGGATACGGTGAAACGACGAGAGTTCATTTCACCCTCAAATCTCTGAAAGCAACTCTGGTCGTCAAAACGGATCCAACCAGGGCATCGGTATACGTGGATGAATCCTATAAAGGAATCACGGGCACTTATGGTCTTACCTTGCAACTCTCACCTGGTAGACATACCATCAAGGTGAAAAAAACGGATTACGAGACATGGGAGGATGAAGTTATACTTGCACCGGGTGAGAGAAAGGTTCTGGAAATCACCCTCACACCCATTCCAAGATATTCAACGGTTTATATAGATACCACTCCGGAAGGCGCCATGGTCTTCATAGACGGGTACTACTACGGAACGACACCAATAACGATACAATTGGATTATGGAAGTTACGAACTGACTCTTGTAAAAGGTGGGTACAAAACAATTGTCAGGACCATAACCATCAACGATCCAGAAGAGCACTTCACATACACCATGTACGAAAGATGAAAATAAAGGGGGGATCATCCCCCCTTTATTTTTTCAATTATCTTCAAAACTTCCTCGACGGACCAAGCTTGATACACTTCCACTTTCCTTCTGTTATCGAGGTACTTACCATCTATCAGAACCTTTGAGAACCTGTCCGTCCATCCTCCAGTTCCCCTCAAAAGGATGACAGGAACGCTGTATGCGTATGCCCCAAGGATCTCGATAGCGGTCCCTATCTCCCCACCAATAGATACAACGACATCAACGTTTTTAAGCATTATGAAAGATCTCATTTGAAAATCAAGACCGGTATCTATAGCAAGAGATAGATAGCTATTCGCATAAGAAGATGCTGGTAGAATCCCTATAGCGATACCTCCTGCTTCTTTAACCCCTTTTGATACCAACTCCATGACGCCGTCTCTTCCACCGTTGAAAACTATATAACCAGACCTTGCAAGCTCACGTCCAAGTTCTATGCAAACATCCTTCAGCTCCGATACGGGAGGAAGATCCACTGGCCCAGAGTACCCCACAACTCCTACTCTCATACTCCGAGAAACACCTCTCTGACCTTTTTGTCAGTTAACGCTCTCTCTGGGGGGCCTTCCGCTATTATAGACCCTTTATGAATGATGTAGAGCCTGTCCACAACTTCCACGAGTTCATTGACGTTGTGATCCGTTATTATTATCCCAAGCCCTTTTTTCTTCAACTCCAGCACCATTCTCTGAATGTCCTTAACAGTTTTAGGATCTATACCAACGAAGGGTTCATCCAGAAGGAGAAATGAAGGGTTCAAGGTCATCATTCTAGCCAGCTCAAGCCTTCTTTTTTCTCCACCCGAGAGATCTCCAGCGAGCTGATCCTTAAGCTCGTAAATTCCAAAATCTTTTAACAGCTTTTCTATGATCATTTCCCTTCTCGATCTGTCCTTTTCGAAAAAGGAGAGCACCAGTTCCAAGTTTTCCCACACCGTTATACCGTTGAAGACGGATGTCTCCTGCTGAAGATAAGTTATACCCATACGGGCCCTCTTATAGACTGGAAAGTTCGTTATGTTCATTCCGTTCAAGAATATCCTTCCAGAAGTGGGAACCACTATTCCCAAGATCATGTTGAAAATGGTGGTTTTCCCAGCACCGTTAGGACCGAGCAACCCCACCACTTCACCCTTTTCTATGAACATGTTGACACCTTTCACGACGGTTTTCCTTCCAAACCTTTTCACAAGATTTTCACAGATTATGTATTCCCTCACTTCTCGTTCTCCCCGCTGTTTATGTAGGCTATAACCTGTTCTGTTATATCGTAGGTTTCATCCCCATAGATGAGACTCTGTTTGTTCAGTACCATGGAGTATCCCATCAACTGCGCGTATTCTTTAACCTTATTCACAACCTCGTTCAAAATTTTCTGAATTTTAGGTTCATATTCCCTCTTCAACAGACTTTCATATTCTGCTTTTCTGGATAGAAGTTCCTTCTGCTTTGCTGCTATCTCACTTTCAGATACTCCTTCCTCTTTCATCTTTTCTATCTCACTTTCCATCTCCTTCAATTTGGAAAGATAAAACTGATAATCTTTTCTGTACTTTTCATTCAACTCTTTCATCTCTTTGTAATTCTCCGTGACTTTCGCTATATCAACGTAGGCCATTCTGAAATTCTCTTGAGGGTTTTGAGATATCAGGACAGTTGCGAGTAGCGCTCCCAAAATTATGAAAATTGGTACCATCTTCATCTCTATTCTCCTCCTCTCACAAATATCTTATCCTTTATCCTATCAAAAGTTTTGGGACCTATTCCAGGTACTTTCATAATGTCCTCAATTTTTCGAAAGGGACCATGTTTTTCTCTGTATTCCAATATACTCTCTGCTTTGACCTTTCCTATGTAGGGTAACCCCATCAGGTCCTCCAGATCGGCTGTGTTCAAATCGATCATTCTTCTCTCGACGTTCGGGCTCTTCGAAGATACACCAGTGGTTATCTTATCTTTTATCTTATCGAACGTGCTTTTACCTATTCCAGAAACCTTCATGATATCTTCCGGCTTATCAAAAGGGCCATTTTTCTCCCGAAACACGATGATTTCCTCGGCTTTCCTTCTTCCAATACCAGGTAGAGTTTCCAAGGTTGCAACATCTGCTTCGTTTATATTTATGGGAAATTTTACCGTCCTTGGTTTGGTAACCTCTTTTTTCTCGTCGGATGTTACCTTATCTTTCTCGACGATCAACCCTAAAAGGGCAAAAAAGGCTATCATCAGAATAAGAATGGCTCTTCTCTCAGAGGGTGTGGCTCTCAAGGAGTGACCCTCCCTGCGAATCCTGGCGATCTCAGATCGAGTTTCTCCATTATCAATTTCCAATCCATTCTGTCAAAATAATCTTTCGCCATGTTGTAAGTCGGAAGAGCTCCAACAACTACGGAATAATAAGTTGTTCCTTCTCTCTCAAAGATGAGAACATAAGAGGGTAATTTCAAAAGTCTCAAATCAAAAGCTATCTCATCAGCGTGTGTTTTAGAAAGACTGGTTATGACGTAAACACCGTAGACTGTCTTTTGAGGAACCAAAGAGGGGGGTTGGAAGTTCCCCATCAAAGCAACGGAGTAAGTATCAGTTGAAACTCTTGTTATGAGATAAGGTAATTTCGATGCTCGAATCAATCTCAGCGAATCATCGGGATTCAAAACAAAGACAGAAACCTCCTGTCCCTTCTCTATGGTGTCCGTCGCTTTCATCATTAATTCCTCATAATCGAACCTCTCTTCTTCGAAGATCAAAGAAGTAGGAACTTCCGTGACCTCCTCTTCTTCCACTTCCACTTTCTCAGGAATGTTCAACACGACGGGTTTAATCTCCACTATCTTGACTTCGACGTTTTTCAGTTTCCATTTTAAGTAGATGTTGTAGGAGAAAAGACCTATCACGGTGCAAGCAAGTATGACGACAACCCAAAAAAGTATCCTCGCTTGTGTTGTACTCAGCGACACCTTATCCATCATCCACCCTCCAAATAGGAAGCGAGAAGTTCGATTGTTCCCTCAACATCCGAAGGTTCAATCATTTCCGATGGCGTGTGGAGATACCTTGTTGGAATGGAAACAGTGGCACTGGGTATACCATACCTTGTTCTCTGAAGTACAGCTGCATTCGTACCGCCAAAGATGAGAACCTCCATTTGATAGGGTATACCTTTCTTTTCAGCTGTGTTGATCAATTTCTCCAAAATATTTTTATCACTTATGGATGCTTTATCCATAACCTTTATAGCGGGACCTTTACCTAGAACCATCGGATGTCGCTTTATCGCCTTCGGAGTGTCTGCAGAATCGGTAACATCCACCGCTATTGCTTCATCCGGCATGATATCGTAGGCCACGACTGAGGCACCAACCAATCCCACTTCTTCTTGGACAGAAAACGAAGCAAAAAGTGTTATGTCAGAGTTTTTCACTCTCTTCAAAACCTCTATTATGACAGCACAACCTATTCTATCATCCATGGCTTTTGAAACGAATCTTCCAGAAACTTCCACAAAATGAGAATCATAAACACCGAAGGAACCTATAGGAGCCAGTTTTTCAGCTTCTTCTCTGTTCTTCGCTCCTATATCCACGTACAACTTGTCGAAGCTCATCTTCGAAAGGTTCTTCTCTATTTCATCCGGCGTCTCTCCTTCTATACCGACCACACCTGTTACTCTTTCAAACCTTATTCTCTTTCTGAAAATGGTGTATGGGGAAACTCCTCCAACAGGTTCTATTCGTAGAAATCCGTTCTCATCGATATTCGTTACCACAACTCCTATTTCATCCATGTGCGCGTCCAGAAGAACCTTCCTTTCTCCCTGCCCCTTCCATGCCAGAATGTTTCCCACCTTATCCACTTTGTAACCATCCACGTGATCTTTTATTTCCTCCAATATCAAATTTCTTATCTCATCTTCCCTGCCGCTCGGTCCAAAAGCTTCTGTCAGTTTTCTAACGAGTTCTCTCATCCAGACACCTCCTCCATGATTTTTCCATCTTCAACAACTCTTTTAACGAGTTCAAAGGTGTTCCTATAATCTCCAAGATCCATGATGGATAGAGGGCTGTGGATGTAACGGGCGGGAATCGAAATCACGCCAGCAGGCACTCCTCTTCCTCGCCTTGCGAGTCTTCCAGCATCTGTTCCTCCAGCTGTTCTTCTCTTCATCTGGAATGGTATACCATGTTTCACAGCGGTTTCAATCAATACTTGAAAGACCCTTTTATCAGCGACATATCCTCTGTGTGCGAAGGTTATAACAGGACCATCTCCTAAATGAGTTGCCCATTGATATTCCGGTATCTCGGGATTATCTCCAGCCGTTGTTGTCTCCAAAACCAAAGCGACATCGGGATGCAACTGTTCCATGAGAATCGCGCTCCCTCTCAGTCCCACCTCTTCCTGAACCACGAAAGCAAAGTACACATCGAAATCGTATCTTTCGTTCAGATCTATTATGTCCATCAGTATTGAACATCCTCCTCTGTCATCGAAAGCTTTTCCAGTGGCTCTCCCGTTCTCCTCCGTGTACTTTGTCAAGAATGAGACATAGGTTCCTATTTCCACTTCTTCCTCCGCCTCTTTTTTTGATGAAAAACCCATATATATCCTGAGATTCTCATAACTCGGTGGTTTCTTAATCTCCTCCGATTTTTGGAGATGTATTGCTTTATAACCCACGATCCCCAGTTTGTCCTCACCAACTCTCACTTTTTTTCCTGGCAGGACCCTCGGATCCACACCTCCAACGGGTGCAAAGGATAGTGTCCCATCATCGTTTATCTTCGTCACCATGAGTCCCACTTCATCCATGTGAGCTACCAGTAACAATCTACCGTCGGACTTTTTCCCTTTCTTGATCCCTATAAGATTACCCATCCTATCGATTCTGATCTCATCCAGCTTACTTTCTATTCTTTCGCGTATGAAATTCCTCACCTTATCTTCATCGCCTGAAACCCCTGGTATTTCCGAAAGTTCTTTGAGATACATCGTTCACACCTCCAAATCAACGACAATGTGCGTCAAAAGCCTTGCTGTCTCATCGACATCGAAAGGATCCACAACCTCCACAGGTGTATGCATGTACTTCAGAGGGATGGAAATCAGCGCCGTTCTAACACCTATCCCTGTCATCTGAACTTCATCTGTGTCTGTACCAGATCTTCCAGGGAGTGGTTCTTTCTGATATTTGATACCGTTTCTCTTCGCAATGTCCATGATCTTCTTCCAGAAATCTTTGTCAACGGATGGTCCAAATCCAATGACTGGACCTCCTCCAAGAGAAATCTTTTCATAGAAAGGAGGAGCATCATCGGCATGTGTTACATCAACGACGATCGCGTAATCCAAATTCAACTCGTAAGCAACCGTTGCGGCTCCAGGCCCTCCAACTTCCTCTTGAGATGAGAATATGTAATATACATCATAACGAGTTCTATATTTTCTCAAAAGTTCCATACTCTTTATAAGAGATGTACAACCTGCTCTGTTGTCGAGAGCCTTTCCAACTATTTTACCGTTCAACTCAATGGGATCTCCTCTCAGGACAACACGATCTCCCACTCTGACGGATTTCACAAGCGAACCCACAGAAAGATCGACGAAAATCTCATCGTACATTGGAACTTTTTTGCGATCTTCCGGTTTTTGGAGGTGTGGTGCAAGGAGTCCAACAACTCCCCTCGTTGGGCCATCTCTTGTATATATCTTCACCTCGCTCGCTAGAACAACTTTTGGATCCACACCTCCAACGGTTTCAAGACGAGCAAAACTTTCATCTTCTATCTTCGATATGACAAAACCGATTTCATCCACATGAGCAAATATTCCTATTTTCAAACCTCCTCCACCTTTTACCCCAGCTATCAATCCTCCCAGTCGTGTTTTCTTCACCACATCTGCTAAATCTTTTACTTGCTTTTCTATGAAATCGATGGCTTCCTTTTCAAAACCAGAAGGTGCATCTATTCTGGAGAGTTCCATCAGGAGATCCTTTGTTTCCAAATTCACTCACCCCTTTCAAAAGCCATTTTGTTGAATTTATCTATAACTATCTTTCCTTCTTTAACATGAGCGACGGATGGAACACTCTCTTCCCCTCGGGCGTGAGTTATTATCCCAGCTATCTGCATCATGGATGGCCTCAAATCGAGAGCGGCTATAACAGCGGAGCTCCCTTCGTTCAAACCCGCCCTGATTGTTCCCATAGCACTTCCAAAGACGACGACAGACCCCCCAGCCATGATTTCAGCACCTTTATGAAGGTTACCGAAGATCATAACATCTCCCGAATGAACAATTATCTGACCCGACCTGACATTTCTTTTAATGAGCTTTGTACCGGATTTGGTATCAGGTTGTTTCACCATGTCCATTTTTCCCTTAACCTTTATCTTCTCTTTTCCTGCTGTTCCCACGAGAATCTGAGAAACCTCAAGGCCATGTTTTCTAACATGGGATATTATCTTAGGAATATCCTGAGCATGGGCAGTATGGTTTTCCACCATGACCGCTACCTTATCACCCTTTGCAAAAAAAGAACCCATCTGTGTTATTTTCGTTGTGAGTTCTTCGAGGACTTCCTCCAAGCTGTCGTAATCCTTGATAACGATCACGAAACCTTCTTTTGTCATTTTGAAGTCTACCATGGAAACCACCCCCAGCATCGATAAGATTCTACCATGCTGGGGCTTCATAGAGATGAAACTTTGATAAATTTGATACCGACATCCTCGCAGGCTCCATCCATCTCATCGTCATCTCCCACCATGACGCAGTTTTCTGGTTTTTCAGATATTTTAGAACATATCTCCAAAAAATACCTAGGATCTGGCTTACAATAGTGGAAATCCTCCATGGATGTTATCAGATCGAAATCTTCCTCTCTCAGGCCTATCCAGCTCAATCTCTCAGCAATGGCCACTCTGGGAAAAACGGGGTTGGTTGCAAGAACTATCTTGCAACCTTCTTTTTTTCTCTCTCTCATGTACATGATCACTCTGTTGTTCGGCAGGAAATGACTCGATAACCTTTTGAAGTGAGAGCTTTCATAGAACTTTTTGAAAATTTTTTCCCATTCCTCGGCATTCCCTCCAAACTTTTTTATAAAACTTTCCATGAATCTCTCGTAATTGTTTCTAAGACCATCGGCGTTTATTGTGATTCCCCTAATGATGAGTGTTATTCTTCCGGCTAGTTCTTCAGGATCCATTCCAAGGAAATCCCCAAGGGATTTAAAATAGTCATTAAAAAATCTATCTTCGTTCAACAAGGCTAATGTACCATCGAAGTCAAAAAAATAAGCTCGCATACGCTCCCCTCTTTCGCATAGATTTCAATGAGGGGGATGAACCCCCTCACAGATTGATTTTTTCCGATATGGATTTTCCCTGCAAGAACAAAAGCAGGTAATCTGGTCCTCCAGCTTTAGAATCCGTACCGGACATGTTGAAACCACCGAAAGGATGTACGCCAACCAATGCTCCTGTACATTTTCTGTTTATGTAGAGATTTCCAACGAAAAACTCTTCTTTGACTTTCTCTATCCTCTTTCTATCCCTGGAATAGAAGGAACCCGTCAACCCATATTCCGTTCCGTTAGCTATATCTATTGCATCTTCGAAGTTCTCCGCCTTTATGAAAGCAACAACCGGACCGAATATCTCTTCTTGAGCGATCCTGGCATTTCTGTCGACATCAGAGAAAATCGTTGGTTCTATGAAGAAACCTCCCAGATCTTCCCTACTGTTTCCTCCATGCACGAGTTTCCCTTCGCTTTTTCCTATCTCTATGTATTTCATGATTTTATCCATAGCGGATCTGTTTATCACAGGCCCAAGCCAATTTTCCCTATATCTAACATCCCCCATCTTTATTTTCTTTGTCCTCTCTATAGCCTTTTCCAAAACTTCATCGTAAACCTCTTTAACAACGATAGCTCTGCTACCAGCAGAGCACTTTTGACCTTGGAAGCCGAAAGCACTCACAACTATCCCCTCAGCGGCTGCATCGAGATCAGCTGTTTCATCGACAACCACGGCATCCTTTCCTCCCATTTCCAGAATCACCCTCTTTATCCATTTCTGTCCCTTCACAACCTTACCAGCCAGTTCGCTTATTCTAGTTCCGACTTCTTTAGAACCAGTGAACGCTATAAAGCGTGTTTTGGGATGGGCAACGAGGTACTCTCCGACGGTAGAACCACTTCCAGGGAAGAAATTTAGAACACCATCTGGAATTCCTGCCTCATACATTATCTCAGCGAATTTCGCGGCTATAACGATGGAATCGCTGGCTGGTTTCAGAACGACGGTGTTTCCCGTTACAAGAGCGGCGGATGTCATACCGGTCAGAATGGCAAGAGGAAAGTTCCAAGGAGGTATTACGACACCCGCACCAAGGGGGATGTAGACGTACTCGTTCTTTTCGTCGGGAATCCTTGCGAGGGGTTGCTCAGAAACGTATCTCATGAGCTGTCTTGGGTAATACTCCAGGTAATCTATTGCTTCTGCCACATCAGCCCAGGCTTCTACCCAGTTCTTTCCGGTTTCATAAACCATCCATGCGGAGAGCTCATAGGCTCTTTCCTTCATTATATCCGATGCTTTCAGAAGAATTCTTGCCCTATCTTCAGGTGGTACCTTCTTCCATTTTTCAAAAGCTTCCCACGCAACATCAAGAGCTTTATCGGCCAGTTCTTCGTTTCCTTTTGAAGAGACTCCCACAATCTCTTCAAACCTGCTGGGGTTTTTGGACACGATTTTTTCTTCAGTCTTGTAAGATTTACCTCCTATAACGAGATCGTATTCTTTTCCAAACTCTTTTTCCACCTTCTCTAAAGCTTTTTCCATCTTTTCGATGTCCTCAGGGTTTGAAAAGTCGATGATAGGAAAGTTTTTAAACGGTTTGAGTATCATGTAATCTGTCTCTTTAAGCACGAAACATCCCTCCTCAATCTGATATTTCAAACCACACTCCTTTCCTTTAAAAATTCTTTTCCCTTGAATCTCTCAAGTGACAACTGAGAGACATCCACACTTTTTGGTTTTCCAAAGACTATCCACTCAGCGATCGCTTCTCCCACTGCGGGTGCGACCATGAAACCATGGCCACTGAATCCAACAGCATAGAAGTATCCCGAAACGTTCTCCGAAAGGCCAACGATAGGTTGAGCATCGGGAGACATGTTGTACTCGCCACTCCATTGTCTTATAACTCTCAAATTCCTCAAAAATGGAAATCTTCTCGACATCTTATTCACCATCTCGAGTAAGAATTTCGCTGTCACCTTTCTGTTAATACCAGGTCTTTCATCTTTATCACCCTGCCCCATGAGAAAAGAACCGTGGCGGGTTTGTCTTATGTAAAAATTCCCAGAAAAACTTATTATCATCGGATCCATCATGTTCTCCAGAGGTTCCGTGACCAATATTTGATGACGATAGCTTTCCGTTGGTAGATCGATACCAACCATCTCACCGATATCTTTTGACCAGGGACCTGCAGCGTTGATGACAACCTCACATTCGATGTATCCCGCATTCGTCCACACTCCCTTTACGGTGCCGTTTGAAACGTCTATCTCCTTAACCTCCGTTTTAGTGAAGAGCCTCGCACCATTTTCGACAGATCTCCTTATGTAAGCAAAATTGGCTAGATGTGGATTAGCGTGTCCATCGGTTGGACAGAAAGTGGCAAGTTTTACTCCTTCCACATTAACGTAAGGGAATCTTCGTTTAACTTGCTTTGGTGTTAATACTTCCACTTCCAATCCTTCCTCTTTCTGCATTTTCACGTTCTCTGCAAACTCTTCCGCTTCTTCCTCATCGAAAGATAGGATGAGATATCCACCTTGCTTGTACTCCACATCCATACCTGTATCTTCCTTCATCCTTTTGAACCATTCAACGCTTCTCATAGCGAGTCTCACGTTATTTCTCGTACTCCACTGTTGTCTTATCCCTCCAGCACATCTTCCAGTGGAACCTGAGGATACGTAACTCTTCTCAAGAATGAAGACATCTTTCTCACCGAGCCTCGTTAAGTGAAAGGCAATGGATGCTCCCACCATTCCTGCTCCGATTATGACCACTTTCGTTTTCAATTTTTATCACCCTCCAGAAAAGCGTTAAAGGGTACAGGTATAGTGGGTGGCCTGAAAGTACCAGGTGATAGGTCCTCCATCCTCTTCCCCGTTTTCCTGGCGAGAATCATGAGGGTGAGTAATCTACAGGTTCTACCACCACAGGGCCCCATACCGATTCTCAAGTACCTTCTCAACTCCTCATAGTCTGTGTAGCCTTCATCTATCGCTTTTTCAATATCTTGAACGGTGACTTCCTCGCATCTACAAACGAATTCATATTTCTCTCTCGGTGAAACCACAAATCCCCTTACTGTATCCACATACTTGAGAGGAACTCTCAGGTATACCAAATGCGTTTTATCCTTGGATTTAACAACCTTCTCAACCACAGCCTCACAAACGGGCTTTCCATCCCTATCGGTTCCTAAAACCTTCTCTCCTTCTTCAGGTACTGGGAGAAGCTCGTATGGTATCCCTACGATCGCTTCCTTTTTCTCAACCTCTTCTTTGACCATGAATATGGCGAGCCCCGGACACTTGAGAGCACACAAACCACACCCTGTACATTTATCGTAATCCACCCAGGGTATACCATTTATGCTTCCACCTGTTGATATCGCACCGAAGGCGCAAACGGTTTCACAGGGATTACAGGGTATAGGCTGTGGGCATTCGATAACAGCTCTGAGTTTTCCTATGGGACCTTTTGACCTCTGAACTTCCGTTCTGAATCCACCACTTACGGTTTTTATACCCATTTTGGAAAGGCCTCTTCTCACCCTTTCGGAAACGGGCCCCCTTCTGAAATCTTCGAGCTCTCTCAAAAGAGCTTTTATCTCCCCCAATAGATTCATCTTTTTCTTCTCTGAAGATACCGTCAATCCGACGATTTTTCCCTCTAACATGGCGGTTGTTGCTTCTTCGATTCCCGAAACATCACCCGCTACGAACAGGTTGGGAACAGATGTTCTCATGAATTCATCTCTTCTAACGATGTATCCGCCAAGTTCAGGTATATAGATTACCTCAGCCCCAGCCATTGCAGCTAGCTCTATGGATGGCGCAAGACCAACTGCCAGACATATGGTATCAACCACCAGTTCCTTCTCAGTTCCAGGAATGACGTTATAGCTTTCATCCACTTCAGCTATGACAGCGCCTTCTACTCTATTGTTTCCTAAAGCCCTCACTATGGTGTGCTTCAGGAGAACGGGTACACCGAGTCTTCTTATCTTGTTTAAGTGAACGACGTATCCTCCAACTTTATCAGTTATTTCAACTATGGCTTTTACATTCGCTCCCGCCTGGATCAATTGATACGCAACGATGAGACCGATGTTACCCGAACCGATGATGAGGAAGTTCTCCCCTGGTAGAACCCCAAATTGATTCATGAGTGTCTGCACTGCGCCAGCTCCATAGATACCCGGTAGATCGTTGTTCTCAAAAGCTATATACTTTTCAGATGCACCAGTTGCTATCAATGTGTACTCAGATTCTATTCGAAAAACTTCATTCGCTTTCCTGTCCCAAGCGAGCACACCGTCTTCGTAGATACCGATCACGGATGTCATCGTTTTGGCTTCGATGTTTTTACATTTCTTCAACTCCTTCACCAAGATCTTTGCTATTTCAAATCCACGAACAGATGCGTACGTTCCTTCGTGTCCAAAGAATTTATGAGTCTGCTTCACGAGCTGCCCACCGAGTCGTACTCCTTCATCGACTAAGAGAACCTTCAAACCTCTCTTACCAGCTTCCAATGCAGCAGAAAGCCCAGCAGGCCCTCCTCCTACAACGAGAAAATCCACTTTCTTATTCTTCAATTTCTTTCACCTCTTTGGTGACCCCTTTACCTACTTGCCTTCTAACCTTCATTCCTTCCTCCACGGGTGTTATGCAGGCTCTCACGTTAGGAATCCCATTCACGACAACAAGACATGAAGAACACTTTCCTATGCAACAAAAAAGGCCTCTTGGACGGCCTTTTTTGGAAGTATATCCAAAAATGTCTATACCATTAGCTATCAGAGCTGATGCTATCGTGTCTCCTTCGTAGGCGATAAACTCAGTTCCCTCAAAGTAAAATTTAATCTTCTTTCTGTTGTTAAAATCCAGTATGGGATGTTTTGCTATCCTTCTCATATATTCCTCCTCCACCTTATAGATTATAATATCGTCAACATTATTTCAAAAAAAGAAGAAAGAGTTAGAATAAAAGAGCATAAAAGAAGATGAAGGAAATTTTCGCTTTTTGAAAGGAGAGATCGAATGAAGTGGAAAAAATCGAGATAATGAGGTTTCTCAACGAGATCCTACCGTGGGTGAGGAAACCCAGTAGATATCTGGGAAACGAGTACAATTCGGTTGTTAAGGATGAAAACGAGGTTTCTCTCAGAATTGCCCTGGTTTTCCCCGATCTGTACGAAATAGGTTCTTCGAATTTGGGACTCGAGATAATATACCACATTCTGAACGACATACCCTGGGTCTGGGCAGAAAGAGCTTTCCTTCCCTGGGTGGATATGATCGAGAGAATGAAAGAAAATGATATTCCTCTCTTCACCATGGAGTCCAAAACTCCTCTCTTATATATGGACGTCGTGGGTATTTCCTTATCTTACGAACTCTCATACACCAACGTTGTGGAAGTTCTAAAACTCTCAAAAATACCCATCTTGGCGGAAGACAGAAAAGATGAAGATCCAATAGTCATAAGTGGTGGGCCTTGTTCGAGTAATCCTGAACCTGTTGCGCTCCTTTTCGATGCCATTGTAATAGGAGATGGGGAAGAAGCTGTCGTTGAGATGGCTAAAGTTCTGCGCGAGGTGAAAAATGGTAGAAGATTCGAGGTGTTGAAAGAATTGAGCAAGATTGAAGGAGTTTACGTCCCACTATTCTACGAATCTCAGGGTAAGAGAGTGGTACCCGTGTACAGCTTCGTCCCTGAAAAGGTGAGGAAGAGGCTTTTAAAATCCCTCGAGAATCAAGCTCATTTTGTGAATAAGATACTACCTCATGTGGAGAGTGTTCACGACAGGGGAGTTGTGGAGATATCTAGAGGTTGTACGAGGGGTTGTAGATTCTGTCACGCTGGAATGTTCTACAGGCCTGTCAGAGAGAGGTCAAAAGAAAGTGTAAGAGAGATTGTGGAAAAGATGCTGGATTCAACGGGTTACGAAGAAATATCCTTACTTTCCTTATCGACGATGGATCATACAGATATAAACGGTATAGTAGAAGAAATTCTCCCTATACTTTCAGAAAGAAAAGTGGCTCTTTCGATACCATCAACCAGAATGGACAGTTTCGGGTTGGAGATAGCTCAGAAGATCGCCAGTATTAGAAAGACAGGTCTCACATTCGCACCAGAAACGGCAAAACAGCGTTTGAGGGATGTGATAAACAAGAACATATCGGACGATGATGTTTGGAGGACCATCATTTCTGCGAAAGATGCCGGATGGAGAAGGATAAAACTCTACTTCATGATAGGCTTGCCAACTGAGAAAGATGAAGACATAGAGGACATAGCAAGATTAATCGAAAAGGTGAAAAGAATTGGATTCAAAGATCTTTCGGTATCCGTTGCAGTTTTCGTTCCCAAACCCCATACACCTTTTCAGTTCGTTCGGCAAATATCGGTCGAAGAAGCTCTGGAGAAGAGAAGAATTATCATGAGAGCAAGAAGATACGCTCACATATCCTTTCACAACCCTTGGATGAGCATGATAGAAGGTGTACTCTCCAGAGGTGATAGGAAACTGTTAAAACTCGTGTTGAAGGCCAATGAACTTGGTTGTATCTTCGATGAGTGGAAAGAAATGTTCGACAAAGAAAAATGGATGAAAGCTTTTGAGAAAACCAGCATAGATCCAGCAGATTACATGGGGCCTTTTGATTTGGAAGAACCCTTACCATGGGATCACATAGACCTGGGGATCTCCAAGGACTTTTTGATAGAAGAGTACAGGAAATCTCTTGAAGGCATTAGAACCGGGGATTGCAGATGGGAGAGATGTTCTCTATGTGGTGTGTGCTTTGTATTCAAAACCTGGAACGATCTTGCAGTCAAGAAGGGATGAGATAATGTGGTATCCCGGGCATATTTCCAAGGCTAGAAAAGCCGTTGAGCGAATGTTGAAGATGGTGAACGTTGTTGTGGAAGTAAGGGATGCGAGAGCCCCTATGGCCACATCGGCTTACGGAGTGGATCTATCAAGGAAAAAAAGGATAGTACTGCTGAACAAGGAAGACCTTGCAGACGATGATGTAACCAGAAAGTGGATCGATTTTTTCAGAAAAAATGGTGAATCGGTTCTATCAACCAGTAAATTTGAAGACAGAAAGGCCTTCATGAAGAAACTGGGTATGTATCTCTCCTCAGGTGATAGGGTCATGATACTCGGTGTACCGAATACTGGGAAGTCCACGATAATAAACAAGATTAAGGGAAGAAGGGTCTCAGCTGTTGGAGGAGTCCCGGGTATAACGAAGGGAGTGCAATGGATCGCGTTTGGAAGGGATAAGAAACTTCTGGATACTCCAGGTATACTGTATAAAAAACTGTTCAGTAAGGAACTCTCTGCAAAACTCCTTCTCGTAGGATCTTTACCCGTTGAGAGAGTGGATTTCAAAGTAATGGAGATAGCCTTTGATATCTTCAAAAACAGAACGAACGAACAGAGAAGCTTCATGGAATTCCTGGAATTTTACGGAAGAAAGCGAGGAATTCTCATCAAAGGTGGAGAAATCGATCGCGATAAAGCGGCGTACATGCTCTTTACAGAAATTGCCAATGGGAAATTCGGGAAGATCTCTTTTGAAATACCTGAAGAATTCTGATACGGTGTGGTGAGAACCTCATGTTGTCCATCAGGATCTCCATTATCACGTTCATCTTAACCTTTTTCATTGTCATGGTTCTAGATGCTCTGAAAATGCGTTCTTCCTCTGTGTCACTACTTGATGCTCTAGTACTTTCATTTTTCGTCTCTGTGATGTCGGGCCTTTTAGTCCATCTTCTGGTGTACCAGCGGGTAAAGAAATTGACAGATTCCATCAAGAGAGGTCAGATAGAAAGAGATGCTTTTGATGATGAGATAACGGGATTATCAAAAGCTTTAGAGGAGAATCTAGAGAGTTTCAAGAAATCTCTAGAAAAGGAGAAACATCTGAAGAGTACCTTGGAGTTGATACTTTACAGTTTCTCGCACGATATAAGGACCCCTTTGACTCTCTTGGAAAACTCCATAAAAGAGATGCCTGTGGATAGATCCTTAAAAAAAGATGCCCTACGTTACATAGATTTAATAAAAGATCTGACGGACCAATTGTTAAGGGTGGGAAGAATAGAGGGAGGACTGGAGATAGTAAGAAAAGAATTGGTTAATCTCGTTGAGCTGGTATGGGATGCTTGTGAGATGATAACTAAAAGTTACGGAAGGAAAATATCTTTCCAATACACAGATGAGGTGGAAGTTCTTGTTGATCCTTCGAAGATTTTAGAAGTAACTTTGAATTTGTTGAGAAACGCTGCAGAATACTCCAGAGGTCCTATAAACGTTAAAATATCTAAGACAAGGAATTTCGCTAAAGTGGAAATTTCCAGTTTGGGGAAGAAGATACCTTATGATTTGAACGTTAAGCTCTTCGACCTCAAAAGGAAATCGAAAGGTTTAGGTTTGGGGTTATTCATAGCCAGAAGATATGTAGAGATGCACAACGGAAAGATAGGTTATGAATGGAAAGATGGAAAGAACATGTTCTACTTCACACTACCTCTCACATGAAATAGGAGGCGTTTCTCATGCTGAAATTAGCGTTGAGCCTTATGAAGATAAGCACCATAGGACTAGGTGGAGGTTACGGAATGCTACCTCTGATGGAGGAAGAACTCGTCAGAAAATTGAAGATGCTGAAGGAAGAAGAATTCTTAGATATAGTGGCTAAGGCTCAGAGTTTTCCAGGTCCTATAGCCGTTAACACCGCCATACTTCTTGGAAGAATGAAAGCTGGTATTCTGGGTTCCATAATCTGTTCTATCTCCATAGTTCTCCCTCCCTTTTTCTCGATCCTTTTGATCGCTCTCATGTTCGAAAAAGTGGAAAAGTACAGCATCGTTAGAAATTTCATGTTCGGAGCACGTCTCGGTGTAACCATAATCATAATCAATTACTCGTTGGAATTGATAAAAAGAATAATAAAGAGTCGTGTCATACTGGGTATTCTGATCGCAGGTGCCGTTGTCATCGTCTTCTTCAAAATATCAGCTTTTCTGGTGTTCCTCATAATTGCATCCATTGTATTCTTTAAAGCAACCAACAGGGAGGAAAAACGATGAAAGCCATCGATCTTTTCTTCTGTTTCATGAAGATAGGATTTCTAGCATTTGGGGGAGGATACGGGGCTTTGAGCATGATACAGAATGAAGTGGTGGGAGTGCATGGGTGGATGACGAACCCAGAGTTTTTAGATCTACTCTCCATATCGCAGATGACCCCAGGGCCTATCGCTATAAATTCGGCGACTTACATAGGTTACAAAATAGCAGGATTTTCAGGGGCTGTTTTGTCAACGATCGGAGTGATACTACCGAGTTTCATGTGGATGTATTTCATATCCTTCATAATCGAAAGAATACTCAGAAATCCCAGGAGACTTTTAAATGCCCTTAGAATGAGTATTATAGCTCCAATTCTCGCAGCTGGTATGAATCTCACCTTGAGCACCGTCAACGATCTCATCTCTTTCATTCTAGCTTTATTATTGCTCACGCTGCTGAGATCTAAAAAACTCTCATTGATCCAATTCATATTGGTTGCTGGTGGATTGGGTATAATGGTAAAAACATTTTAGAATGATTTTAAAAATCCACATGATTTTAACCTTCCAACCTCGTGTTTTAAACTGTTTGTAGATGATCACATTATTTGGTAGTGTGGAGGAAAAGTTGTATAATTTCTTCGAAGGACCGCCGTGGGGGTTAGTGAAGATCGATCTTTCCTCTCCTCTCCGGGGTTTTCCCCGGTTTTTTCAAAAAAAGATGGAATTTGGTATCCTAATATTTGGATCTTCAGCCGGGAGGTATCCTTCTTCATGAAAAAACTGTTGATATTTTTCATGATAACGATGGGACTCATGGCTTTTTCATTGAATGTTGAAGAAGCCTATAAGGTTTTTTCGTCCTTGGTTGAAGACTACAACTCTCCAGATTCGAGGGATCAGTTCGTTATCACCGTTAAAAAACGACTGAAAGATTTGAGTTACTACAGGTTCTACAGGCATCTTCTAATAGGAAGTGTGGAAAGAAGAGAGTTCGCATTGAACGTCGGAGATTTTCTAGTTATACTCTATGAAGAACAAAAAGACATCGATCGAGAGCATAAACTTGCCGTTTCCCTTTTTCTTTGCTATGTACTATCGGACATGATGAATAAGAACCTTTCAGAAAGCTCTATAAAGAAGAATCCCGCTTTTAACAAGTTCTTTGAGGAGTATAAATCCTATCTTAGAAAGTATTCAAGAAATTTCTTCAAATGGATCTTGGGGTATTATTTAGGAGTATACGACGAACCTCCTCCCAAGATCATCAATATCCAAAGGATGGATCTTGGCTACAAACAGACGAAGAAGGAAATACCGCCCGATGTTCTGAAAGAGATGGATTTCTTCTTCTCAGAGAAGATAGAGAAAGAGATCTCGAGTATATTGAATAGTGTCAAAGAGAATCCCCCCAAAGATCTACCATCCCTGAACAGATTTCTCAACACGAAAGCTCTTTATCTATGGAGATTTCTGAATGAAGAGATTTCAAATTTGCAGAATCGCGTGGCGAAAGAAGCGGTTGATCTGATTCCAAAGAAGAGGAACATCTTTTGGTTCAGATATTTGATATACGGTATCGCGGTTTGTTTTGCGATCTTTCTGAGGAAGATTCGCGTACCTGTATTTCTTGCTATTTTGCTGGTCGAAACATGGTTTTTGTACTTTCTCTACAATTCCACCGCGTACACCGATACGATGGTCTACACGATGTTGATCTTCTTTGGTTTTTCCTTCGCCCTGCTGATATCAGTGAAGAGGTCTTTCACGAGAAAGAGAAGAATGGATGTTTACTTATCCATCCTTGGTGTTGCCTTCATAGTACTCGTGTTCTTCCCGAGGTATATCGATGTGGAGGAACTGTCGATGAGTAAAAATCAAGATTTTCTTAGCTCCCCTTACTACGGTTTTCTGAAAAAAGATGTTTATCTAAATGAGAATTCCCCTTTCAAGAAGATCAGCACTTCTCTGACATCGGCTCTCCTTGCAAGCAGGGAAGAAACGAAGTTTCTGGTGGAGGATCTTGCCAATTTCCTTAACAAACTGAAGGAAGTCGAAGCAGTAGAAAATGTCGAAGTCTTTCAGGATAGACTGTTCATAACCACCCCATCGTTTTCCGATTTCTACTCCCACAGAAGTTTTGATGAGAGAAGAAAGATATTCAAGGAACAAGGAGAAAAGATAAATGAATATCTTCTAAACGAGGCCACAAGGGAGAAGAAAGCAGAGAGAAAATTGAAAGAACTGAAAAAATTCTTGAAGAAAATAACGACTTATTCAGCGGCACAGTTCGTCAAAGATTTAGAAGATTACGTTGAAAATTCCTTCACTAGAGTCAGTGTCATGAGGCCTGTTTATGAGGATATAAAGGATATTTTCAAAAAAGATGTATCGAGTGAAATACCCGATCTTTGGAGTTATCAGACGAAAAAAGGGCTCGCTCTCATGCTGATATTCATGCTTCTTTTCCTTTTCTCCGTGACGAAGAAATGGATCATGGTTTTACCATCGACAGTTTTGGCTTCAGTGCTCGCCGTCCTATCCATGATAGGCCATGAAAAAGTATCCATATTCGTCCAGATGGGTATAAAGGATATAGAAATAACGACGAATGCAATTTATAATTTCGGTGTGGAAATTTTGGTGATTCTTCTCACTCTTCTTACGATATACGGAATACTAAAGAAGGAGGTGTGAACCCATGAGGAAGCTTTTATTGGTACTTTTCATTGCTCTGGCAGTGACACTGTTTCCCTTCAAAGTCATAATGGTTACCGACATAGGAGGCTTGGGAGACAAATCTTTCAACGATGGAACCTGGGCTGGTATCGTAAAAGCTGCTGAAGAACTCGGTATTGAGAAAGAAGTCATTCAGTCTTACGAACAAGCTGACTACATACCAAACCTGAGTAAAGCTGCCGAGAAAGCTGATGTGGTATTTGCCGTTGGTTTCATGATGACGGATGCCCTGTTCAAAGTTGCAAAACAGTATCCAGACACTTACTTCGTGGGAATAGATATAGTTCCTCCAGAAGGACAGGAACTCCCCAACGTTCTGACCTTCACTTTCAAAGAACAGGAAACCGCGTTTCTCGTGGGATACGTGGCAGCTGCCATGACGAAAACCAACATCGTTGGATTCGTTGGTGGAATTCCCATACCGCCAGTTGAAAGATTCAGATACGGTTACGAAGCCGGTGTTAAAACTTATTCTGTCCTTCACAAGAAACCTGTGAAGATTCTGAAAGGCTACACGAACGACTTCGAGGATCCGAAAAAGGGAAAGGACCTTGCCATGTCACAGTTTGCACAGGGTGCAGATATCGTTTTCCACGCATCCGGTGCCTGTGGAAACGGCGTTATAGAAGCAGCCAAAGAAAAATTCTCAGCTCTCGCTGGAACGAGTGATCTCGACAAGCTCATAGATTACTACGTTGAACACGGAAAAGGATTCTTCGCGATCGGTGTCGATGCAGATCAGGATTACATGGCACCCGGTGCTGTCCTCTGTAGCGCCATGAAGAGAGTCGATATGGCTTCCTATTACGCCGTCAAATGGGCCTATGAAGGAACCTTCGAAGGAGGCCACAAGGTACTCGGATTAAAAGAAGACGGTGTTGGGATAAGCCCGATGAAGTACACGAAAGGAATCGTTCCCAACAGGGTTGTAGCAGAACTTGTTTACCTTGAGAAACTCATAAAAGAAGGAAAATTCGTCATTCCTGACACTCAAGAGAAACTCGACGCCTTCGAAGTTCCGAAAGTGGAATTCCCATTCTGATACAAAGAGGGGGGATATCCCCCCTCTTTAGGAGGGATCGAGTTGGATAAAGAGTACGCAGTTGTGATGAAAGGAATTACCAAAAGGTTTCCTGGGGTTCTTGCCAACGATCATGTGGATCTCTTCGTCGAGAAGGGGGAGATCCATGCGATCGTTGGTGAGAACGGCGCTGGAAAAACCACACTGATGAATCAACTGTACGGTCTTCTTCACCCGGATGAAGGGGAAATATATATCTTCGGTAAGAAAGTCCATTTTAAAGGGCCAAGAGAGGCGATAGAACATGGTATAGGTATGGTCCACCAGCATTTCATGCTCGTTGATAATCTGACGGTTGCGGAGAACGTCGTTTTGGGATCAGAAACAAAAAAAGGTTTCTTATTTGATCTGAACGAAGCAAGAAAAGTGGTGAAGGATCTTTCAGAGAAATACGGATTACTTGTGGATGTGGATGCGAAGATCGAGGATATTCCCGTTGGTATGCAACAGAGAGTCGAGATAATAAAGACACTCTATAGAGGAGCTGAAATACTGATATTGGATGAGCCGACGGCTGTTTTGACCCCCCAGGAAACGGAAGAGCTCTTTGAAATATTGAGGAGACTCAAAAAATCTGGAAAGACCATCATATTCATATCGCACAAATTGAACGAAGTTATGGAGATATCCGACAACGTGACCGTCATGAGGCTTGGGAAAGTCACGGGAAGATTGAAAACATCGGAGACGAACCCTAAAGAGATAGCGAGGTTGATGGTGGGAAGGGACGTGGTTTTGAGGGTTGAAAAGGAAAGTAAAGAGCCAGGTGATGTGGTTTTTGAGATAAAAGACCTTTGGGTTAAAGACAACAGGGGATTGGATGCCGTCAAAGGAGTTTCTTTGAAAGTCAGAAAAGGAGAGATTGTTGGAATAGCCGGAGTTGCGGGTAACGGGCAGACAGAACTCGTTGAAGCCATAACCGGGCTGAGAAAGGTAGAGAAAGGGAAAATAATATTCGACGGTATCGATGTGACGGGATTTTCACCCAGGGAACTTAGAGACATGGGTATGGCCCACATCCCAGAAGACCGTTTAAAACATGGTCTGATTGTCGAATATCCTGCGTATTACAACCTCATCCTTGGAAAGCATCACAGATTCCCATTCTCTGAAAACAACTTTTTGAATAAGAGATTCATACTTAAAAACGCAAGAGATCTTTTCGAAGAGTTCGATATAAGACCGAGAAAGCCCGAGATGCTTGGAGGAAATTTCTCGGGAGGGAATCAGCAGAAGATAGTTGTGGCGAGAGAATTGAGTCATGAACCCAAGTTCATGGTCGTTTCTCAGCCGACTCGAGGGCTGGACGTGGGAGCCATAGAGTTCATTCACAAGACCATCCTCAAGATGAGGGCGAGAAACGTTGGGATACTTCTGATATCCATGGAATTGGAGGAGATATTCTCCTTGAGTGATAGAATTCTGGTTATATACGAAGGAGAGATAATGGGAGAGACCAGACCTGAGGAAACCACCTTCGAAAAAGTGGGACTCATGATGGCAGGTCACAGGTTGGAGGAGGTAGAAAGATGAGACCTGACTCTCGTATCTGGTCCTTTGTAGTACCTGTAGCGGCCGTGATACTCGCATTAATGATAGCCTCTGTCGTGATACTTCTCATAGGAAAGAATCCCATAGTGGCTTATGAAGCCTTGATAAAGGGGGCTTTTGGAGGAAGACAGGCTATCGCTGACACGATAATAAAAACGACTCCTTTGATACTCACAGGACTTGCCGTGGGCTTTGGATTTAGAGCCGGCGTTTTCAACATAGGGGCAGAAGGGCAGATGATAATGGGGGCTCTCATCGCGACGGTGGTCGGTATAAACCTTGGGGGAGTTCCACCGGTCATAGCGATACCCGTTACCATGCTAATCGGTATGTTGGCAGGAGCTGGATGGGCAGCGATTGCAGGGTATCTGAAAGCAAAGACGGGAGCTCATGAAGTTGTTTCAACCATCATGCTCAACTGGATCGCAACGTACCTTTCATCCTATATGGTTACAGAGCCTCTTGCAGTGGGGTCAGGTACTCCTAAAAGCCCGGAGATCGCCGAATCTGCAAAGCTTCCACCTCTTCTCACCATAGGAGCAACTGAGATGACTTCTGGGATAATAATAGCCATCGTTGCGGCAATAATCATGTACATAATTTTGGAAAAGACAACAACTGGCTATGAGGTGAAAGCAGCTGGTTTCAATCCATACGCTGCTGAATACGGTGGTATAAGTATATCAAAGAACATCACGATGTCTATGGCGATAAGCGGGGCTCTCGCTGGTCTTGCAGGAGCTCTGGAAGTGATGGGAGTTCACCATAGATTCTTAGGAACGCTTTCAGGGGGAAAGGGGTTCGATGGTATTTCAGTTGCCTTGATTGGGCAGAACCATCCTATAGGTATAATGTTCGCAGCGTTTCTTATGGCCTCGCTTAGAACGGGATCAAACGAGATGCAATTCGTTGGTGTTCCAAAGCACATAATAATGATCGTTCAAGGTATAGTGATCTTCCTGGTAGCGGCGGATAGAATAGTCAGAACTATCCTCATAAGGAAAAAGAAGGTGAGATCTTGAGATTCATAGAGGCCCTCTTCGATATATTCACCAATCCTCAGTTTTACAAGATAACACTCACAGCTTCAGCTCCTTTGATATTTGCTTCCCTTGGTGGTGTGTTCAGCGAAACGACAGGTGTTGTGAACATCGCACTGGAAGGTATCATGCTGATGGGTGCTTTCTTTTCGGTGGTCTTCACTCAAATAACGGGGAGCCCATGGCTTGGAGTTTTCCTCGCTATACCAATAGGGATGGGTATGGCCTGGCTTCATGCATGGGCGAGTATAAAGTGGTGTGGAAATCAGATAGTCAGTGGTGCGGCACTGATACTCATAGCTCAGGGCGTAACGGGATTTCTGATGGAACCCATATTCGGCCAGCCAGGGCAAACCGATTACGTTGGTAAGATAGCAGAGATAAAGATCCCAGGATTGTACAAGATACCGTTTTTAGGACAAGCCATCGGTCAGATAAATCCCCTTGTGATAGTTGCCTTCGCTTCGGTCTTTGCAACGTGGTTCCTCCTTTACAAAACAACTCTGGGTCTCAGGATGAGAGCTGTTGGTGAAAATCCCGAATCAGCGGATACTCTCGGTATAAACGTTTACGGTATAAGATACTTCGGCGTGATAATGAGTGGTGTCATGGCAAGCCTTGGTGGATCTTTCCTTTCGGTCGGAGAGGTTGGTAACTTCAGAGAACTCATGACGGGAGGCAGAGGTTTCATAGCACTAGCTGCCATGATACTTGGAAACTGGAATCCAATAGGTGCCATGTGGGCAAGTCTTCTCTTTGGTGTTTCAGAGGCTATGGCCAATCAACTTCAAAGCAGTCCCATACTCCATGTTCCAGCCACGACAAAGCCTCTTTTCAACATGTTCCCGTTCATAGTGACCTTGGTTGTCGTAGCAGGACTCATTGGAAAGACCAGGCCACCTGCGGCCGATGGTATACCATACGAAAAGAGCGAGTGAGGTGATCGCTTTGAAATATCTTACCTTGTTCATAATGATTTTGAGCTGTTCGATCTTTTCGATGGGTATCTTCATATCAGGAGGTTACAGCCTACTCGAAAATGCGGGATGGAGTTTTGGGCTAGGATTTTCGGAGAGAAATTTTGAAGCTCTCGGATATCTATCCTTCGATTTGAACAAAGAGATCTCTGGAAGTGCGAGCCCTGTGGATCTGTATGATTTCAAGTTCACAACCTCTATGAACTTCGATGTGGGGAATTTAAAATTTGGGCCCCTTTTCGTTGCGCATTACGATAACTACCCTGAAGAAGGATCAACGGATACCTCTTGGAGTGCGGATTTCGGATTAGGTGTTGTGTCTCAATTCGCTCGAGAAAATTTCGACCTATCGGTGGGGTTATGGATGCCTGTAAGTGGAAACTTCAATGCCAAAAGGAATGTGTACGCAAGGTTCAGATACTACATTCCGCCACCTGGCGGGAGATCGTTCAAAGATAAGCTCTTTTTGGAAGTTACATACCTTTTTGGAGGAATCAGGATAGGCTTTGGGCTTTGGGAGCCTGTTCCTTGAGAAAGTCCAGAATTTTCTTCGTCGCCCTGACATCGTCTTCGTTGTACATCAATATCTCTTCCAGATACTTTTTCATGCCCGTTTTGAGCCATTTTTCATAATGTGATATGACGGTGGAACCTGCAAGGTTTACTCTCCACTTGTAACCTAGCCATTTCCCTACAACCTTCAGTGAGTACGATGTGACAGGCAATGCAACGGTATTTGAAAGAAGGGTATAGACATCGGTGAAACGTTTGAGCAGTTTTGAGAACTTTCTAGGATCGAGTTTGAACCTCAACAGCAGGTTCTTAAACCTTCCCGGTTCGAACCCATGGTAATGATATATGGGGCCTTCCCTACTCTCTAGGTACTCAAGAACCTTGAAAAACGTTTCTTTGACATCAACAGGTGTGTTCACAAAAAATGGTACGTACCTCTCTCCTTCCAAAAATCCGTAGAGAAAATCTATATCTCCTGCCGGATAACTTTCCATATCCAGAACTATACCTTCAGGTATCTCAGGTATCTTTCCGAAAAACACGGGTTTTTTCTCAACCAGAGCTTCTGCCATCTTCTTCAATCTTCTTCCCCTTTCATGTCCGAAATGCTTTGCAAGAAGACTCTCAGATACTTCTGAAAGCTCCCATAGGTTCTTTATTCCCAATTCTTTCAATTCTTCTATCGTTCTGTCTCCAACTCCGTGTATTGCCCTCAGATCGCCTTTCTCAATGAGAATACTCGAACACTCATCCCGAATGGGGCAATTCCGGCATATTCTCGATGGGATAGGATCTGGAGGTTCTGTTAAAGCCGAGATGGCTTGAAGAACCGAAAACAGCGATTCCACACCTTCTCTCCAATCAACGGAGATTTTGAAAAACGGTGATATGAAGACAACGTCCTTAACGTGCCAACCTTTAGAGGAAAAGACATATCCGTGAAAAGCCGCTTCCAAAATGTATTTTCTCTTGAAATTTTTGGCCTTCTTGTGGACGATTATTCGCCAACCGTCGCCCTCTTTCACTATCAGATCGGGCTGCGCTAACAATGTTTCTCCAAAAACTTCGAAAATTTCCGCCGGCTGGAGAACAGAAAATCCCATTCTCAACAATTCCCGAGTCACATCGGGATCGTGATGCGCAACCTCAAAATCTCCCATCTCCTGAAGATCTTTCTCCTCATTCTCTCTGTAAACTCTGAAGTAATACCTTCTGGGGCATAACAGAAAATTTTCCACATCTTTGAATGTCAGCAAACTTTCCCTCCATTCACAAAACGCTTATATACCTTTCTCCATGATCCGGTGCTACCGTTACTATTCTAACATCTTTCCTTCCGATCTTCTCGGCTATTCTCAACGCAGCCCACAGATTCGCACCACTCGATATACCAACGAACAACCCTTCTTTTCTAGCGAGTAGTTTCATACCTTCCAACGCCTCCTCTTCCGTCACAGTCACGATCTCATCGATGATGCTTAAATCAAGTATTTTGGGTATGAACCCAGGACCTATTCCTTGAATACCATGCTTTCCCGGCTCTCCCCCCGAAAGAACGGGGGATTTTGCAGGTTCGACCGCCACTACCTTCACATCGTTCAGTATCTTTTTTAACACCCTCCCAACACCCGTTATGGTTCCTCCCGTTCCAACGCCTGCCACGAAGAAATCTATTCTGTAATCCATCTGCCTTGCTAGCTCAGGCCCTGTGGTCACGATGTGAGACATCACGTTTGCAGGATTTTCAAATTGGTTCGGCATGAAGGCTTTCAATTCTTCTTTTATTCTCAAGGCTTCTTCTATCGCCCCTTTCATTCCTTTATCTGCTGGAGTGAGGACAAGCTCTGCTCCCAGCATTTTCAAAACCTTTCTTCTTTCAAGACTCATCGATTCCGGCATGGTCAGTATGACCCTATAGCCCCTATAGATCCCTATCATCGCAAGGGCTATTCCCATGTTACCGCTTGTTGGCTCAACGATCGCTCCTCCTTTTTTAAGAAGCCCTCTCCTTTCAGCATCGAGGATCATAAAGAGTGCCGGCCTGTCTTTTACACTCCCTCCAGGGTTGTTCCTCTCAAGCTTCAAAAATATTCTCGGATCTATCTTTTCCAACCTCACAAGGGGTGTTCTCCCTATCAACCTTTCCATCATGTTCACTACCTCCTCTCACTTTCACTATTTTCGCTGGTATTCCCACGACCACCACGTTTGAAGGAACATCTTCAAGTACAACTGCGTTCGCTCCCACAATCGCATTGTCTCCCACCTTTATAGGTCCAAGAATCTTTGCCCCAGCGCCGAGAAGAACGTTCCTCCCAATATCGGGATGTCTTTTCCCCTTCATGACACTCTTGGATCCGAGAGTGACACCGTGATATATGAGAGTGCTTTTCCCAACTTTTGCAGTTTCCCCTATAACAACTCCTATACCATGATCTATCACCACTCCCGGTTCTATCTCGGCGGAAGGATGTATATCCATGGAATAGAGAATCCTCCCAAGGAGGTGCAGAAAACTTGCTAAAAATTTCACTTTCCATTTGTGAAAGAAATGCGAGAATCTGTAAAGTAATAAACCATGGAAAGAGGCATTGAAGAAGAAAACATGAGATTTACTGGTAGAGGCTGGATCCAACTTAACGTAGTAAGATAGATCCTCACCAATTGCAGAAAATACATTTTTAAGGTCAATAAAGAATTCTTTCAGCTTTTCTAAGGTATACCACATCCCACCTTCATGATCTCACCTCCTACAGCCTTTATTTTATATTATTTATGTTGAACTAATTATTAAGATACAGAGAAGATTTTTGCGGGAAAAAATTAAGGTGGATATCATTGTTTCTAAAATGTTACTGCCAATAGGTGAATTAAGTTAATCCACCTGTTTGTGTTAACCTTTTGGTAACCATCTCTTACCCCATCTTTTTCACAAGAAATCTTCCCTTAATTGATCTTAGATAACAATTGATTTATATTCTTCTAAGTCGGAATGGAGGTGCAACGATGTTTGAAAACCTTCAAGAGAAACTTTCCAGGGTTTTTCGAGCTCTAACGGGAAAGGGAAGATTAACGGAGAAGAACATTCAGGAAGCGGTAAGACAGGTGAAGCTATCGCTCCTTGAAGCCGATGTCAACTACAAAGTCGTTAAAGACTTCATAGAAGCCGTCAAGGAAAAGGCGTTAGGAGAGGAAGTTTTGAAGAGTTTCACACCGGACCAGATGTTCATAAAGATCATAAGGGATGAGCTAATAAGAATAATGGGGGAGAGTAACGAACCGCTGAAGCTAATACACAGGCCTTCTCCCATCATGATAGTTGGACTTCAGGGAAGTGGAAAAACAACAACGTGTGCAAAGCTGGCGCTGTTTTTGAAAAAACAGGGAAGAAATCCCATACTCGTTGCGGCGGATGTTTACAGACCCGCTGCGATAGATCAGCTTGTGAAACTTGGTAGCGTTGTGAACGTTCCTGTTCATACAGGGGATAGAAAGAATCCGTTCAAGATAGTCGAATCTGCGATTGAGCATTCGAAGGATACGGGTTACGATGTCATGATAGTCGATACTGCAGGAAGACTCCACATAGATGAGGAAATGATGGATGAACTTGTGAAAGTGAAAGAGATTTTGAAACCAGATGAAGTTCTCTTAGTTGTCGATGCCATGATGGGACAGGATGCTGTAAAATCAGCCAAAACTTTTGATGAGAAACTGGATCTCACGGGGTTCATCGTAACGAAGATGGACGGCGATGCAAGAGGTGGCGTCATATTATCGATAAAGTACGTAACGGGTAAACCCGTTAAATTCATAGGTGTTGGGGAAAAGGTCGATGCTTTGGAACCCTTTCATCCAGATAGGATAGCGGGCAGAATCCTTGGAATGGGAGATGTCTTAACGCTCATAGAAAAGGCTGAGAAAGAGCTGGACCAGGAGAAGATGAGGAAATCGGCCGAGAAATTTTTGAAAGCTGAGTTCACCCTTGAAGATTTCAAGGAACAACTCGAAGAGATCAAGAAGTTAGGTCCAATCTCCTCTATAATCGAGATGCTTCCAGGTGCCCCGAAGATGGATCTGGAGATGGGAGAGAAGGAATTCAAGAAGATGGAAGCGATAATAAACTCCATGACCAAAGAAGAAAGGAGAAACCCAAGAATAATAAACTACAGCAGGAAGAAGAGGATTGCAAAAGGCAGTGGTACGACGATACAGGACGTGAACAAGCTCTTGAAATCTTACGAGCAGATGAAAGAGCTCATGAAACGCATGAAAAAGGGAAAATTGAAACTCCCATTTGGAATAAAAGGATTCGGATTTTGAGAAGGAGGTGCGAGTGTGGTCAGAATAAGACTCACGAGGCTTGGAAGAAGAAACAGACCTTTCTACAGGATAGTCGTTGTGGACAGCAGGAAGAGGAGAGATGGTGCCTATATCGAATCCCTCGGTTACTACGATCCTGTGAAGGATCCCGCTGAGATGAAGCTCAACGTCGAAAGAGCTTTGGAATGGCTTCTGAAAGGGGCTCAACCCAGTGAAACTGTGAGAAACATCTTTAAAAAGTTTGGCGTCATGAAGAGATTCCATGAACTAAAATTTGGAAAGAAGGAGGAGAAAGATGAAGGAAGTACTTGAGCATATACTGAAAGGTATCGTCAAACACCCTGAGGATTTAGTTGTGATGGAATTTGAAGAAGAAGGAAAAAAGGTTTTTGAGATAATCGTGAACGAAGAGGATGTTGGACAGGTCATAGGAAAGGATGGAAGGACCATAAAGTCCATAAAGATAATCCTGAGCTCTCTGAGCGATGGAACCGAGGAGTTTACCCTCAGGGTGGTGAGATGATGATAAGTTTTCTCTCGGAACTTTTGAAGGACAGGATAGCTATAGGACAGATCGTGAATACACATGGTTTGAAAGGGGAAGTTAAGCTCTATCCGTACACGAACCAGAAAACGGTTCTGATGAATCTTTCCGAAGTCCTTCTCTACGATCAGAAAAGGAAAAGGTACCTCCTTGCAAAGGTAAAGAATGTGAGGAAAGGCCCAAAGACTTATCTTGTGAAGTTTGAAGGGGTAGAATCCATAGAAGACGCTGAAAAGCTTAAAGGGTACAAGGTATATGTGTTGCTTTCCGAGCTTCCCAAACCCGAAAAGGACGAATATTACTTCTACGAAGTTATGGGATGTGAAGTGGTACTGGAAAGCGGAGAGAGCTTAGGAAAGGTGGCAGACATCATAGAAACCGGCGCGAACGACGTCCTCGTTGTGAAAAAAGGAAAGAAGGAAACGTTGATTCCCATGATAAAACGTTACGTCGTAAAACTCGATAAAGAGGAAAAAAAGATAACAGTGAAAGCGATGGAGTGGATCTGATGAGGATAACCATCGTGACGATTTTTCCAGATATGGTAAAGGTTGTTAAAGAGTATGGAGTCATAGCCAGAGCTATAAAGGAAGGTAAATTGGTAATAGATGTAGTGAATTTGAGAGATTATACAACGGACAAACATAGAACCGTCGATGATTACCCATTTGGCGGTGGACCTGGAATGGTCATGAAACCAGAACCTTTCTTCAGATTCTACGATGAATATGTGGAAAAATTTGGAAAACCTTATGTCGTTTTCACATCACCTCAGGGAAAAGTGTTGAACAATGAAATAGCCAAGGCCCTTGCGAAAAAGGAGAAACTCGTTATTCTGTGTGGAAGATACGAAGGAGTAGACGAAAGAGTAATGAATTTGGTGGATGAGGAAATCTCCATAGGAGATTACGTTCTAACAGGTGGAGAGATTCCGGCCATGGTCATTGTAGATGTTGTTTCAAGGTTCGTACCAGGAGTTGTCGATAAGGAATCCTTGAAAAGAGAATCGTTTTATAACGATCTTTTGGATTATCCAAATTACACAAGACCCAGAGAGTACAGGGGATTGAAAGTGCCGGAAATTCTCTTGAGTGGAGATCATGAGAAAATAGAGATTTGGAGAAGAAAGGAAAGCATTCTGAAGACCATAATAAGAAGACCCGATCTCTTCTTGAAAAAGGATTTGGATAAAGAGGATAAGATTGCGATAATAAAGCTTGTTAGGGAGCTGATGGAATGCTCGGGAAAATCTACATAGCACTAATACATTATCCTATAAAAGGTAGAGATGGATCTATAATCTCAACAGCAGTCACGAATCTGGATGTACACGATATAGCAAGATCTGCCAGGACGTACGGTATCAAAAGGTATTACATAGTCACCAACCTTCCCGCGCAGCAGGATATCGTACACAAAGTTTTGAATTTTTGGAAAGAGGGTTTTGGGAAAAGGTACAATCCTAGCAGAGGAGAAGCGTTGAAACTGGTAAGACCAATGTGGTATCTGGAGGATGTTCTCGAAGATATAGAAAAGGAGGAAGGAGAAAGACCCATCATGTTCTTCACATCGGCAAAGAAGAGGCCAGACACCATAACTTATGAAGAAGGAAGAAAGATAATTCTTGAAACGGATAAACCTGTTCTTATACTCTTTGGAACTGGATGGGGACTGCCGGATGAGATACTCAGAATGTGTGATTTCGCTCTCGATCCAATCAGAGGGAATTGGGATTTCAATCATCTCTCTGTTCGAGCGGCTGTTGCGATAATCCTCGATAGATTGATAGGGGAGAAGATTCAAAAAGGAGGTATGAGGAAATGAGTATGGATCACGTTGTGAGAATGGTGGAGAAGAACTACCTTAAAAAAGATATACCTGAGTTCAGGCCGGGAGACACCGTCAAAGTTCATCTCAAGGTGATAGAAGGAGATAAGGAAAGAACTCAGATCTTTCAAGGGATAGTTATTTCCATAAGAGGATCCGGTTTGAGTAGAACCTTCACCGTCAGAAAGATCGCGAGTGGCGGTGTTGGTGTTGAGAGGATCTTTCCGATACATTCGCCGGCAGTTGAGAAAATCGAAGTTGTGAGAAAAGGGAAGGTTAGAAAAGCGAAGCTCTATTACTTGAGAGGTATAAGAGGTAAGATCAGGATAAAGGAGAGAAAGGATTGAAATGAAAGAAAAGAGTGAAATGAAAGAAAAGATAAAGAAGGAAGTCGTGGAATGGGTCAAAGCACTTCTCTACGCCATAGTCGCGGCAACCATAATCAGGCTATACGTTTTCGAAACGATGCTCGTTCCAACAGGTTCGATGATCCCAACTATAAACATCGGAGACAGGCTCTTCATAGAGAAGATAACCTATACTGTCAAAGAGCCAGAGTTAGGTGACATCGTTGTTATATGGTCCCCCTTTGTAGATGAAAGAGCTTTGACAATGCTTCGGCTTTTCGATAAGTTCATGGACCTGTTCGCACCAAGAAGATTCAAAGGACACGTGAAATACGTGAAAAGGCTCGTTGGAAAAGAGGGAGACGTTCTGAAAATAAAGGATGGAAAGTTATATGTCAACGGTGTTGTTCCCGAGAGGATAAAGAATATAAGGTACGAAGCGGATGGTATCTTCAAATACGAACATTTCTATGAATGGCTTGCAAAGGCTAGTGAGCTTCGAAGCAACAAAAAAGCGTACAGAAGTTTCCTGTACGATCTTGCAAGAAAATATGGAAGGAATCTGGCTGTGATGATCCTGTTTCTGGTGGGAGAAGAAGACCTCGAATACGGTGAGGCATTTCTCCCTGGTATCCTGAATTACTTCGATCCTTCTCTGGTTCTTTTTGATGAGAAGAAGGAAAAATACTACATACCGGGAATGGAGTATCACGAGTTTTTCAATAGATATTATGCAAATCTCAAGCTTTCGGATTACATAAAAAGAGATGAAGATGGATTGATAACGATAAAGGTTCCCAAAGGCTTCTATTTCTTCATGGGAGACAATTCCAAGGAAAGCTTGGACTGTAGATTTTTCGGTTTCGTTCCCAAAGATCACGTTATAGGAACTCCAATTCTCAGGATATGGCCTCTCAGTAATTTCGGGCCTGTCCAGAAAAAATAACCCCCGGGATTCCGGGGGTTTTATTTTTTCTGAAACCTACAATTGATTTTATTTCCATCCCTCTAAGGTTTGATTGATCTTCTCCCTTATCCCCTCTCCCCGTGTGGGAGAAAATCGGAGGGCCGGGGATGGGAGTTAAACATACTTTTCAAGTTCTTCCAGAGTGATACCGGCTTGCTTCAGAATAGCGTGTAACGTTCCTTTGGCTAATTCTTTTCTATGGGGTATTATCA
>CAZANP010000001.1:27059-72514 GCA_964486555.1 uncultured Thermotoga sp. | reverse complement strand
GCAATGATAAAATCTAGAAGCGGTGGAGAGGTGGCCGAGCGGCCTAAGGCGCTTGCCTGCTAAGCAAGTGTGGGGTTCTCCCCACCGTGGGTTCGAATCCCACCCTCTCCGCCATCTTTTTTTAAACGTGCCCGTAGCTCAACAGGATAGAGCGCCAGACTGCGGATCTGGAGGTTGGGGGTTCAATTCCCCCCGGGCACGCCATTTCTTCCAAGGATATGTCAGTTCACCGTTCTTCAAAATATCCCAAGCGATGGCATGTCGAAAACCCTTCGTGCTGACTGTCATTTGTGGAAGGTATTTTTTCATGAGGGCGAAAGTGATACAAAGCCCGCTCAGTATTGTTTTTTCTCTTCCTTTGGGAAGATACTCCAGTTTTTTAAGATCATCAAAGCTCATTTTTTTAACGGTTCCCAGTATATTTTCAACCCTTTCAATATGTAATGCAGCACCATGTAGTGATTCCAGATCCCACATTTTTTTCTCGAAAGCCGCTATACTCACAAACGTTCCACCTATTCCTATCAGGGTTTTACCTTCGCAATCTGGTAGTCTCTGAAATATCCACTCAACAATGGGATTTATCGGCCCATCATATGGTTGCGATAATTTAAATTCCCCATTTAACACGTGAGTTCCGATTTTCAAACTCTCGAAACCCTCCTTTCTTATGATCTCAAGGCTTCCTCCACCAAGATCGACGACGATTCTATCGTCTCCTTCTATATCCAAAGTTGAAATGTAGGAGTACATAGCTTCCTCTTCCTCACTCAGAATCTTTCCAGGTAAACACCCTACCAGTTTCTTAAAGATTTCAGGATGCTTTCTGAAATACTCCGTTCCGAACACATGGATTTCCGCGTTGTTCTCTCTACAGATCTTTTCAAAATTGGATATCGATTCCTTCATCTTTGAGATCAAAGAAAAAGGGGGAATGGTGTACCCCCCAATTCCCCACTCTTCAACTCTTTCCATCAGAACCTTTCCCTCTTCATCCATTAAAAGGAATATCATGGAATTCGATCCGATATCCACTATACCAACTTTCTTCATCGTGATCCCCTCTTCAGATCTTAAACTTCTCGATATAGCTGTTCAACCTTTTCACACTTTCTTCAAGCTCTCCTGCGAATTTTTTGACTTCATTTATCTGAGCCGTCTCCTTCGACGTGTGCTCTATTATGGTATCTACCCTCTCTTTAACGTTCTGAACGGTATTGACGATTCTTTCCATTATAGCCTTAACCTCTTGAGTAGCAGCACTCTGTTCTTCACTCGTTCCCGCGAGATCATCCGTCATACTGTTTATGGAATCTATCCTTTCTAAGAGAACCTTCACTTTCTCGTTCACCACAGAGGACATATCGACCAGTTCCTTCATGCTCTCTTCCATCCTTAAGCTCCTATCTGTCACTTCTTTAGCTTGTTTCTTCACCCCTTCGAGTATATCCGTTATTTGGGAAGTAGCGTTACGGCTTTCCTCGGCAAGTTTTCTTATCTCGTCTGCAACGACCGCAAAGCCACGACCGGCTTCTCCCGCTCTTGCAGCCTCTATCGCCGCGTTCAACGCAAGTAAATTCGTCTGCTCAGCTATACCGCTTATGGTTTCAAGGATGCCCTCTATTTGATTACTTAGGCTTACCATCTCTTCTATTGATTTTCGCATCTCCTCGGTCACTCTACTAGCTTCCAGGACACTTTCTCTCTGATTCTCAAGCTCCTTCCCTGCGGTTTGAGCAAGATCACGCATGGTATCAGAATCTTCAGAGAGCTTCTCAGCACTGAGTGCTATGTTCTGAGCACCGTTCGATATATCCTCCATTCCTTTATCACCCTCTTTTACAATTTTCGACACATCTTCGATAGAGTTCTCTATTTCACTTATAACCTTCGTTGTCTCCTCGGATCTAGATCGTGCTTCTTCAACCAGGCTGTTGAGAAGAGAAGATATGTTCACAACCTGAGCACTTAAATTCGTGAATTCGGTTATCGTGTTTTTGAAAGCTTCAATGACCTTCTTGAAAGCAGAGCCAAGTTCTCCAACTTCATCCTTTCCCAATGCTGGTATTTCCACCGTTAGATCCCCTTCGGCTATCTTCAACGAAAGCTCTTTCAATCTGTACATAGGTTTCACGATGTTGCGGGTTATGAAGAAAGCAACCAAGGTAGCGACTATCACAACGGCGACAGTTACATAGATCGACATGAGAACTGACTCTTTAGCCACTTCCATTACCTCTTTCTCAGGTACGCTGACGACTGCTTTCAAGGGATAGTCACCCAATTTCCCGAAGACTGCTATGTACCGCTCTCCTTTGTAAAGATAGCTTCCTGTTCCCTCATCCTTGGAAAGAACCTCATCGATGAATCTTAAGACACTTTCATCATCTCCCAGATTCATTTCATTCTGTTTGGAACATACGACGACTTTTCCCTCTTTGTTCAATATGTAAACGACCCCGGTTCTTCCAACTTTCTTTCCCTCAATGAGAGAGTTCAGAATTTTCTGAGGATAGACAACACCAAATACACCAACAGGGTCTCCGTTGAAATCCCTGGCTGTTGCCATAACAATCAATGAACTTTCGCCATCCCACTCGTAAGGTACAACTAACGTGAAAGTTGCATTTTCCGTCACCAATTCTTTAAAATCCTTGAGATTTGATATATCCCCATCCATTTTGGTTGATGAGAATTCCCCATCCAGAGAAGCTATGAAAACATCAGTTGCTCCGTACTCTTGAAAAGTGTATAGATAGCTCTTCAAAGCACTCGCCAGCATATCTTTTTGCTCTCTGTACCTGAAGGCAGTGTATAATGATCCACCTAAAGCTTCTTTCACAACGGGTGTGATCTTCTCGTCCAGAGATTTCAGAATATCACCGGCGAAGATTCTATACGTTAATCTCTCTATCTCGAGTGTTTTGTCGCGTATTATGCTGTAATTCTTTGTTGAAGTTATGAAGGTAACGAGACCTGCCGATATGATGACACTTGCAATTACGAGAATTATTATTCGTGTTTTCATATTCATTCGCTGGCACCTCCTATGAATTTAACAAAGATGCCATTATTTTTCTTGGCAGAATTATATCATAAAGACGCTAAATTCCACTAAGAATCAAAGAATTACTGAGAAATATCGGGGTCTTTTTAAGAGATTTAAAATAATATTGATTTCATCAAATTTTATAAGAATCCTTTAATTTGACATTTCATACTGTAATATTATAATATTACAGTGGTGGTGGTCTGAATGTGGTTCTCGATCGATTTCAACTCCCACGTACCAGTGTACAAACAGATAAAAGAGAAGATAAAATCCATGATTGTAACGGGAAAACTGAAAAAAGGAGCTTTTGTACCATCCATAAGATCTCTCGCTAAAGATCTCGGTGTTAATCTGAACACCGTATCTAGAGCTTATAGAGAATTGGTTCTGGAAGGTATTTTGAAAGTCGTAAGAGGTGAAGGATACGTGGTTGAAGGATTGGATGCAGAGAGGTTTCTTGGAAAAAAACTGGAAGAATTCAGAAAGATGGTATTGACTCTGAAAGGAGATGGAATAGAGTACGAAAAACTCGAAGGCATTCTGAGAGAAGTGTATGGAGGTGAGGAAAATGCTGAAAGTTAAAGGATTGAAAAAGAGTTATGGCAACAAAGTTGCGGTGAACGATATCAGCTTTGAAGTGGATAGAGGTGAAATCTTCGCCCTTCTTGGTCCGAACGGTGCTGGTAAAACCACGACCTTGAAATGCATCGTTGGGCTCAGGAAAAAAGATTCTGGAAAAGTCGAAATCGATGGAAAATACGCGTACCTTCCAGAAAAAAAAGAACTCTATAGATACTTCACAGTCAAAAAGATGGTGGAGATAACAGATTATTACACTGAGGAGTTCAATAAGGACAAAGCGTATAAACTTCTATCGGATTTTCAGATAGATCTGAAAGAGAAGATAGCGAATCTCTCCCATGGAATGGTGACACAGGTTTACCTTGCACTTCTTCTTTCTCAAAATGCGGATATTTACATCCTTGATGAACCAACATGGGGACTAGATCCGGTGATGAGAAACAGGATCATAGAAAAGATCAGAGGGCTTTCTTATGAGGGTAAGGCGGTTCTATATACGAGTCACATATTAGCAGAGGTCGAAAAAGTGGCCGATAGGGTTGCGATCATGTCCGAAGGTCATATCTTGGAGATGGACTATCTTGACGTTATAAAGGAAAAATATGTTGCAGTTACTGTGAGGAAGGGAGAGAAAGTGAATGGTTACAAGTGGAAGGAGACGGAAAACGAGGAGGTATACATCGTGAAGAGAGAGGACGCTGGTTCCGAATACGAACACGTTGGTTTCGATGTCATATTCGAGGCCATCGTTAGGAGGGATAGAAAATGATCAAGGAGCTCTATGACATGAGAGTCAGATCCCTGGCTATTCTTGCTATCTGTCTCGTTCTTTTCTTCACTCTTGCTCCCTTTCAAGGAAAACTCCTGGGGTTCATGGAAGAGTACAAAGATATTGTCGAGAAATATGCGGGTAGTTTCCCTGTTGAGAAACTGAAGGAATGGAACTTCTACATATATTCCCAGTGGTTCGGGAAGAACCTGGGACAGATAATACCGATTATAGGTGTTCTATTCGCTTTTCCTTTGTTTTCAAGAGAATACGAGAATGGAACCATGGAGTTCCTTCTGGTTAGAAAGAGTAGGAGATACGTTTTTCTGTCGAAAACATTAACTGCTATTCTTGTAATGGCGATAGAACTTGCTTTCTTCTCTATTCTACCGGTTATTTATTCTTCAATAGTCGGTAAGGATTTTGAAAGTGTGTACTCTTACCAGTACATGGTTCATATCCTGGTTGGTGGGTTATTCTGGTTTTCGATAACGTTGCTTTTTTCGACGATTTTCGAAGATCAAGTGAGACCGTTGTTGTTCTCCTTCGGACTGATAGCGATAACCACCGTTATGGGACTCATAAAACCGCTAAAGTTTTTGAACACGTACAGATACATCCTTGGATCCGGAATTATGAAAGGGGAAGGGATAGATGTTTCCTACACCGTGTACCTTTCAATCGTGTCCCTTGTTCTTATCTTCATCTCCTACTTGATTTTTAAGGAAAAAGATATTTGAGGAGGTGAGCTTCATGATAGTCGTGACAACGAACGAGGTTCCAGGTTATGAAATCGTGGAAGTTTTAGGACTGGTCGTTGGAAACACTGTAAGATCCAAACACCTTGGGAAAGATATTGGAGCCTTCTTCAAAACTCTGGCGGGTGGTGAGATAAAAGCTTACACAGAGATGTTAACAGAATCGAGAAACATCGCTATCCAGAGAATGATAGATGAAGCTGAGAAGATGGGAGCCGACGCCATAATTGGTGTTAGACTCGGAAGCTCTTCGGTGATGAGCGGTGCTGCCGAGATGTTGGCCTACGGAACCGCCGTGAAAATCAGGAAGAAAGGAGAGAGAACATGAAAAGAGTGCTTTCCTTTATTTTTCTCGTCACAAGCATTCTGGTCCTGGGAGTAAACCCCATCGATGTGGCTAGTGAGTACCTGAACTTCATCATAAAAGAAGATTTTGAAAAGGCTTATGATATGCAGACAGATACCATGAAAGCGCAGCTTCCTTCTGAAAAAATCAAAATCGTTTGGGATACGATAACGCAGAATTACGGAGATTTTGTGAGTATACAGGGAACGAAATTGTTTGAGGTAAAAGGATACACCGTCGTTGTTTTCACCCTGAAATTCGAAAAAATCGATCTGGATGCCAGAGTAACTGTTGATAGAGAAGGAAAAATTGCAGGGCTCTTCTTCACACCGTCAAAAGGATTCGTATATGAGCCACCCGATTACGTTGATAAAAGTGCCTTCTCTGAAGAAGAGATATCTTTTAAAACGGATTTTGAGATAAAGGGTACTCTCACAAGACCTATTGGGAATGGCCCTTTCCCTGCAGTCGTTTTGGTCCATGGGTCTGGACCCAACGATAGAGACGAAACCATAGGGCCAAACAAAGTTTTTAGAGATATAGCTTGGGGTCTGGCAACACGGGGAATACTCGTTTTAAGATACGACAAGAGAACTTACCTATATGGAGATAAGATGGGAAAAGATATAACTGTGGAAGATGAGGTCATAGAGGATGCGGTAAAGGCAGTTTCCATGTTGAAGGAGAGAAACGATGTTTCGAGAGTTTTCGTTCTTGGACACAGCTTGGGAGCAATGCTTGCGCCGGAAATAGCGAAAAGATCCAAAGCAGATGGTGTCATAATGCTCGCACCAGGTGCGCGGAATCTTGTGGATCTCATAGAAGATCAGGTCAGATATCTTGCGTCTATAGGTTTTATAGAAAATCCAGAAGATATATTGAAAAAGCTAGAAAAACTGAGAAAGCATGAAGCAAAACCAGATGAAGTCATAATGGGAGCACCAGCTTCTTATTACTACGATTTTGAAAAGAGAAACGTTTTAGAAACGGGGAAAAAGTTGAACATACCGATGTTCATTCTACAGGGTGGAAAGGATTATCAGGTGACACACAAGGATTTCTCTATTTGGAAAAATACCCTGGAGGGAAAGAAAAACGTGAAATTCAAATTCTACGATGATTTGAATCATCTTTTCATGAGAGTCGAAGGAACTCCAACTCCTTTGGATTATTTCAAGCCAGGTCATGTGGATAGGAAAGTCATTGAGGATATCACCGATTGGATTTTTCAGCACTGAACTCTGAATCCTTTTTCTTCGAGGAACTTTGCAAATTCCCTTCTTCTTTCCGTGTGGACAGGTATGACGAGATCCGCGTTTATGTTTTTCAGAAACTCAACGATCTCATCTACACCCGCATGCCCTGAGACATGAAGGATCGATCTCTCATCGGATCCGTAGAAATCCATTTTCAAGATCTCTTTTACCCATTTTTTCAGTCTTTTGAAATCTATTTCCATCTCCTCGTTGAAAGGTTCAGTGTTACTGTAAATGTAAGCTCCACCTCTCGTTTTATTGGACACCAAAAGATCGACGAGTTCCAATATATCGTAATACGTAAAGCACATGATGTAACTTCCCGGATCACTGGACACGTCTTCATAACTACTCGATGGGAAACCTTCGAGACTCTTTACCCATTTCTTCTCCTTTCTCTTTCTTCTGTACCATACTACATTCTTCAGAAGATCTTCGTAAGAGCGATCAAAAGTTGTGAGAGAAAACAGGAGATACATCATCTTCGGTGTTACCACGACCTTCCTTCCAAGGATTTTTGAGACTTCCAGAGTGGTCTTGAGTCTATCCACGTTTCTTTGTCCAAAATCCACAACGATCAGTTTCCCCTCGTACTTTCTCATGATCTTCTCCATTTCCTCCATGACATCCTCTTCAGTTCCTTTAGGGCTTTTGCTCGAAAATCGCGTTCCTTCCACAAGAACCACTTTCTTTCCACCGATACTTGCCAAAATATTCATCGTCTCTTCCGTGAGTTTCCTCCTATGACCTGAAAATCTGAAATCTCCCGTGTAGATCAAATAATGATCTTCCATATCCACAAGAACCATGGAAGAGCCAGGTACCGAATGATCGACGGGGAGTAGTTTCAAAAAATCTGGTGGAGACGTTTCAACGGGTCGCGGAAAATCCTCTTTTTCCGACGCCCTATTAGGTCTTGTACCTCCCTTTCTCTTTTTAAACACAGTATACTCATACTCCACAACTGAGAGTCCCGTTGTCTCGATGGCTTTCATGATCGCAAGCGTCTCCTTCGTTAAGATGAGTTTCATATCCTCTCTGAGGAATCCCACCATACCCATGTGATCCAGATGAGCATGAGATATAACAACGTATTCTGGAGACACACCTGTATCCATCCATAAACTCTCCGGTGTTATTTCAACAAGGTCACTCCGGTAGAAATCCCTATAGGGAGGTAAGAGGCCAGATATCAGATAATCCGAAAGCCCTGCTTGGGTCCTCATTCTCAAGAATTCATCGAAGAGTTCTCCCTTCCTCTTGAAGTTCATACCGAAATCAAGAAGCAGATTCACTCCACTCGGATGATTGATCAACACCTTGTTTCCACCTATAGTTTGATGACCATCTAGGATCGTGACATTCCCCTTCATTTCAAAGGATTCACACTCCTCTTGAGCTCTTCGAACTCCTCTTTAGACATACCGAAGAAACTCTTGACAACTATTTCTCCATTCTCGATTTTCCTTTCCATCTCATCGAGTTTCTCCCTTATGTTTTCTGGTACAATCGATAGATAGTATTTGTTTTTCGCAAAGCCCACCATTTCATCTGCGACACCAAGTTTTTCAACTCTTCCATATTGCAACTTCCCCTCTAGATGTAACTTCAACGCTCTGTAAATGGACAGGTCCACTCTCTTCAGCATCGATGTAACGATGTGCTTTGCCACCTCTGGGTCTTTCCTCTCGTACATTAGAGCTTGATCGTAATCGACACCTATAGCGTATTTATCCGCTTCCTTGGAGGATTCAAGCAATCCTATTCCCGTTATTCCAGCAACGTTGAATACGATATCTGCTCCCATTTTGTACATCACAAGTCCCATTTCTTTCCCTTTGGCTGGATCGTGGAAAACCCCTGCGTACATTATCAGAACTTTCACATCCGGGTTCACGTACTTTGCGCCTTGTATGTAACCAACTAGAAAATCGTTGATCGTTGGCGTGTCCATACCCCCAAGAAAACCTATTAAGGGTTCTGGATCAGTTTTTTCAATTCCTGATGTCGTTAGCAGAGAAGCCAACGCCCCCACGAGAAAAGATCCCTCATTCTGTTTGTAGAGGATGGAGTAGACGTTTCCAAGGTTCCCTTTGCTGTAGTCAACAGCTGCATCGAAGAGGATGAACTTCTTCTCCGGATGAAGGGGAGCTACTTTCTCAAGAATCTTGGCCATCTGCCATGTGCCAACTATTACGACATCGTAATCAGAATCTGCAACGTCTTTGAGGGTTGGCTCCCATATAGAGGGATTATGGAACATCTCTATTATTTTCACACTCAAATCGAAGTCCTTTTCCGCTTTCTTAACCCCTTCTGCGGCAAGATCGAAGAAGGAGCCATCTCCGAGCGTTCCGTTGACAAGAAGCGCCACTTTCAGTTCTCCTAGAACGACCAAGGAGATCAAGATCGAAAGGATAACAACAAGCTTTCTCATCATTCTTTCCTCCTTTCACCAACTATTTTTCCATCTTCTATGAAGAGGACTCTATCTGCTTTTTTCGCTATTCTCTCATCGTGTGTAACCACCACGAGAGTCGTGTTGGTATCCTCCTTTAACTTGACAAGGAGGTTCACTATCATCTCTCCCGTTCTGGTATCCAAAGCTCCTGTCGGCTCATCGGCCCAAACGATCTTAGGCGAATGTACCAAGGCTCTTGCGATGGCGACTCTTTGCTGCTCTCCACCTGAGAGCTCACTGGGAAAACGGTTGGCCTTTTCTTTCATTCCAAGTTTCTCCAACATACTCAAGGCTTTCTCTCGCACACCGTTTCTCATACCAAGGATCATCAAAGGAAGCTCCACGTTTTCAACAGCTGTGAGAACCGGGATCAAATTGAAGAATTGAAACACAAAACCCATCATCCTTGCTCTGAAAATGGTCTTCTCATCTTCACTCATGGTGTGAAGGGCCTTTTGATCTATATAGACCTCCCCTTCCGTTGGAACATCTATCCCCGAGAGGCAGTTGAGGAGAGTCGTCTTACCAGATCCGGAGGGTCCCAGAATGGCAACGAACTCACCTTTTCTTATCTCCAAGTTCAATCCCTTCAGAGCTTCCACTTGCTTTTTTCCCTTTCCGTAAATTTTTCTTAAATTCGTTGCGACAACGATCATCTCTTCCTTCATTGTCGTAAATTTCACCCCTTTACTAATATACACCTTTGTATGAAAACATATTTTGAAAAAAAAGACAAAATTGGTAGAATACGGAAAGAAATTGCCAAGTCAAAAGAAACGATAACCCCCAAGAGAAGTTCACGTCCTGCAGGTCCTCTCATCGTTGATCCCCAAGTCCAGAGAATTTAAAAGAATATCTTTCGCTGTCATCAACAGCGAAAGGGTATGTTGGAGTGCAATCTGGAAAAATCAGAGTGCGGAGGTGGTAAAATGGCTGAGACGAAATCTCAGTACCTCGAAGTAGCGCCCCAAAAGGATCTGAGCGAAAACGTTGGAAAAATGGGACTTGTGATTTTGGGACTTCAACATGCTTTCACCATGTTTGGAGCCACCGTTCTTGTACCGTACCTCACAGGAATACCGGTGAACGTTGCGCTCTTTACTGCGGGTATCGGAACGCTGCTGTTCCACATAATAACTAAAGGAAAAGTCCCGGTATTTCTTGGATCCAGCTTTGCCTACATAGCTCCCGTCATAGCTGTCACCCTTCACTACCTTCAATCAGAACATCCCGAGATAAACACCATCCAGGATGCGATCCAGCAAGGTGTGGACATTCTTCCTTACCTTGCTTTTGCGACGGGAGGATTGGTTCTTGCAGGATTCGTGAAAACGGGTTTTGGTATCTTGATAAAATTCATCGGAATAAAGCGTTTTGAGATTCTTTTCCCACCAGCTGTATCGGGTACCATGATCGTTCTTATAGGATTGATATTGAGTCCGGTTGCCATAAACATGGCCAGTCAGGATTGGACATTGGCTTTGATTTCTCTTTCGGTCGCTGTGATCGTAAGACTCTATTTCAAAGGTTACAACAGGTTGATCCCGGTCATTTGGGGGATAATTGCGGGATATGTCGTTGCCTTAGTCTCAGGAAAAGTCGATTTCTCGAGTGTCACAACCGCAAATTGGATGGGTGTTCCAAAATTCTACCTCCCAAAATTTTCAGCCTATGCCGCCTCTGTGATAGTGCCGGTTGCAGTGGCTCCTGCCATAGAACATTTTGGAGATATATTCGCAGTTTCCGCTGTTGTTGGAAAGAAATTCTATGAAGATCCTGGAGTACATAGGACCTTAATTGGTGACGGTATTGCGACATCGGTTGCGGGGATTCTGGGGGGACCTGCCAACACGACCTACAGTGAAAACACCGGTGTTCTCGCATTGACCAAGGTTTTCAATCCTGTCGTTATGAGAATCGCCGCCATATTTGCGATAATCCTCGCGTTCATACCAAAGGTGGGAAGTTTCGTCAGATCCATTCCCGTTCCAGTCATGGGAGGTATAATGATACTCCTCTTTGGAATGATAGCCTCCGTTGGAATGAAAACGCTCATAATAAACAAAGTGAAAGTGGATGGAAAGAATCTGGTTGTGATATCCGTGATGTTGGTTCTGGGACTTGGTGGAACGAAATGGGAAATCGGTAACGTTTCTCTAGAAGGTTTGGGGCTCGCAGCGATCGTTGGAATTGTCCTGAACGCCATATTCACCCTCACCAGGGCCTCCGAGGAATGAAGGCATGGCCCTTAGGGGCCATGCCTTTTTCCTCATATCACGTTGAGTTCCTTCCCGACCTTTTCAAACTTCTCTATAGCGAAATCGAGATCTTCTTTCGTATGAACGGCGCTTATCATGACCCTTATTCGAGCCTTCCCCTTGGGAACCGTCGGATAACCTATTGCTTGAGCAAACACACCCTCTTCCAACAACCTCTTACTGAACTCGGTAGCGACCTTTGCATCATAGAGCATTACAGGTGTAATAGGTGTCTCACTTACTCCAAGATCGAATCCCAACTTTTTCATGTTTTCTTTGAAATACCTTGCGTTGTCCCACAGTTTCTTCACTCGATCTCCAGACTCCATCAATATCTTCACGGCTTCCAAAGATGCGGCTGTATCGGCTGGTGACAACGGTGTGCTGAACAAGAACGGTCTTGCTTTCTGCTTCAAATAATCTATGAGTTCCTTTTTACCGGCAACGTATCCACCAACAACTCCAAAAGCTTTAGATAACGTCCCTATCTCTATATCCACCCTTCCATGGAGCCCAAAGTGATCCACAATCCCTCTTCCTGCCTCTCCCAAAACTCCTTCACCATGTGCATCATCCACCATGACCATAGCATCGTACTTTTCGGCAAGTTCCACAATTTCAGGGAGGGGTGCAAGGTCTCCATCCATGCTGAAGACACCATCGGTTATTATTAGTTTTCTTCTTGCGCCTTTCTCAGTCGCCTCTTTCAGTTTCTCCTCGAGATCTTTAACGTCTCTGTGCTTCCAGATGTACCTCTCAGCTTTGGACAGTCGCACACCATCTATTATGCTGGCATGGTTCAGCTCGTCGGATAGAATCGCATCTCCTGCTCCAACGATTGCGGGTATAACAGCCTGGTTCGCTATGAAACCGGTCTGGAGGAAGAGAACGGCCTCTACTTTTTTGAACTCGGCGAGCGCTTTTTCAAGCTCTTCATGGATTTTCAAAGTACCAGCTATCGTTCTAACAGCTCCTGGTCCAACACCCCACTCATCTATAGCTTTTTTGGCCGCTTCCTTGAGACGTGGTTCGTTGGCAAAACCTAGATAGTTGTTGGAACACATGTTCAAAACCTTTCTGCCGCCTATGGTCAACCATGATCCTTGAGGTCCCTCCAGAGTTCTTATGTATACGTACAACCCCTGCTCCTTAAGTTCCTCCATTTCTTTCACGAAGACACTGTAATCGAACAAGGTCCCACCTCCTCAATCGTTTATTTTCAAAACAACCTTTCCGCATTCTCCCTTCACCATCAGTTCGAATCCCTTTTCCCATTTTTCGAAATCCAGAACGTGTGTTACGATCTTGGAAAGGTCCAGCTTTTTGCTTTTCAGAAGTTGATCAACGATTCTCCACGTTTCAAACATCTTTCTTCCAGTTATACCGTACACGGTGATACCTTTGAAGATCACTAGATTGTCTAGATTCAGAGTAATATCACCTTCGAATATACCAAGGAGGGATGCCACACCTCCGTTGGTTAGAGATCTGAGACCTTCTATAAGGGCACTTTGCTTTCCTGACATCTCTAAGAAAACATCAACTCCTTCACCGTTCGTCTCCTTCATAACTCTTTTCACAAGATCTTCTTCGAGAGGATTCACCACCACATCTGCTCCTATCTCTCTGGCGAGCTTTATCCTGTAATCTTTAACTTCAGAGACGATGATGAAGGACGCTCCAGAGACTCGAGCAACCTCTATCGCCATGAGACCTATGGGCCCGGCACCCGTTATCAAAACCGTTTTTCCAGAAAGGTTGGTGACAAGAGCGGTATGAACGGCATTCCCCAAAGGTTCCATGACGGAGGCGTATTCTGGTTCGATACCTTCTGAAAGTTTCCAAAGTACCACCTCTGGAACGACCACGTAGTCCGCAAATGCTCCGTCTATATCGAATCCCAGGATCTTCATGTTTTTGCATATGTGCATTCTACCGGTTAAACACTGGTAACAATGACCACATGGTATATGGGTTTCGGACGCTACCAAGTCTCCTTCTTTAACTCTTGTGACCAACTCTCCAGTCTTCATAACCTCACCAGTGTACTCATGACCTATTATCCTTGGAAGTTTCATTCTGTTTCTGATCCATTCCTCCCACTTGTATATGTGTACATCAGAACCACATATGGAAGCTCTTCTAACACGAACCAGAACGTCGTGAGGACCTAAGGAAGGGTTGAACTCTATTTCTTTAAGCTTCAGGTTCTCTTCCGATCTTTCCTTGATCAAAGCTCTCATAGCATTACCTCCTTTTTGTATCTGCTGCCAAATCCTATTTTATTCCCAAATTCCCTAAAGAGAAAAATCAGAAGGAGGATTTTTCTAAAGTCTCCCTTATCAAATTTTTGAGAGTTCCTACCAGCTCATTTCTGTTTCTTTCACTCACACTGTAGATCACGGGATTGAACTCAATCATGAATTTTCTGAGAAGAGGAATATCAACGTGGGGTCCTGTCGCCAGAAGGAAAGTTGCCTTTTCTGCCGACTCGAATAACCATCTCTGAAATTTTAAGGATAAACTCTCCATCTTCCCTATCTCATCGACGAAAAGAATTTTCCCTTCGACATTCCCTAACATTTCCAGCGCTTTTTCCAGCTCTTCAACGAATACCCTGTATTTCCCAACCCTTGGTTTTCCTTCAGATTTCCTTGCCAATACGAAAGTTCGTCCATTATGAAGAACTATATCAAAGCCAATTCTTTTACCTTGATAATCTCTCACTTCTTTCGTGTAAAATCCCACAGCTTCGAATTCCTTCATCACTTTGGAGACAAGCGTTGTTTTTCCAACACCTGGCTTTCCCCTCAGAACGACTATCATTCCTCTTCCTCCACGAGCTCAAAATCGATCTCTCCTCTCACTTTATCCGCTCTCACAACCTTTGCTTTTAGTTTATCTCCTAGTCTAAAAACCCTTCCCTTTCTCTTTCCTATGAGAACGTTCGACGATTCGTCGTAATAGTAATAGTCATCCAAAGTCGATACGTGTACCAACCCGGATATGAACTTTTCTGGAATCTCCACGAAAAGGCCGAATTTTGTGACTCCCGTTACTATCACATCGAAAACTTCCCCAATGTGTCTGGAAATGTATTCAACTTTCTTCATAGCCACGAGGTCCCATTCGGCTTCGTCTGCGATCCTTTCTCTTTTGCTGGAATACTTCGCTATTTTCGGCAAGACATCGGTGTAGAACTCTATCTGATCGGGTGTGAAGACACCTCCTTGTGAAAGGTAGAGTTTCAGGAGTCTGTGAACCACAAGATCTGGGTACCTTCTTATGGGAGACGTGAAATGGGTGTATGCGTAAGATGCCAGGCCGAAATGTCCTATGTTTTCAGCAGAGTACATCGCCCTTTTCATGGATCTCACAAGAAGCCTTTCAACACTGCTTCTCAAAGGATGATCCTTCACCTTTTCAAGGAGTTTTTGTAGAACGCCTGGGTGTATGTTCTTCGGGATTTTAGCTTTTATTCCCATAGCGGATAAATAATTCTTCAATTGGAATATTATGTCGGGATCTGGTTCTTCATGGACACGGTACACGAAGGGAAGTCCCGCATTGTCGAACAGTTCAGCAACGGTTTCGTTCGCTCTTATCATGAACTCCTCAATTATCCGTTCTGAAATTCCCCTTTTCCTGGGAACTATGTCCCTAACTCTACCATTCTCATCGAACAAAACTTTTACCTCATCGCTTTCTATGTCTATTATCGCTCCCCTTCTTTTTCTTGCTTCTCTAAGAATCGAAGCGAGCTCTCTCATCAGCTCAAGGTGTGGTTTCAAGTCTTTTAGCTCCTTTAGAGCTTCCTCTTTCCCATCGAACATCTCGTTTACTCTCTCATACGTTAGACGCTTTTTGTTTCTTATGACCCCAAGGTTTATATCGAAATCTTTCAAATTACCTTCCCTATCTATCTCCATTTCAACAGATACCGTCAATCTATCTTCTCCTTCCACAAGACTGCATATTCCGTTCGAAAGCCTGAAGGGAAGCATGGGAATAACGGTATCTATGAGATAAACGCTCGTTCCTCTCTTGTAAGCTTCACTGTCCAAAGCACTTTTTTCTCTGACATAATGTGATACGTCCGCTATGTGAACCGTTAGTAAAAAGTTCCCATTTTTCAAAAGCTCAATGGATACAGCATCGTCAAAATCTTTCGCATCCTCTCCATCTATCGTTACCACGACTTCATCTCTGTAATCCTTCCGTCCTGTTAGATCTTCTTCTCTGATTTCGAGTGGTATCCTGTTGGCTTCAGCTATCACCTCTTCTGGAAACTCGTTGGGCCACGGTAGATCGTGTTTCACGATCACACTCGGTAAATCTATCGAAGGATCTTCAAGCTCCCCAAGAACTTCCACTATTCTTGCTTCCGGGTTTCTTCCAGGAGAAGGATACTTCAAGATCTCTGCTATCACCTTGTATCCAGGTTTGGCTCCTCCAAAGTTTTCAGGCGCTACGTAAAAATCGTAGATGAATTTTGGATCATCAGGTATTATGAATCCAAACGCTCCTTTGTGCTCGAAAACCCCAACGATCTTCTTGGTTCCTCTCTCAAGAACTTTCAAAACTCGCCCTTTCGGTAGTCCATGCCATGTTCCTGTAACTTCCACAACGACTCTATCCCTATGAAGAGCGTACCTTGTATCCTCAACGGGAACTGCTATTTCCAGGAAATCCGGTGTCACGACGAAGGCCATTATTCCAGATTTCGTGAATTCTATGGTCCCTATATAGATATCGTCGCCGACTCTTCTGTACCTTCCCCTACCATCTCTCAAAACCTTTCCTTCTCTTTGAAACTCCTTAAGGATCTCTCTAACTTTCTTCCTCTTCTCCCTCGTTCTTGCCTTCAGTTTCTTGTATATCTCTTTTAAAACCATAGGCTTGTAGTTTTCTGATTCGAAAAGCTCCAGGAGCTTCTCCCTTATGTTCATAAAATCACCTCTATTTCGTTCTGTAGAGTCTGTCACCAGCATCTCCAAGGCCTGGAATGATGTAACCATGATCATTCAGCCTCTCATCGAGAGAAGCCGTATATATGGTGATGTCAGGATAAGTCTTTCTCACAGCTTCAACTCCTTCGGGGGCTGCTATCAAGGAAACGAACGTTATCTTTTTTCCTCCACGATCCCTCACAAGCTCTATGGCTTTCAGAGCGGAAACTCCTGTTGCGAGCATGGGATCGAGAATGAATATCTCACTCGTGTGATCAAGGGATGGTAATTTACAGTAGTATTCAACGGCCTGGAGAGTCTCCGGATCTCTGTAGATTCCAATATGACCAACGGAAGCGTTCGGCAGTAGCTCTAGAATGCCGTCTGCCATAGCAAGACCCGCTCTCAATATGGGAACTATGACGATTCTTTTATCCTCTATGTAGTATCCCTTCGTTCTGGCTATAGGGGTTTCTATCTCAACTTCCTTTATCTCTATGTGCCTTGTCGCTTCATATGCCAAAAGGAGTGTTATCTCCTTTAAAAGCTCTCTGAATTCCTTAGGTCCGGTGTCTTTCCTCCTCATGATGGTAAGTTTGTGCTTTATCAAGGGATGATCGACGATAACAAAATTTTCCATATTCATACCCCCTGTTCCAATTCTTTATAGAGAGGAAATGCCTCACAAAGTTCTTTGACCCTTTTTCTAATCCTATTTTGCACATCTTCTGGAACATTTCCTTCATCGTCCTCTACAGCTTCGACGACGGTGGCTATCATATCGGCTATCTCCTCCATCTCTTCTTTCCCCATACCCCTCGTTGTGACAGCTGGTGTTCCTATTCTGATACCACTCGCCACGAAAGGAGACCTCGTTTCATTAGGTATCGTGTTTTTGTTCACCGTTATACCACATGATTCCAATGCCCTCTCTGCAGCCTTTCCCGTCACATTCATGGGAGTGAGATCCACCAGGAAGAGATGGGTATCCGTTCCTCCCGATACTATCTTGAAACCTCTTTTCTCAAGTTCTTTAGCCAGGTGCTTTGCGTTTTCAACGATCCTCTTTTGATAATTTTTAAACTCCTCGCTCATGGCTTCTTTAAAGCACACAGCTTTTGCTGCTATGACATGCATTAAAGGGCCTCCCTGAGTTCCTGGAAATACACTTTTGTTTATCTCTTGGTATATATCCTTGTAATTTGTGATTATGAAACCACCCCTTGGACCTCTGAGAGTCTTGTGGGTGGTCGAGGTTACAACATGAGCGTGATCTGAAGGATTCGGATAGATTCCAGCAGCCACGAGTCCCGCAAAATGAGCCATATCCACCATGAGGTAGGCGGACACCTCATCAGCTATTTCTCTGAACTTTTTGAAATCTATTATCCTCGAATACGCACTCCCACCTGCGATTATTATCTTGGGCTTGTGTTCAAGTGCGAGCTTTCTGACTTCGTCGTAGTCTATCAACCCGGTTCCAGGATTCACACCGTATTGAACCACCTTGAAGAGTTTCCCCGAAAAATTCACGGATGCTCCATGTGTCAAGTGCCCTCCGTGAGTTAGAGACATTCCCATTATGGTATCTCCAGGAGATGCGAGTGCCAGGTAAACCGCCATGTTCGCCTGAGATCCAGAATGTGGTTGGACGTTGGCGTATTCGACGTTGAAGAGTTCCTTGGCCCTGTTTCTTGCAAGCTGTTCTGCCTTATCCACCCATTCACATCCTCCGTAGTACCTCCTCTTGGGATAACCCTCCGCGTACTTGTTCGTCAGGACACTTCCCATAGCTTCTATAACGGCGAGAGAGGTGAAGTTTTCAGATGCGATGAGCTCCAAAGTGTTTCTCTCCCTCTCCAATTCTCCAACGAGCACCTCGTATATCTCCGGATCCACTTTCCTAACATGTTCCCACATGGGACACCCTCCTCACTCCAGAGTGTATTCGAATCCATCGGGTGTATCCTTGACTTTTACGCCTATCCTTTCAAGTTCTTCTCTGATTCCATCGGATAGATCGAATCTCTTTTCTTTTCTGAGAGTTCTTCTAACGTTCAAAAGGATCGTCAGTATCTCTTCCGTCTTCTCTTCAACCTTTCTTTCTCTTTCAAGATCGAAGAGGCCAAGGATGGGGCCGAATTCTCTCCTTACAAGATGATACGCTTTCAGAGCTTTCTCTTCATCTCCATCATCCATAGCTTTGTTCATCTCTCTTATGAGATCGAAGATCAACGCTATCGCACCAGGGGTGTTGAAATCCTCATCCATCATTTCCACGAATCTCTCCACGAAAGATTCCTGCCAGGGATCTCTCCTCGGTATCGGTACCTCCTCGAAACGCCTTTCGAACCTTTCGATGGACTCCCAGACTCTTTTTACAGATCTGTAGCTCTCCTTCAAAGATTCCTCAGAGAATTCCACAGGGCTTCTGTAGTGTTTCGAGAGAAAGAAATATCTCAACGAATCCCTTCCGAACCTTCTGACTGCCTCTCTCACATTCACTATGTTTCCAACCGATTTACTCATCTTATCTCCCAAGATTCGGACCAAGCCATTGTGCATCCAGTATTTGGCGAAAGTCTTCCCCGTTATGGCTTCAGATTGAGCTTTTTCATTTTCATGATGTGGAAATATGAGATCTTCTCCTCCTGCGTGTATGTCAAAAGATTCCCCTAGAAGCGACATAGACATCGCAGAGCATTCTATGTGCCATCCCGGTCTTCCCTTTCCCCAGGGAGAATCCCACCAAGGCTCCCCGGGTTTTGCGGATTTCCAAAGGGCAAAGTCCAGAGGGTATCTTTTCTTTTCACTCACTTCTACCCTGGCTCCCGCCATCATGTCTTCTATATTTCTCTTTGAAAGTTCACCGTATTTTTTGTACTTCCTGACATCGAAGTAGACGTCTCCATCGGCAACGTAAGCGAATCCCTTTTCTATCAGTTTGTGGATGAGATCTATGATTTCCTTTATGTAGTCGCTGGTTTTGGGGTGAAAATTGGCTGGTCTGATTCCCAAAGCGTAAGAATCTCTCCAGTATTCATTTATGAAAGTTTCCGAAACGTCCTTGAATCCCACGTTCATTTCGTTCGCTTTCTTGATTATCTTGTCGTCGATGTCTGTGAAATTCTGGACCATGATCACCCTGTAACCTCGATATTCCAGATACCTTCTGAAAACATCGAAAACTATCGCTGGACGAGCGTTACCAACGTGTATAAGACCGTAAACAGTCGGACCACACACGTACATCTTAACCTTGTTCTCCTCAAGTGGTACGAGATCCTCCTTTTTACCTGTCAGAGTGTTGTAGATTCTTATCATGCCGTCTTAACGTGCCCTCCTTTCAAAAGAGCGTTCAAGATTTTCAAGATCTCTTCTTCTGGTAAGTCGTAATACGAGGAAACGAACGTTATTATGGAGTCTTTTCTTTCCAAGATCCTTGAAAGGAACGTTATTATCTCACCTGTTTCCACTGGCCTTTTCAATTCTTTTCTTTCCTTTTCCTCAATTCCATAAAGCCATTCGTACCCAAGCATCCCTTTGAAATCCACTTTCAAGCTCTCGGATTCGGATGGCTTGAGATCGAATTCTGAAAGCTCTAAAGAAACCGGTACTTTCCACTTCCTTGATGCTTCCTTCAAAACGTTTCCTACCTCTGAACTTCCTTTCTTTCCTTCCATTTTCCTGAGAAGTAACCTGGTTTTGTAGAGTACCCTCTCTTTTACAAAATCCGTTATCTCTTTAGAAGGTGATATATAGGATCTAACAGCATCTTCAACACTCTTTACAATCCATTCTATTTCCTCTTCATCAACTTTATCCGGTGTATCATCACTTGTGTGATAGAACCTATCCGGCCAATGTCCAATGTGAACAGCTGGAATCATCTCGTGTACGAAAGGAACGTGATCTGATCCCGCTCTGAACGTTGCCAGGAAGAATCTTTTGATGGGAACTCCTCTCACACTGGGAACATTTTTTTCCAAGTAGTACCACAGAATCTCTGTGAAAGTTGGATCGAGTGGTGGAGGGGGTTCTACAAGAAGCAGACTCGAAAACGTCTTTTCCTGATCCTCACCAACCATATCCAGGTTCACAACCACGTCAAAAGAAGGGCCTTCGTTGAATATGTAGGGAACACTTCCTGAGAATTCTGGAACGAGAAGAAAGGTTAAATCTGCTTTTGGAGGGTCCTTAGCGAATCTTTCAGCGAGTTTCAAAACAGCGTAAGCACCGGATGCGTTATCGTTGGAACCAGGATTTGGATGGCATATATGGGCGATGAAACATATTTTCGGCCCATTTCCTTTTAACCTTGCTTCTAAAACCTTGATAGAATTTTTTCCAACCTCAGCATCTATGCGACATCCCACTCTGACACTTCCATTCTTTTTCAGAAGGTCTTTCAAGAGTTTGTATTGACTGTAACTCAGAGAAAATCCCCTGGGTTTGTACTCCAAGTTCTTTTCGTTCCTGGGCAGACTGAGGTAGTTCACCGTATCTTTCAACTTCTCTGGAGTTCTTCCTATCCTTTCACTCTCTTCCCTCATGTAATAGATCAAAAGGCATTTTGCACCTTTTTCAACGATCAATTTTTCGAACTTGTCTCGCACGTTTCCTTCTGCAAGGACAGCTTTCCCTCTCAAATCTTCATCATCTTCGCTCTTCAGCTCGTACTCTTCAAAACCTTCCGTTGAATGACTTCCAACAAGAAGAGATGTTCTACACGCTTTGAAAGAGGATAAAAGTTTCTTCTCTGGTTCCAGCAGCCACAGTTCAGAATCTTTGGCATCCCAAGATAGAGGTACCTCGAAATTTTCGTATCTTCTGCCAGCTTCGTATTCAAAGACTTTCGTACTGTAGGCTCCCAGCTCATCGAACAACGTTTTTACGAACTCTATCGCCTTCGAAAAGTCCTCACTGCCTGGTATTCTATGAAACTGAGATATCACCCTAAGTTCTTCCAAATTGATCACCCTTTCGAGATTTTATCATTAAAAACGATCCCGCCGTGCAGCGGGATCATTTTTTGTATTTTGTAACTTCCCTCAAGAAATTCCATCTGAATTTCTTATCTTCTTCTCCTTCAACACCTTTGGGTGAGAAACCATCGACGACACCTATCACACTTCTTCCTTGATCGGTTGTAGCCACTATCACCTGTAATGGATTCGCAGTTGCAGTATATATTCTGCAAATCTCTTGAACATTCTTCAGCTGGTTCAGAATGTTTATGGGATAACCATCTTTAACGTATAAGACGAAGGTGTGTCCTGCTCCGATCTTTTTCGCAGTTTCTATCGCTTTAGAGATGAGTTCTTCATCGTTTCCCTCGTATCTTACAAGACACGGACCGCTGGCTTCGTTGAAAGCAAGACCAAATTTCATGTTGGGATTCGTTGTAACTATGGTTTCGTATATATCCTCCACCGTCTTTATGAAATGAGAATGTCCAAGGATTACATTGGTACCTTCAGGAATCTCCACGTTGACAACTTCGAATTCCAGTTTCATGGAGACACCCCCTCTTAGTTTTTCTTTGGATTTATATTAACACGATGGGATCATCTTTTATGAAAAAATTTCGAAAAGAAAAAGTGGTACCATATCCTCTTGTAAAATAATTGCCGGAGGGATTCAGATGAAGAAGTACGTAATAGTTACCGGAGGAGTGATAAGTGGCATAGGGAAGGGAATATTCTCGGCATCCATAGCTCGCCTCATGAAGGAATGCGGGCTCAACGTGAACGTTCTGAAGATAGATCCGTATTTGAACGTGGACGCCGGCACTATGAATCCGAATCAACATGGAGAAGTTTTCGTAACGGACGATGGGTACGAGGCAGATCTTGACCTCGGACATTACGAGAGGTTCCTTGGGACAAACATGAGTAGAAAGAACAACATGACGGCAGGTCAGGTTTATTTGAACGTCATAGAAAAGGAAAGACAAGGAAAATACCTTGGTTCCACCGTTCAGATAGTTCCGCACCTCACAGGTGAGATAAAAGCAAGGATAAAAGGTATGGAAGGAGATCTTTTGGTTGTTGAGATAGGAGGAACAGTTGGTGATATAGAAGGGGAAGTTTTCTTGGAAGCAGTCAGAGAACTCCAACTTGAAGAAGGAAAAGAAAATTTTCTTTTCGTACACGTAACGTACGTTCCATACCTGAAAACTACCAACGAATTCAAAACCAAACCCACACAACAGTCAGTTCAGCAGCTGAGAAAGATTGGGATAAATCCAGATATGATCGTTGTAAGGAGTGAATTCCCTATCGATGTGAGTAGTCTCAACAAGGTCGCTCTGTTTGGAGGGGTTCCAAAGAACATGGTCATAAACCTTCCGGATACGAAGAACGTTTACGAGATACCAGAAATACTATACAATCTGGAAGTTCACAAAAAAGTTGCCAGAAAACTCAACCTTGACGTAACCGATTCGAAATTCAAATGGTCCTATCCCAAGGTCTTTAAACCCTATAGAATCGCCCTCGTTGGGAAATATTTGGGAACGGATGATGCGTACAAGAGTATCATCGAATCCGTGTTTCTCACCGGAGCTGAGAGACCTACGGTTATAGACTCACAGATGCTGGAGGAATCTACAGATTCAGAAGTAGCATCGGTTCTGGAAGAGTTCGATGCTCTGATAATACCAGGGGGATTTGGAAAAAGAGGGATAGAGGGTAAGATAAAAGCCATAAAATTTGCTAGAGAGAGAAAAAAACCGATACTCGGTATATGCCTTGGAATGCAACTCATGGTGGTTGAGTTCGCAAGAAACGTCTGTAATCTTGAGAACGCAAATTCAACGGAATTCGATCCCGGAACACCTCATCCGGTGATAGATCTCATGGAAGAGCAGAAAAAGATATTGAGACTTGGAGGGACCATGCGCCTTGGAGCTCAGAGGATAGAGATAGTTCCCGATACCCTCCTTTGGAAAATTTATGGTGAGAGCGAGGTATCTGAAAGACATAGACACAGGTACGAAGTGAATTTCGATAGCTATTCCTATATATTCAAAAAACCAGGTGAGAAAGGATACAAGTTGGTGGTCTCTGCAAGATCTCAATTCGTCGAAGCTGTTGAACTTGAGGATCATCCATTCTTCCTTGGTATACAGTTTCATCCCGAGTATAAGAGCAAGGTGGGAGCACCCCATCCGATATTCAAAGCCTTCGTGGATGCAATTGGAGGGAACGAAAATGCAGGATTACCACGTTCATAGTGAATTTTCATACGATTCAAATTCCAAGATTCAGGATATTTTGGAATATTCGATGAAAAGGGAGATAAAATATCTGGCCATAACGGATCATATGGAGTACCGGGATGGGAATTTGGAGAAAGGCTTTGACGTAGAAGAATATGTGGATACTTTGAGGAAATACGGTATAACGGTTGGTGTTGAACTCGGTTGGGATGGAATTGGAGAGATCAAATTGAGGAACTACTTTGACTTCATAACTCTGGCAGTTCACAGAGCAGATGAACCGTGTGTCCCAGAGAGATGCTATTCAAACTATTTAAAAAGAATTCTGAAAGTTATTAAAGTGTTCCCACACTTTCACATCTTAGCCCATCTGGATTTTCCAAGAAGATACACGAACGAACCTTTTTTAAAGTATTGTGAGAAGGAAATAGAGGAAATTCTGAGGTTTCTCATAAAACACGAAAAGGTTCTTGAAGTGAATTGTGATCCCATTAAAAAGCAGGGAGAGCCGAATCCATCCTTCGACATACTCAAAATGTATTTCGATATGGGAGGAAGACTCATCGCACTGGGATCAGATGCCCATCATGCAGAGAAGGTTGGAGAAGGTATTTGGGAAGCTATCGATCGTTTGAGATACTTTGAAACCGTCGAGTTGTCTATCTTTAACGAGGGAACTCTACATACCTTGAGTCTTAGGAAGGTGTAGAATGTGTTCTTTTTGTCCCTTTTGATCACTTTATTTGCTGTGCCATTCTTCGCATATGTGGCCAAAAAAATGGGATTTGTGGATATCCCAGATGGCGTTCTCAAAATCCACGAGCGGGTTATCCCATATCTTGGCGGTTTGGGAATGTTTCTTGGAGCTTTACCTGTCTTATGGAAAGATTCCTTTTCACTCATTATTGTTTCATCCGCTGTCAGTCTGGGTCTTTTGGATGATATCTTCAAGCTGAATCCCTTTCTTAGATTATCAGTAGAGGTCGTACTATCCTCCGGGATAGTCTGGAGATTCGTTGGCTTTGAGAATCCCTTTTACTCATTCGTTCTGGTTGTAGGATTCACAGGTCTTTTGAACGCCGTCAACATGATAGACGGGCTGGATGGAATTTGCGCAGGATCTGTTGGAATAACTTCCCTTTTCTTCTTCTTCCTTTCCCTGGACAACTTCTCAAAAGATCTGTCGCTCACCACAGTTGCTATATGCCTTGGATTTCTGGTATACAATTTCCCACCAGCGAAGGTTTTCATGGGAGATGCGGGAAGCTATCTTTTAGGAATGTTACTTTCGTTGAACTTCGTCGCAAACAACAGAGTCTTTCAATTTGAAAGGTTCCTCCCTTCAATTTTCATAGTGTGGTTTTTCGCTCTCGACCTTGGAGCGAGCTTTCTGAGAAGAACAAAAAGTGGACATTCACCTTTTGAAGGAGACAGGGATCATTTCTATGATAAGATATTCAGAAGGATAAAAGGTGACGTTTTGAAAAGAAAGAGAATGACAGCATTTTTAACCTATATAACTGTTTTACCTTTCCCACTTTTAGGAATACTGTGCAAAAGTAATTTGACGAATTTAATAGTTGCTTTGGTACTGGCTTTGACATACAGCATTCTTCTTGTAAAAACCTTGAACCTATTTGATTACGATGAGAGGAGGTAGCGGAATGAGCAGATTTGAGGAAATATTACTTCACATAACAGTAGTCGTGGTTGCACTCTTTGCCCATAAAAGGCTAACTTACGAATTCAGCGTTCCCAAATACGCGATACTCTCTCTCATGATATCGATTCTGTTTTTCTATCTCATCTTCAAATGGTTGAGAAAGAAAGAGATAAAGATATATTTCAACATGGCACACGTTGGATGGTTCCTGTTCTCTCTCTCTGCCCTCCTTTCCACAATAAATGTCTACAGAGATAATCCCTCATATTTTAGATACTCCATAGACATAGCTCTCTTCATTCTTTTGAACTTTTTTGTATCTGTTTACATATCCAACGCTTTCAAAACGAAAGCTTCGATCACACGATTCCTTCTGACGATATTGGGAACAGGTACCTTCGTGGCGTTTGATGCGATACTCAATTTCTACAAAGGATACGATATCTTTCTGGGGAGAGTGGGGGCACCCTTTTCAAGAGCTGCTATAAAAGCAACCGTTGGGAATCCCATCTTCGTTGCTGATTACATGGGAATGCTCCTTCCCATAGCGGTTTATTTCATTTTGAGCTACGATTTTGGATGGAAAGAAAGATCCTACATGAAAATTGTTCTGATAAAAACCTTCTCCATGATCTCGTTTCTCTTAATGCTTATAACCGTCATCATAGCTCAGACAAGATCTGAATACATGTCCGTTTTCCTTTCCTTCGTCTTGTTCTTCGTCTTTTACCAGGTGTACAGGAGAAAGAACAAACTTGTGGATGAAGCTGAAGAAAATCTGAAGAAGAAATATCCAGATTATGCAAAAAAACTTTCCAGATTGAAAGTCCTCTTCTCAAGTATTCTTATAATCTCCACGGCTCTGTTCATAGTGCTTTACAACACCCCTAATCCTCTAACAGGCGGAGGAAAGATGAGTATAGCAAGAAGAGTCCAGGCTTTTACAAGTGTTTCGAGTTGGGATGAAAGGATGCTGTCATGGCTGTCTTCGGTGTATCAGTGGAGAGATCACAAAATACTGGGTACCGGTATAGGAACCTACCAGGTTCTCACCATAAGCTACATGGGAGATATCATAAAGGACCATCCAAGGTTCATCTACGGCTGGAACAACTTCAAAAGAACCCACAACGATTACCTACAAGTGTTAGGGGAGACAGGGATCTTAGGTTTTCTATCGATAATTTTCCTTTTGTCTTCCCTGGTGTATTACCTTTTCAGAGTTTTGAAAGATATAAAAGACAGGGATGATGCCCTGCTCTTTTTATCACTCGCGTTCGGTTTCTTGGTGTTTGCAATGCAGAGTTTCTTCAGCTTTCCTGGACATCTTCTTCCCAATGGATTCGCGGCTCTCTTTCTCGCTTCATCAGCAGTTGGAAGATATTTCGCTGAGGGAAAACCATTTTCTCGGGAGGTAAAAATCAAGGGGAAACTTTTGGTAGTCCTATGGTTGGTTCTCATGTCTTTAACTCTCACTTCCACCTATCTGAGATGGAACTACTTCGTATCCGAAGTTTATTTCAAAACAGGAAACAGCTCCTATACATTGATAAACAAGATCAGAAATGAGCTCAGCAAGCTCTCCTCTTATGAAAGAAATTTCAGAAAATCTCTGGAAGATCTACAAAAAATGGAAGGACAATACTCTTTCTTAAAACCGGAAAACTTCAAGAAAATAGTTACAGAAGAGTTCAAAAAGAAGGGTTTGACCATAAGTGATGAAGAGATAGAAGCTTTGAGGCTGAAAGAGATGGAAACTCAAAGAAATAAGATAATGGCGAACCTCAAAAAGGTGGAGAATGCCAGAAAAGAGTTGAGCGATAGGATGTTTGAAGAGTATAAGAAAGCTCTAGATTGCTTCCTCAAATGTTTGAATCTCAACCACACTTATGGGAAATCCTATTTCTACCTGGCTTCTCTCTCTCTTCAGCCTTACAGGATTGAAGAAATCGTTTCCGACCTTATGAATTCTGAGGAAAAAGAGTTCAAGAGTAAATTGGAAAAACTCTTAAAACAGGAATACGATGTTTTCCAAAAGATAATCGACGAGCGATACAAGATGAAAGATTTCCTGTTTCTGTCAAAACTCCCCGAAGATGTGCTGAAAGAAAAATTGAGAATAGCTGATGTGGTGACGGCACAGGCACTTCTCGATTCTGTAAGTCTCTACAGAACATCTCTTCTGTACTTTAATGAGAGAAACACTTACAAGGCTCTGGCAACGAGATACAACGATCTTCACAAGGTTTCAAAAATACTTTACACACGCTTGCCCGATGAGTTCATAGAAGAGAAGGATCTTTTGAAAGAGAACATCCTGGAGTACTTTGATGAGTTCGTAAAATACGCAAAACAAACTATACACAATCTTCCGGGTGCCTGGAACAGGTTCAGAGATTGGAAGAATCCGAACGTAAGGGTTGCTGTGAAAGGTCAAGATATATACAGATACTTCGCTCAGAAAGCTTTCGATGTGCAACCTCTCACCGTCCTCGAAAACTATCGTTTCATAAAATGGCTTGCTGAAAACGAGGTATGGGCGTGTGAGATGATGGATAAGGTAGGAGTTTGGGGAGTTCCGGACATGGTAATGGATTTTCTTCACGCGGCTTCCTTCAGTTTTTACAAAGCTGGAATGAGACAGGAAGCTTTGAGAGTCTATGAAGAGATCCTGAACATCTATAGGAACACGGAGAGGAGGATCTTAAAGGAAAGAAAGGAATGGTTAGACAAGGCTTCAAAATCGTTTGAATACACTTTGGAAAGGGTTTCTAAAGATCTGAAAAGTGTTTTGAGTGAACGAGGCTTGAACAACGAGACCTCAAACGTGTACATCTCGAAATTCAAATCTTTGTTCTCCGATATGGTGAAAGAATTCGCTTCATACAACTGGCTGGAACTAACAGCTAGGGAAATGAGAGAGCTCATAAATGAAAAGAAAAGCATTAGATACGATCCTTGGAGGAATGTATTGGAAAACAAGTTGAAAGCGTACCAGGAGGTTTTGAAGGGTCTGGATGAAAAAGCAAAGGGAGAAATACTCGATTTGTTGAGAAAGAAACTTTCTCAGGACACCGTTTTGAACATATTCGAAAGATATCTCAGGTTCGATGCGCATTACAAGCTCGTTCTCAACGACTTCGACTACATGAGGAGCACCGTTGAGAAAATCTATGAAAAAGCTTCAGAGGAGGATTGGTCCTACATACTGAGAGATTGGGAGAAAGATCTGATACTCGATAAACCAGCGAAAACGAAAGAAGAAGTTTTGAAAGATCTGAAAAGGTTAAAGGAACTGATACTTTCTGAAAAAACAGAACTCGAGTGAAAGGGGGGAGGTTATGGGAAACGCACTGATTGTTAGTCTCGTCATAGCATCGGCTTTCATAGCTGGTGTGGTTCTAATGAATTACCTTGCAAATAATCTACCTTACGAAGAACCCTCAGCGGTTTACATGGAGAAGCTCGATGTTCCTGCTGATCTTTTCTTGGATATGGATCAAGATGGATCACCTGAACATTTCTATCTGTTCGCTGGAAGGAAAAACGAAATCAAGGTCATATTTGAAGGAGATATGATCGATAGGATACCAGCATTTTCCAATAAATGTGAAGTGTTTTTGGTAAAAGATGACGTTCCAAAGGTATATATAAAACTTTCTGGTAAAAGGACAGAACACATCATATTCTGGAAGCCCGGTAAACATCTTCTGAAAGTCGAGTTCTACGCAGATGATCTGATGTGGATCACTTCCTCAACATTGGAAATAACATCTCAAGGCAAGAGATACTCCTATCTCTTACTCAATGAACCTCCATTCTTCACCTCGGAATCAACTGAAACCATCGAATTCCTGATGAAAGAATATAAATGAACGCGGGTGCATGGCACCCGCACAAATCAATGATCGCTTTTAGAAGTGAAGTTGAAATCTTCCACTTTAACGTACGGGGCAATTATTGGTGCGTATTCTGTGGCAACAGCTGAATACTCTTTGGAGATACCTGTGATGTTTCCTGTCATATCGAAGAATCCAATGTTAAATCTCATGTTCTTTACAGGCCTAGTTATCTCCCCTTTCTCTATCAAGAAGGTACCATCTCTTGTCATACCTGTGAAAATCGCATTCATGGGATCTACCAGGTTGACGTAATGAAATCTAGAGATCCAGAGTCCTTTATCCACGCTCTTCAAAAGATCCTCCAATGAAGCTTTACCAGGTTTTATCACGAGGTTGAAGGGATACGGTACGTCCAAGTTGTCCAGAGTTATCGTATGAGGGGTAGGTTTTTTAGAAAATTTCAAAGCGGTTCCGTAGGCATACATCAAATTTTTGAAAACACCGTTTTCTATTATTGGGAAACTTTCCCTCTTCATCCCACACATATCGAAAACCAAGGGAATCTGTCCCGGATAATCTGGATCATCTACTACATTCAAATCATCTGGCCCGATCTTTTTTCCTAAAAACTTCACAGAGGGACTAGTCTTGGTCTCATGATAATAACCGTTTGCAGCGAAATAGGCAAAGTACTGAACTATTTCGGAAACCGCTTCTGGAGAGAGTATGACGGTGTACTTTCCTGGATCTATATCCACCGGCTTCCTGGATTTCTTAGCTGTTTCTACAGCTTTTTTCACTTTTTCTTCCCAATCAAGCTCTTTCAAATCCCATGAGGACCCTGATGCGTATCCTGAACCATCTTCACACATTACAACGGTATTGAAGGAAGAGCTCGAAATGCATGTATAAAGACACAAACCGTTCGAAGACATTACGCAGAACTCATCCAAGGAAGTTCCGACGTATCCATAAACATCCGTACCTTCCGCCACCTTTACTATTTCATCGAATATCTTGGCTCTGTCTTCGGGTGTTGCTTTTTTCACGGATTCTGCCACTTTTTCGTAGGGATAATCCATCCTGGGCGATGGCAGTTCGAATTTGTAGTCAAGTTCCTCAGTATTTTTAAGAATCTCTTCGAGATTCTCTCTGAGTCTCTCAAGAGAATCTGTTGAAAGGTCGTTAGTCGTTCCAACTGCTATTTTGTTATCCTTGGTAACGAGGATAGTGAGGTTTATCTTCTCTTCATGGACGTTCTGATGAATCCTAGATTTCGAAAATCTTGTCAGTCCAGAAGTTTTTTCCCAAGCGTTTGCCAGAAACTCCAGACCTGCAAATTTCTCATTCAAAATTCTGAGTAACCCTCTATAGAAGTTTTCTCCTCTCATTTTGCAACCCCCACTTTCACTTTTCTGAATCTTGCAGGAGACGCACCGTGTCCCACGTGCATAACCTGAATCGGTTGTCCCTTTCCACAATTTGGAATTCCCCAAACCCTCCAGTACTTCTCGTTAGCTATTCCATCACATGAATTCCAGAAATCAACAGTTGTGCCATAGTAAACGGGATTTCTGAAAATCTTTCCTGTCAATCTTCCTCCTTTTATCTCGTATGCTATTTCTGTGGCGAATTGGAAATTGACTCTCATATCATCTATGGACCAGCTCTTGTTGGTTTCAAGAAGGAATCCGTAGTCTATTCCCGATATCAACTCATCCAACGTCATATTTCCAGGTAGAAGGTTTATGTTCGTCATCCTAACTATGGGTATCCTGTTCCAGCTGGAAGCTCTACCTGCTCCATTAGATCTGAGACCCAATTTAGCGGCGCTCTCTCTATCCATGAGATATCCTACAAAGATTCCCTCCTTAACTATGAAACTCTTCTGAGCTTTGACTCCTTCGTCATCGTAACCAAAACTTCCAAGGCCACCTTCCACCGTTGCATCAGCCACTATGTTCACTATATCACTCCCGTATTTGAGCTTTCCGAGCTTATCAGGTGTCAAGAAACTTCCTCCAGCAAAGCTTATCTCAGAACCGAAAACCCTGTCGAGCTCTGAGGGATGACCACAAGATTCATGTATTTGAAGGGCAAGTTGAGATCCTCCTATGATGATATCGTATTCTCCAGGTTCTATTTCCGGAGCTGAAAGAAGTGATACCGCTTCTTGTGCAGTCTCTTCTGCTTTTCCTATGAGATCCATACTCTCTATGAATTCCCATCCTCTGGTGGCGAAATCCCCACCAAAGCTACTCGGGTACGATCTTTTCTGGAACCCTTCTTTTCCCGCAGAGAACGCCTCTATTCCTCCCCCGGAAATCACTATCTCCTGTTCTATCACAGATCCATCTGTATTCAAAAAAAGTTTTTGAATCTTTCTAAAACGCAGACTACCACTGGCTTTGACGATTCCCTCGACTTCTTTCATCTTCATCACAGCTTCCTTTAGGAGCTCAACCTTTTCCCTCTTAGAAATCTCGAATGGATCTTTTTCATACCGTGTTTTGTAAGAATCAACATAGGGTGGTTCTTCTGCCACCCTACCTTCTCCCCTCCTTTTAGAAGATGTTTCTGCTATATCCAGAGCGAATCTTGCCGATCTCAGTATGTTGTCCTTGGATAACCTATCTGTGGAGGAAAAACCCCATCCACCGTTTTTCAGAACCCTGATTCCCACTCCTTGGTCTTCGCTGAATGTGTAAGTTTTCAAGAATCCATTTTCGTTGACGATCTCTTCCTCAAGATGCCTTTCGTACCTCACATCTGCGTAATCGACTTTTTCCTTCCTTAGAAAATCGATCACTTCCTCCAATATCTCTTTCACAGAGACACCTCCTTTCATCCCTTGCTTCCCCACCAGAACCTTCTTTCCGCAATTTCATCCATATGTTTCCTTGAAAGACGATCCATATCTCTAAGATAATTTTTATACCTTCTTGTTTTCAATTTTTCCATCATTCTCCTCTCCATTCTCTTTTCCTTATAGATGTTCAGAAGCTCTTCTTCCTTTTTCCTTAAGGATTTTATCTTTTTTAAGATTTCCTTTTCACGTTCTTTCCATAAATAGAGCTCGATTTGATGTTCTCTTATTTCCTCGCCAGATAGTCCTTCTTTCAGAGCATTTAAAAAATTCTCAGCTTTTTCTTTAAACGTTTTTCTTGTCACACTTAATTCTTTCTCTATCAAGAGTATTTGATTTCTGATATCGAAGATCTCATGTTTAAGTAAGTTCTCCTCCCTTTTTCTCAAATTCAGAATTTTTTCCAGTCTGAATTTGAAAATGACGATCACCACCTGTTTTATTTTCGAAATTATGTGTTAGAATAATAAAAGCGAATTCGATTAAAGCCATTTCGATTTTATCAAATTTGAAAGGGGAAAGTGCGTTGTGTTTACAAAAGAGGAATTGATGGAGATCGTTAAGGATAGGGTTGAAAAATGTACAGCATGTCCCCTTCATATGTCGAGAACGAACGTTGTCGTTGGTGAAGGAAGTCTAGACAGTCCGATTATGTTCGTTGGAGAGGGACCTGGAGAGGAAGAGGATAAAACGGGAAGGCCTTTTGTTGGGAGAGCTGGACAACTCCTCACAAAATTGTTGGAGGAGGTGGGATTGAAAAGAGAAGAGGTCTATATATGCAATGTTGTGAAGTGTAGACCTCCAAACAACCGAACACCTAAGAAAGAGGAGCAAATGATGTGTGCTCATTTTCTTTATGCACAAATAGAGATAATAAACCCCAAGGTTATAGTCGCATTAGGAGGAACAGCACTTTCATTTTTCTTGGAGAAAAACGTATCGATAAGTTCGTATAGAGGAAGAGAAATCCCATGGATTGGGGGGAAGATACTTTTTCCAACCTTCCATCCAAGTTACCTTCTGAGGGCAGGAACACGAAAGGATCTCTACAAAGCCATGATCGAGGATTTAAAAAAAGTGAAAGAAATCGCTGGGAAATCTTGAGAAAGGAGGTTTTGCGAATGCCAAGAGGAAGAAAGAAAAGCCTTACCCCGGCTCTTGAGGATTATCTAGCTGTGATCTACGAAATCCAGCAAAAGCAACCTGCAGCGCGCGTCAGCACGATAGCGAAGAAGATGGGTGTGAGTCTACCCAGTGTTACCAACGCTGTCAAAAGGTTGGCAGAACTTGGGTATATAGAATACGAAAAGTATGGTTTGATCGTTTTAACTCAAAAGGGGAAGAGAAAAGCAAGATCCATAAAAGCGACTCAGGAAAGGCTGAAAAATTTCTTCCATTACATAATGGGAATTCAACTTCCAGTTGCTGAAAAACTCGCAAGGCATTTTTCACATTTTATGGATACTAAGATAAGAGAGAGAATGAGGAAATTCTACAACGTCATTATAGATTTCGATGAAGACAAAGCGTTCAAACTCAAGGAGTTCATAGAGGAAAGTAGAAGATTGGCGAAGATATCTGAAGTTCCTGAAGAGGTCAAGAAAGTCGAACATGAAGAAGAGGAGGAAGAGGAATGAACGTCTTGGTAACGGGGGGAGCGGGCTTCATAGGATCACACGTGGTCGAGGGATTGTTGAAAGAAGGCCTCTCCCCCATTGTTGTCGATAACTTATCAACAGGAAAAATCGAAAATCTCAACCCGAACGCCCTTTTCTATCAGCAAAGTGTTGAAGACGAGGAAATGATGGAAAGAGTTTTCATGCTTCATAAGCCTGTATACGTCTTTCACCTTGCAGCGCAATCCAGCGTGAGTGTTTCTGTCAGAAATCCTGTGGAAGATGCTAGAGCAAATATACTGGGAACATTAGTTCTCCTCCAGAAATCCGTCAAGTATGGAGCTAAAAAGTTCATATTCTCGTCCACAGGGGGAGCGATCTACGGAGACAACGTGAAGATTCCAACACCTGAAACGGAAATCCCCAATCCGATCTCTCCTTACGGTATAGCGAAACTCTCGGTGGAAAGATACCTTGATTTCTTCAGCAAAGAATACGGTTTGGAATATGTATCCTTGAGGTATTCCAACGTTTACGGGCCTAGACAAGACCCTTACGGAGAGGCTGGTGTTGTTGCTATATTCACAAATAGAATGCTCAAGGGAGAAAAGGTCACCATATTTGGAGATGGTGAATACGTTAGAGATTACGTTTACGTTGACGACGTCGTAAGAGCCAACATTTTAGCCATGGAGAAAGGAAAAAATGTGGTATTGAACATAGGTACGGGTAGAGGAACAACGGTGAATGAGCTTTTCAAGATGTTGAAAAGCATAACAGGGTATTCAGATGAACCTGAATATGCGCCACCAAGAAAAGGCGATGTTAGAAAGAGTATACTGGATTGCTCGAAAGCTAAAGAGATTCTGGATTGGGAGCCAAAGGTGAGCCTTGAAGAAGGGCTCAGGAGGACTGTTGAGTACTTTAAAACCTCTTCCTGAAAGGGTAAGACCAGAGGATTTCGATGATTTTCTGGGGCAGGACCATCTTTTCGGAGAAAACGGTATCCTGAGGAAGATACTGAAAAGCGGGGAGATGTTCCCCGCTATACTTTATGGTCCCCCTGGTTGTGGAAAAAGCTCCGTTTTGAATCTGATGAAAAAGTATTTGAAAGGGGAGATTCACTGGATAAGTGCCGCCGTTCATGGTGTCTCAGAATTGAAGAAGATATTGAGAAGAGCTGAAGAGCTCAAAAGGCACGGAGTAAAAACGTATCTCTTCATAGATGAAATTCATAGGCTCAACAAGAACCAACAGACAGTCCTCGTGAATCATGTTGAAATGGGTACTGTCGTTTTGATCGGTACCACAACGGAGAATCCGAGTTTCTCGGTAATACCAGCTCTCCTTTCAAGATGTAGAGTTCTGTTTTTCAAGCCCTTGGACACTGGGGATATCAAAGCCATCCTTCAAAAAGCTTTGGAGAAAGATAAAGAGCTATCATCAATTCAGGTTGATGAAGAGGCTTTGAAAAGAATTGCAGAAACATCTGGAGGAGACGCAAGGATTGCCTTGAATACCTTGGAAATAGTCTGTCAAATGGCCAGATCCATGAATAAGAGCAGGATCACGTTAAAAGATCTTTCTCTCATCGACAAGAGAATCTACAGTTACTCGAAGGAGGAACATTACGACCTGGCTTCGGCTTTCATAAAAAGTATGAGAGGGAGTGATCCAAACGCCGCTCTCTATTACATGGTCAGGATGATAGAAAACGGGGAAGATCCAAGGTTCATTGCAAGAAGAATGGTGATACTTGCAAGCGAAGATATAGGACTTGCAGATCCCTTTGCTCTCATCATAGCGGTCAACGCTGCCCAGGCGGTGGAACTCGTTGGACTTCCCGAATGTGTGTTGAACCTTGCTGAAGCTGTGATCTATCTTTCCCTTGCACCCAAAAGTAACAGTGTCTATAAATCCATTCAAAAAGTCAAGGAGACACTCAATGAACATCCTCAAGAGCCCGTACCTTTGTTCCTCAGAAATCCGGTGACTGATCTGATGAAGGAAAGAGGTTATGGTGAAGGTTACTTATATCCTCACGATTTCGGCGGTTTTGTTAAAATGAATTATCTACCGGAAAGATTAAAAGATGCTGTTTTTTACAAGCCGAAAGTCATTGGAGAGGAAGCAAAGTTTCTGAAGCTTTTGAAGAAACTATGGCCCGAGAAGTACGGAGGTGAGAGTATGGTTGTCAAAGAGATGGAGTACAAAGGTTTGAAAATACAGATCGTTCAAGGAGATATCACCAAAGAAAAGGTGGACGCAATCGTCAACGCAGCGAACGAGCATTTAAAACATGGAGGAGGGGTTGCTGGGGCAATTGTTAGAGCGGGAGGATACGAGATACAAAGGGAAAGTGATGAAATAGTGAGAAAAAATGGTCCTGTTCCCACAGGAGAGGCCGTTGTAACTGGTGGGGGGAAATTACCGGCAAAATATGTGATACACACAGTTGGTCCTGTATGGAAAGGTGGGAAAAGTGGTGAAGATGAAAAACTCAGAAACGCTGTATACAACGCTCTCTTGAGAGCTCATGAGTTGAAATTGGAAAGTCTCTCCATCCCTGCTATAAGTACAGGTATATTTGGTTTTCCTAAAGAACGAGCGGCCCTCATATTTGCAAGAGCCATCAAAGAATTTTTAGATGACCATCCTGATACGTCACTTAAACTTGTGAGAATATGTAACATTGATGAAGAGACCACGAACGTTTTCAAAGAGAATTTCGAAATTTAGAAAGGAGGAGTGTATGAAGCTCATAGCGTTCTATGGAGCGTCTGAGACTGGTAAAACGAGAGCGATAGAAAAGATAGTGAAAAAGTTGAAGAATGTAACGGTCGTAAAACTAGCACACGCAAAGCTGAGTTTTGACAAACACGGAAAGGATAGTGAAAGACTTTTAGAATCCGGAGCCAGGATGGTCGTAACGTTGGGAGAGAAAGAAACGGTGCTTCATTCTCCTGAAAGATGGCGTATAGAGAAAGTGCTGAGCTTTGTGAATACCGAATACGTGATATTCGAGGGAAATCCCGATTTCCCCATGCCAAAGGTTTATTTTGGTGGTAAAGAAAAGATGGACGAACTCACGGTGGCCGTTGCCGGAGAAGATTTCGATCCGGAAAATGAAGAGGAACTCGTAAACATCGTTATCAATCTTTCCCTGCCTCCCATTCCGAATTTGGATTGTGGCTTGTGTGGAGCCACATGTAAGGATATCGTCAAGGAGGAGATAGAAGGAAAGAATGGTTACTCGAAATGTGTTATCCTGAGAAGCTTTTTGAAGGTGAAGCTGAGAGAAAAGGAAATACCCCTTATGCCTTTTATACAAGGCATGATAAGGGATTCTCTGATCGGTATGTTGAAACATTTGAAAGGCTTCGAAGGTCATGGAAAAGTTGAAATAGAATTCAACCTGTAACCTTGGATAATTCTCCCAAAAATCCTTCGATGAATTCTTTCAAATCCTTCAATTCTTCATTCCCCAATCTTTTCCATGGGGATCGAGGGTATCCTACGTGGAACCCTCTGATTCTGAGAGCTTCTTTAACGGTTATCATGAAGGCTGCACGACCTGATACGTTTTCTATAGCTTTTATCAACAACATCTGAAGTTCTTTCGCCTTCTCTATATTCCCTTCTCTCCAATTTTTGTAGAGACTCACCATAAGCTCTGGAAAAACGTTCCCAGTTCCCGTTATAAGACCATCCGCTCCATTTGCAAGATAGGAAAGAGCAAAAGAGTCCATACCCCCGAGTACGCAGAACTCTTCTCCCAATTCCTTTTTGATCGTGGGAACGATCCAGGGCCTTCTGTCAGTATCCTTCAATCCGATCACGTTCTCTGCTCTTTCTTTGATTTTCAGTATCGTTTTCAATTTCAATTCATTTCCCGAGAAGCTCGGTATATTGTAAAGCAAGATTTTTGCGGAAGGAAAAGATCTTGCTGCTTCTGAGAAGTAATATACCAAGGATTCCTCATCGTATTTGAAATAATAGGGCGATACTATGGAAACAGCATCTACATTCAAAGACATGGCATGTTCAAGAAGTTCCAAAGTTTCTTTCATGTGAGTTGTTCCAACGTGTGCTATTATTCTTACCTTTCCTTTGTATTTCCTCACAACGAACTCAAGAAGCTCCTTTCTCTCCTCGACATCCATGACATGGAATTCTCCGTTCGTACCTCCCACCATGAACCCATTCACACCTTTTTCGATGAGAAAATCCAGATAATCCTGATAACCATCCAAAGAAAGATTTCCCTTCTCATCGAAGGGTGTTGGTATCGGTAGTATCACGCCTTCCATCGTTCTTCACCTCCACTTATCATACATATTGCCATTGCAGAGATTCCTTCTCCTCTTCCTTCAAACCCTAGCTTGTTCCCTGTTTTGAATTTTACAGAAACGTTTTCAGTATTGAGAACTGCTTTCAAATTCTCAAGAATCTTCTCCCTGTAGTCAGATAAACGAGGAGAAGAGGCAACTACCGTTGAATCCACATTCACTATCTTGTAACCCAACCTTTCCACCATACTGACGACTTCTTTCAGAAGTGATATACTCTTTGCATCTTTGTACCTGTCTTCTTCTGGAAAAAATTCTCCTATATCTCCCAAATTGGTAGCACCTAGTAATGCATCTATGATGGCATGGCACAGTACATCTCCATCGGAATGCCCAAGAAGTCCTTTATCATGGGGAATAGTTACTCCTCCTATTACCAACTTCCTGTTCTTCACCAAGGGATGTGCATCGTAACCAACGCCTACTCTCATAAACTCACTTCCTTTCGGTATTATAAAATTTTTTAATCTAAAACTTGACATTTTTTGAGATAAATGTTCAAATATATTGAAGAACGAGAGTATTTCTGATGGATCTTTTATATAGATATGATAACACCTGGATGAGGAGGGATTGAAATGGCAAGAGTCATAGCAACTTGCCCTGTTTGTGGTAATCCTTTGACCATAACGGAGCTTTCCTGCAAATCCTGTGGGACTGTCATCAGAGGAAACTTTGAATTGGATGAATTCTTCAGGTTGTCTGTTGATCAATTGAACTTTTTAAGGGTGTTCATAAAACATAGAGGGAATCTGAGTGAAGTTCAGAAAGAGCTTGGAATATCTTACCCAACGGCTCGTGCAAGGCTCGAGGATATAATAAGAACTTTAGGATACGAGGTGGAAGAGGAAGAGACCAAAGAAGACGTCTTGGAGATATTGGATCGCCTCGATAAAGGAGAGATATCTGTTGAAAAAGCTATAGAGGAAATCAGGAGGCTGAAAGGGTGACGTGGGTTATAGCATTGATCGAAGCACTTCTGATGCTGTATATAGGTGTGAAGATCATACCTATGAGAATAAAGGTTTTGAACTTCATCTACGCGATATCTCTGGGAGTTTTCACCTTTTTAGTTGTTCTGGGAAAATTCTTTCCTCTACTGTTTTTCACCGTAGGATCCGCTATAATAGCCTTCATAATTCTTTTCTTCACCGATTTATGAAAGGGGGAAAATCGTGATAGAAGAGGTTGATACAAAAGGAGCCAAGAAAGCTGTACTGGAAAGCGTTTCTTGGGATATCAAAATTAAAAGATCAGATAGAAGGATGGTGATAAAGTCACCTAGGAAACCCGAGATAAAACTGAAGGGAGAGGAAATAAGAATCATTGTGAAATCTTCCAAAACGGAGCTACCTTTTTTTAACGTATTTAACGTATCAGTTGAAGAAAGTGAAGAAGGACTCCTTGAAGTTGAAATACCCTCTAGTATCTTGTTCTTGGAGATAAACACTGTATCAGGAGATACTACTTGTGAAGGTCTCAGTCTTAAAAACATCAAATCGGTCAGTGTGTCCGGTGGCATAGAAATAGATAAGATTTCTTCAAGAGAAGCTTTTTTCAGAACGTTGAGTGGTGATATAAGGATAAATTCCTCCGAAATAGATAAGATCGTTCTGTCTTCCGTCAGTGGAGACGTTAAAATAAAACATTCTTTTGGTAGAGAATGGGATATAACCACAACCAGTGGGGATATAGAACTAATCTTTCCTGGATATCCCAACGCGCGGATTCTACCCAGAACTATGAGAGGAGATATAGTAACGAGCCTTCCTTACATACTCGAGGGAAAAGAATATGTGTTTGGTGAAGGAAAGTTAAGGATATCTGTTAAAAGTGCCTCCGGTGACCTTTCATTGAGAAGTGAAACAAGCGAGAATGAGTATGTGAAAAGGATATTGAGGATGCTCTATGAAGGAAAGATATCAAAGGAAGAAGCAGAACGTTTGATAAAAGAATTGAGGTTTTAGAAGGAGGGATCGTTGAATGAGGATATTTGGTCTTTTCCTAATATTTCTAGGAGCTGTGATCGTGTTATCACTTCTTGGGGTACTCGAAATGAGTGTTGGTAGGTTCTTTGCATGGGTTTTCGCCATAGTTTTCGCATACACCGGTTTATCTGCCCTTTTCAGAAAAGGTTTCCCACGTGGGTTGGTTTCTTTGGTTCTTTCAGTGATTCTGGTAACAGTGGGGCTTGGTTACTATTCCCTTGGATTTTGGGAAACCATAGCTATAATCATAGGAACAGGTTTCATAGAGCTCGGATTGTTCGCTCTAGGTTTTGGAAGGAGACCTTGGGTTAGATGGATCGCAGGTGGTCCTTTTTTCGGAGGAGGTACTAGAAAAACCATTGAAGAAAGTCTAGATGACATTAAGAGACTTAATGTTACTGTAGAAGGAGAAAACGTTATTTTAAGGGTAAAGAGCTGTCCCGATAAACTCTACAGAGTGGTCTACACGGGAAATCCTCATGTTTACTTCGACAGGCAGGAAGACACGGGAAATCTAGTTATGAGATTAGAAGGTATACCCTTCATATCCAAAAATGAAGTGGATTTATCGTTGAATGAGAGTGTGGAGATCTCTTTCGATGTTTCCATGGACGTTTCGAGTATTAAAATGGATCTTGAAAAGCTCAAGATATCCTCGCTATTTTTGGAAGGAGATGTTACCGATTTGAAGATAAGGCTTCCGAGGTACAATTCAACGGTTGTTATAGGATCAGACGTTTCAAATATAGAATTGGAAATTCCAAATGATGTTGGAGTCAGAGCGGTCGTGTCGGATTCTGTCGGCTGGAAAGAGATGAAAGGATTTGAAAGCAGGGAAGGAGTGTACTATACGAAGAACTGGGACACGGCTAGTTTCAAAGTGGATTTGAAGATAGAAAGTGACGTTAGTAGGATAAGAATCAAGATTAAATGACGCGATTTTGGCAAAAATTCTCAAAATTTGGGATTTCACAATTTCACATGGTAAGTTTCTCATGCTAAGTGGTAGATAAGTGGTAGATAACTGGTAAATTTCTTTTCAACAAATAGGATTTTTTTACTTGCAGATACTACATATAGTATAAAAACTTTTTTAGATTAAACAAAAGTTACCACTTTCATGTTTCATAAGACTAAATATGGCATCATTACAGTATTCTCAGGTGGTAAGTTTTTCTTAATCCTTTTCTAGAGATGCTTTGAAAAAATAAAAACTTATTTATATTCAGAAAACATTTTTTCTCAAATTCTTTTGTAAAGAGGAAAATGAAAAATTTAATCTCTGGAATGCCCTATAGAAGGAAGTTTCAGGAGTTATCTACCACAAGTTACCAGAAACCTACCACCCAGGTGGTAAGTTTTGTAACATTCGAAAGACGGATCCGATGAGGGTTTCAGAGTTTATGTTACAAAACTTACCATTTTAGAGAGGGTATATAATACTACTACTATATAATTAATTATTTAGGAAGAAGGTGAATTATTATGGAATGGAAAATAGATCTTGGAATCCTCGAAAAAAAGAAGAGGGTATTTCTTGAAGGAATCTTCGAACTGGAATATCTGGATTTGGAAGTTGGAAGATGCAAGATTTTAGAACCTGTGAAAGTCAAGATAGTTGTCGCCAAGACAAAGGAAGGATTCACAGTTGGTGGTTTTGTCAGAACGGCTTTGGAGCATCCATGTACACGATGCTTGAAACCAGTAAGATTGGAAATAAACGGTGTTGTGGAAGCACTTTACTTACCCAAAAGCCTTGCTAGTTTCAAAAGAGAGGAAAGGCTCGAAACGCTGAAAAATGTGATTTATTACACCGGAAACATTGTAGATCTGAGCGAGAGAATTATAGAAGCTATAGTTGTGGAAATTCCTCAGAAAGTTCTCTGTAAACCAGATTGCAAAGGACTTTGTCCTTACTGCGGTGTAGATTTGAACGAGCATCCTGATCATGTTTGTGATAAAATTTCCCAGGAATCGGATATCGACCCAAGATTTTCTGTTCTCATGAATTTGAAAAAGAACGAAGAGGAGGGATAAAAGTGGCTGTACCTAAGCAAAAGAGATCCAGATCGAGGACACACCATAAAAGAGCGAAAATATACAGAGCAGTTGGGGTTCCACTGGAAATATGCCCGAACTGTGGATCTCCCAAGCTACCTCATAGAGTATGCCTCCATTGCGGTTACTACAAAGGAAAACAGGTACTTGAAATAGCGGAGTGATATAGGTGAAGATAGCCTTGGATGTCATGGGTGGTGATAGAGCGCCCGATGAAATACTGAGGGGCGCTCTTTTTGCTAGTGAGCATGTAGAAAAAATCGTTCTCGTGGGACCGAAAAATTTTTTAGATGAGGAGTTAAAGGAAAGATTTGAAGTGGTTGATTCTTCAGATTTCATACCAATGGATGCTTCCCCCATGGACATACTGAGAAAAAAGGATTCCTCCATGCATATAGGTTTAAAACTTTTGAAAGAAGGAGAAGTTGATGCATTCGTCAGTGCGGGAGCCACGGGCCCTCTCTTTTTGGGAGCTACAACCATTGTTGGAAGGGTGAAGAATATCGAAAGACCTTCCCTTGCCATACCTGTTCCTTCTCTCAAGGGGTTCACTATTTTGATAGATGGTGGAGCGAATCTACGAATAAGGCCGAAACACTATCTGGAATTTGCCATCATGGGAATGGCGTACGCCAGAATCCTGGGGAAAGAGGATCCCAAGGTTGGCCTTTTAAACGTTGGAGAGGAAGAGACAAAAGGGGACGAGGAGATAAGGGAAGCTTATAAATTGTTGAAGGAAAAGTTGAAAGACAAATTCGTTGGAAACGTTGAGGGAAGGGATATAAATGCAGGAACGGTGGATATAGTTGTGACGGATGGTTTTTCAGGAAACGTCGCTCTGAAAACGATGGAAGGAACGGCGAAACTGATATCGGATGTTATAAAAAAATCTATAAAGAGAAGGGGATTTTTCGCTTACATCGGTGCTTTGTTTTTAAAAGGTGCTTTCAAAGACCTGAAAAGGCTTTTGGATCCGAGAACTTACGGTGGCGCTTTCATACTCGGTGTTAACGGAGTCGTGGTAAAAGCCCACGGTTCATCGGATGCTCTGGCCATAAGGAACGCTTTGAAGGTTGCTAAAGACGGTGTTGAGATGAAACTTGTTGAGAGAATCGAAAGGGGAATAGAGAATGTGTGGAATAGTGGGAATGGTGGGTGATTTCGAGGTAGGGGAGTTGATACAGAACCTGAAAAAACTGGAATACAGAGGTTACGATTCTGCTGGCATTGCTTATCTTCTGAACAACAATTTGATGGTTCATAAGGTGAGCGGTAAGGTAGACCGATTGAGAGAGTTGATGAGAGACGAGCTTACGAAAAAAATTTCTGAGGGAATAGCTCATACCAGATGGGCTACACATGGAGAACCGAACGATATAAACGCACATCCTCACATGGATTGCGAGAAGAAGATAGCTGTCGTTCACAACGGGATAATAGAGAATTATAAGGAGTTGAAAGAAGAACTTCTAAGGAAAGGTCATAGGTTCGTTTCCGAAACGGATACAGAGGTCATAGCCCATCTCATAGAGGAAGAATTCCATGGCGATCTTTTGGAGGCTGTCAGAAGAGCTGTTTTGAAACTCAAAGGAGCCTATGCCATAGCTGTTATACATAAGGAAATACCGAGGGTAATTGTTGCAGCAAGGAGAGGTAGCCCCTTGGTTATTGGAAAAAGCGAAGGTTTGAGTCTTCTGGCCTCCGATGTCACACCCCTTTTGAAGTACACAAGGAATGTCGTGTTTCTGGAAGATGGAGATGTGGCTCTTCTAAAACCAGAAGATGTGAAGATATATTATATCGACGGTACGAAACCTTCGAGGAACTTCGTGAGAATCTCGTGGAGTGAGAAAGATGCTGAAAAGAGTGGTTACAAGCATTTCATGTACAAAGAGATAATGGAAGAGCCTCAAGCGATTGTCTCGGCTTTGGCGGGAAGAATAAAGAAAGGGAAAGTCTTCTTGGAAGAATTGGAAACCTTGAACATAGAGGACATACACAGAATAGATCTTGTATCATGTGGAACCAGTTTTTATGCGTCGATGATCTTTAAATATTTCTTGGAGAACCATTCCGATATGGTAGTTAATTTGGAAGTATCCTCCGAATACAGATACAAAAGGCCTCATGTGGATGAGCACGCGATCCTTATAGCTGTTTCCCAATCTGGAGAAACGGCCGATACGCTGGAATCGGTGAGACTCGCCAAAAGATTTGGTGCCAGAGTTCTATCGGTTGTCAATGTCGTCGGATCTACACTGGATAGAGAATCTGATGTGTCGATTTACATGAATGCAGGGCCTGAGATAGGTGTTGCTGCCACTAAAACTTATGTAGCAGAACTCGTGACCCTTTACTTGATAGCGTTGAAATTCATCGAAAGGAAAGAGGGATGGAGAAGTTATTACTCGGATATGCTCGATAGATTGCTGAGAATACCGGAAATATATGAGAACATATTAAGAAAAGCCGAGGAGTTAAGAAAAATCTCTGAAAAATACATGAATTACAAGCATTTCATGTACATTGGTAGAGGTTATGGTTATCCAACGGCTTTAGAAGGAGCTTTAAAATTAAAAGAGATCACGTATATACACGCAACAGCGTATCCCGCAGGTGAATTGAAGCATGGGCCTATAGCTCTTCTTGACAGGGATTTTCCAGTTTTTGCTATGATTCCAAGTGATTCTTTGTATTATAAGATGAAGAACAACGTTGTGGAAGCTCGATCGAGAAACGCGAGGATAATAGCTTTGGGAACAGAGGGAAACAAAGAATTGAAAGAGATAGGAGACGATGTTATAACCGTACCTTCCGTTCCCGAACCTTTGTACCCTTTGCTCATGGCACCGATAATACAGATGTTCGCATATTTCATTTCTGATATGAAGGGGTTAGATCCCGATAAACCCAGGAATCTGGCAAAGAGTGTAACGGTAGAATGAGAGGGGTGAGAGTTAGAAATGCTGATGGAATCCCTGAAAAAGTTGATGGGGTTGATACTGGAGAAGAAAGGGTCGAATCCCGTGATACTCGATATGAGAAAAACACCAATTCCCACAGATTATTTCGTCGTTGTAACCGCAAACTCACGTGTTCACATGAGAACCCTCCGTGATTCCATCGTTGAATTCCTCAAATTGAACGGCCTACCACTTATCTATTACGACAAAGGCGATGAATACGAGTGGCTACTGATCGACGCGGGTGACGTTGTGATACATATATTCACGGAAAGAGGTAGGGAGTTCTACGATCTGGAAGGTTTATGGATCGATGCTGACCGAATAAAATTTTAACATGAATCGAGCTCTACATTCGAATTTCCCCCTTTTTTCATAATTGATGAGATTAGAATAAATAAACCAACATCTCATTGCGAAAGATATTTTCTTATATTAAATTTTTATTACAATATCA
>CAZANP010000001.1:25528-26959 GCA_964486555.1 uncultured Thermotoga sp. | reverse complement strand
GGTCTACCCATGATTTTAGTGATAGCTGGCTCACTCGTTTTTATAGTACTATTCAGCTTTGTATCATCAAGGGGTAGCCTCGAAAAAGCAGCCGTAGAGAATCTCGAAAATACTGGAAAACTGGTGAGTGATTCCGTATCACGAACGACTCATGATTTAAAAGTTCTTGAAGATGCTTTGATGGATAGCAAGAAGGAAAAGGTTGTGGCGATCGTGGAAAGTGCGATGTCCATAATCGAGAAATACTATGAAGATTACAAAAAAGGAATTTTGAGCGAAGAAGAAGCAAAGAAAAAAGCGTTGAAAGATATCATGAGTATCAGATACGAAGGAAACAATTATGTTTTCATTTTTGATGATAAAGGGTACACTCTGGCTCATATTAACAAAGATCTTTTAGGGGAAAGTTTATGGGATCTTCAAGATCCTGATGGTGTTTATGTAATAAGAGAACTTGTGAAAGCTTCCAAAAAGAAAGATAAAGAATTCGTTGCTTATAAATGGCCTAAACCTGGGGAGGAAGAACCTCAACCTAAAATCTCATACGCTCGATATTTTGAACCATGGGGCTGGAATGTTGGAACAGGGATATACGTAGATGATGTTAAAAAAAGTGTACTAGCTGTCGAAAAAGACATCATGAAAGACCTCAGGGAGAAATTGATGAAAGTGAAATTAGGTGAGAATTCGTACCCTGCAATAATATCTGAAGATGGTACCTTGATAATGTACATAGATCCATCACTTGAGGGTAAGAAAGTACAATTCAAGGATAAAAAAACAGGTGAGGACTTATTGGAAAAATTTAGGAAAAATGTTGGAAAAGTCATAGATTACTGGTACACAAAGCCAGATGCAAAAGGCGTATACAAGAAACTCGCGTACGTTGGTTTCATCCCTGAGGAGAAATGGTATGTTCTCATGAGTGTTTACGAAGATGAAGTTTTGAAGGAAGCCAGAAAAACTTCTCTCATTCTAACGTTGGTAGGCGCCACAAGTGGTGTGGTTGTGGTTCTCATAGTTATTTTCAGTTTAAGGATTCTGATAGCAAAAAGGATGAGATTCCTGTCGGAAGTGGCAAATAGACTTGGAGAAGGAGATCTCACAGTTTCGGTTGATATGAAATCTAGTTCAGAAGAAATTCAAACTTTAATAACAGCTATGAACAAAATGAGAGAGAGTATAAGAGATCTTGTAGAAGCTATAAAAGATCAGGGTGATATCGTTATGAAAGAGTCCGAAAATATGGCTTCTCTCGCGGAAGAACTCAGTGCTACTTCTGAAGAGCTGAATGCAGAAGCTATGAGGGTTTTAGATAACGCGAACAATGCTGCTGCCTCCATCCAGGAGACAACATCGGGAATACAAGAAGTTTCTTCCTCCGCTCAAATGGTATCGAAATCCGCAGAAGAACTTGCAAATCAAAGTAAA
>CAZANP010000001.1:0-25428 GCA_964486555.1 uncultured Thermotoga sp. | reverse complement strand
TTCCTCCGCTCAAATGGTATCGAAATCCGCAGAAGAACTTGCAAATCAAAGTAAAGAGGTAAGAGATAGCGTGGAAAAGGGAAGAAAGAGCATAGAAAGTATCGTCAAGAGTATAGAGAACATGAGTGAGGAATCTGAACAGACTAAAGAGAGAGTGCAGAGCCTGTCTTCTGCTACGAAAAATATAGAGGAGATCGTAACGACGATCAGTTCCATTGCGGAACAAACGAATCTGCTCGCTTTAAACGCAGCGATAGAAGCAGCTCGTGCTGGAGAAGCAGGAAGAGGTTTTGCGGTCGTTGCAGATGAGATAAGGAAGCTCGCCGAGGAGAGTAGAGTAGCGACGGAGCAGATAACGCAGATACTCTCGCAGATAAGAGATGAGGCTGAGAGGGTAACGGATTCTAATTTGAAACTCGCAGAGATGATCTCGAATATCGCTCAGGAAAGCGGGGAAATAGGAAGGGTTTTCTCCGGTATAGCAGATCAAGTGGCAAAACTTGACCAGATGACAAACAACCTTGCAGCGAGTGCTCAAGAGCAAAGTGCGGCAGCAGAGGAAATGGCAGCGGCTATGGATAACGCTTCAAAGGCAATAGCAGATGTTGTGTCAGAAATGGAGCAGGTCAAAAACATGATAGGAAACGTATCACAGGCTTCTGAACAACTTTCGGTATCGGGAGAAACTCTTGTAGAGAGGATGAAAGAGCTCGAAAAACGACTTGAAAGGTTCAAAACAGAATGAAGGAGCCCATCAGGGCTCCTTCATTTTACCAGCTTTTCCAATTCTTCTTTCAAGAAATTCGGTAAGGCGAAGGAAGCGATATGTATATCCTCATTGTAATATTTCAACTCTTTATCGAACTTTTTAACCTTCTCAGGGTCGAAATCCTTTATAGGATCTATATTTTTGGAGGCAAAGGTATAGCTCCACATTCCTGAAGGATAAGTCGTCATGAAACCAAGGTAGACTTTGGCTATTGGGAAAGCCTTACTGATCCTCTTGTAAGCGAGTTTCAACCAACCAAAATCGTAGAAAGGATCTTCCGTTTCCGCTGAAAAGACTCCTCCTTCTTTTAAGGCGTCATGACACGCCTGGTAAAATTCTTCCGTGAAAAGGTGACCTCCTTCACCCGATGTTGGATCAGTTGAATCCACGATTATGACGTCGAATTCCTCTTTAAAATTCCTGACATATTCTGCACCGTTCGCTATTACTATCTCCGCCTTGGGATTATCGAACTCTACAGCGGTAGGGAGATATTTCTTGGCGGCTTCTATCACCAAAGCATCTACTTCGCAGAGTACAACTTTTTCAACACTCTCATGTTTTAAAACCTCTCTCAAACTTCCCCCATCTCCTCCCCCTATGATGAGGACCTTTTTAGGTTCAGGGTGAAGGAACATGGGAACGTGAACTAACATCTCGTGGTACATGAACTCGTCCTTTTCTGTCAGCATGGTTATACCATCGAGTGAAAACACTATACCAAGATCTGGATTTTCAAATATATCGATCCTCTGTATCTCGCTCTGGCCAGAGTAAATCATTCTGTTTATTTTCATGAATAAGCCAACATTGTTCCCTGAATAATACTCGAAATACCATAAATGAGGTCTTGGGATCAGTTCCTTTTCTAAATTTTTCAAACGAATCACCTCCTCAAACAGCTGCTTTGTGTGGTGAATCCTCGGGAATGCCTATCTCATTGTACTTTCCTCTCAGGTGTTCAACGACATGAACCCTACCTGCCTTCAAAACGTTTCTGAGGTAATCAAAAGCTTTCCACGGGTCCACATCATCACCACATGTAAAAAGATCAACTGCCGCGTATCCATACTCTGGCCACGTGTGTATCGTAAGGTGCGATTCAGATATAACCACAACTCCACTCACCCCATAGGGGAGGAACCGATGAAAGGATGTATTGACGATTGTTGCGTTACTTTTGTGAGCGGCAGTTTTCATGTGTTTCTCAATTGCTTCCACATCATCGAGCACGTTTCTGTCACAGTCGTAGAATTCGGCAACTAAGTGCCTTCCCAAGCTTTTCATTTCACATCCCTCCCCTCAGGTTTTTAATCTATCATTATCCAGAGAATTACCGCCCTCCTTTTCTTATCAGGATTTCTAACATAATGCTTTTTATCCGCTCTATAGTAAAAACAATCACCCGCTTTTAACCTGTATCTGACACCATCGAGATAAAGTTCTATCTTCCCTTCGAGAACGTAACCGAATTCGTCTCCTTCATGGTAAGGCTCTTCCTCCGTTTTTGCACCTGGCTCTAAAGTCACCAGAACGGGGTCTATTTCTTTATCCTCAACACCACTTATCAATATCTCTGAATTCACTCCTTCAGGTTCATCGTAGACCGGTACTCTCTCTTCCTTCCTAAAAATCACTTTCTCTTCTTCAAAATCGGAGAAAAATTGCTTCAAATCAGATCCCAGAGCCCTTAGAATCCTTTCAAGCGTTTCTATAGATGGTGATGTTTTATCCGATTCGAGCTGCGATATGAAACTCCTAGAGAGATCGGTTCTGGTTGCAAGCTCTTCCTGGGTTAACCCTCTGGACAAGCGCAATTTCTTCAATTTCTCTCCTATCTTTACAAAGTTCTCACCACCCACTTTCTTCCCTTGTTCATTTAAATTGACATATTTCGTCAGTAATACAAACTATATTATATGCATACCGACATAATATGTCAACATCAAAGGGGAAAATCTCCAAAATCCTCTTGAAATCAACCATTTTGTTCACTTCAATTGATGGCTTGTGTTTTTCTCCACATTTCGAGTTCTTCAACGGCCTTACGGAATATTCTCTTCAATTCTTCAATTCTTTTCGGTTTTCTAAGAGCATACCTGATCCTTATGAACTCTCCTGTCAGCTTCAAGAAATTCTCTCCTGAGAACAACTTTAGAATCTCCAACGGTGTTAAATTGTCGTGTGTTGGAAAGAAAGTCTTTCTGAGCCAGAGATAAGCTCTGAAGATGAAACGTTCGTCTTTGATTGATAGAATTCCTTCCAAATCGTTTTCTTTAGAAAAACAACATTCGCTTTCGCTCTCTTCTCTTTCGATTCTTTTTTCTTCAGTTGTTTTCAAAAATAAAGTTATGGATAGATACGCTCCGATTATTGATAGACCGGTTACGATCCAGGTGAAAACATCTATGATGGGTGTTAGATCGAGATTTGGGGTCTTTTCAGAAGTACCTGTAGCAGATTTCTCAGATGTTTTCAGGAAATATTCAAGATCCTCAGATGCCTTTCCGTAAAAACCAGTAGAGAGAGGATGTTTCAGATCCTTCATGAAAAGACCTATCAACTGGATGGAGAGAAAAGATACAAAGAACACTCCCAATACAAAAAATAAAACCATGAGAAAAACTTTTGAGAATCTTCTCCTCATTTTCACAAGCATCATGAGCAAAAAGAAGAGAGCGAGGAATGTTGAGTATAAGATGATGTTCATTGGAATTTCCCTTTTCCATTCATTGATCCCTTCCCTTGTAACATCAGTTACTTTTTTGGCCCCTTTCACTTTCTGAAGCGATACGATATGCTTGTTTTCAAACGTTTTCGGTACTTTTTCCTCTATTTCCACTCTGTTACTTGCATGAAGAAAACTCTTCAGTGGAAAAATCGCGTTGATTCTGATTGGTAGGAAAAGGAGGAAAAGGAGCGGTAACACGTACAGGATTTTTCTCTCTCTAAAGTAAATTAAAAGAAGAAAGATTGAGGTGAGAACGGGGGTATAAGGATTCGTTTTCAGTATGGAAAGAGAGAATAGGTAGAAAAAAACTGAAATGAAAATGCTAGTTCTGTTTTCTAAATCAATGAACATTGCGAGGAGAAAAGACAGTAAGGAGGGGACGATAAAAGCTTTATTACCTAGTAGATTCAATGACAGGAAGAGAGTGATCACGGAGAAAGAAGGGAGGAGAACTACAGCTCTGTACCTGGTACCAGGTTTCACAACGAGAGAAAAGATGAGAATCAGGCAAAGAAAAACGAAAATATCGGGAAAAGAAAAACTATTTATGGAAGAAAGGAAGAAAATCGTTACCATAATAACCCTTAGGAAGCTAAGGAACACTCTCCACAACCTCCTGAAAGGTCATGTTCTCTCCCACAACCCTTATGATAACGTGATTTTCCTCGAGAACTCTAACCTTCTTCAGAAGTTTTAAAAGATCTTGATGAAACATGATGTAACTTCTGAACGGTTTTGATGAAGGATCTCTGAAACCGTACGGTATCACGAAGACGATCACTTTGGATGATCTGGCCCGTAACTTCAAGAGAACCGGCAATTCATCATCTGTAATATGGATACAGACTAGTATCACCGTCTCGTTGAGATTCACTTCCTCAGAGATCTTTTCTAACACACTCGATGTATCGATTTCTGGAGAATCTGTACCTGAAACTTGCGCCAACATCTCGTGATAAGAAACCCAATCCCTCCCATGAATCTCCTTTTTCCACACCTTCTTTCCTATAACCGTGAGTTCAACAGGTGTGTTCCTTTCTTTTAGTTCTTTTATGATGGTGGCGACAGCTGATATGGAGTTCTCTTCGTAATATTTTCTAAGGTCGCTCCAGACACGCCTTGAGAATATACTCCAAGGAAGGTTCAGATCGAGGAATATCCTGACTTTTCCCAAGGAGGTATTTTCAAACTCTTTGACGAACAGATCATTGTACTTTGCAGACAATTTCCAATGTATTCGATTCATAGGTTGTCCATTGTACTCCCTGATATCTTTCAGATAAGAAGTATCTTCCAGCATTTTGTGGGATGTTCGCCTGCCTGGCAGAATCTCTTTCAAGACCTCTTTCTCAAAGCTAGCGGGTATCATCTTTGGAAAAACCAGAATATCTTCTTTGAAATCGAAAGATTTCGTGATTTCAAAAAGGTCAAAGAATCCTCTCACCGTGATCAAAGATTCCCCAATCCTCTTCTTCCCTCTACTCCCAAAGGAAATTTTAATAGAGTTCTTCCATATACCATGGGGTTTCAAAGTGATATCGATCTCTTTTGGATCAGAAATTCTGATCATTTCGAACGTTGGAATAAGTTTCAGATTCAAGGTGATCATGGAAGGATTTTTCAATTCAAAGAAGAGATCCGTTTGTTCATCCACGAACAACCTGGTTGATCCCACGAAACGCTTCATGGAGAGTCTCCTGACGGCTTTTCTGACAGCAAGAAAATCCAACCATCCTAAAATCGAGATGGAAATAGCTACTAGGGAGTATTTATTGAGAAAGATCAGTGCGTATAAAAGTGTAACGACAGACACAACAATCAGTTTTTTCACGTCGTAACTCATTCGACCTCATCCCTTATCACTTTAACACTCTCTATCACCTCGTTTATTATATCCTCCTTCCTTTCTCTCTTTAGTTTGGATTCGGTGTTTTGAATCACCCTGTGAGGCAACACATATCTTGCCGCTTCTTTCACATCATCAGGTAGGACGAAATCCCGCTCTTCCATGAAAGCAAGTGCCATGGAAAGGTGCATGATGAAGATACTTCCTCTTGGACTCGACCCAAGGAAGAGACTGGGATGATTTCTGGTTTTCCTAACTATCTCAACGATGTATTTTTTCACATCATCACTTACCAAGATCTCTCTGACCTTTTTCCTCATTTCCAACAGTTCTTCTGAAGTTGCAACTGGTTCCAGGTTCTCTATGGGATGTTCTTTGATCTGAGATTCCAGAATTTCTACCTCGCTTTTCTCATCGGGATATCCCATTTTCACAGAGATCATGAAACGATCGAGTTGGGCTTCCGGTAAAGGAAATGTTCCCTCGTACTCTATGGGGTTTTGAGTTGCTATTACGAAGAAATTCTCAGAGAGTTTATGAGTCACACCATCTATCGTTACTTGATTTTCCGCCATAGCCTCAAGAAGAGCGGATTGTGTTCTTGGAGTCGCTCTGTTTATCTCATCAGCCAACAAGATATCTGTGAATATTGGGCCTTTCTTGAAGATGAAGTCTCCCGTTTTCTTATCGTATATGTATAGACCCGTTAGATCCGTTGGTAAAAGATCCGGTGTGAATTGAATTCTTTTGAAATCCATGTTGAAAGATCTTGCAATTGCCCTTGCAAGCATAGTTTTTCCAACCCCTGGAACATCTTCCATGAGCACATGTCCTCTGGCCAAGATGGCTGCAAGAACGATTTTCACGACTTCATCTTTTCCTTTTATGACCTTTCCAACATTCTCCAGAATCTCTCGTATCACGTATTTCACGGACAATATACCTCCTTGAAATATCATTTTCCTAGAATCTTTGCGCTCAATTTCCATGCCGATACCTCATCTCCAAATGGCACATTCTTCCTTCTGTAATCGTATTTTTCTATGAAGATCTCGAGTTTAGCAACTATCTCTTCATATTTTTCGATCTGAATTCTTTTGAACCAGTTGAATACGGCTTTATGTTTTGAAAGCTCTCGAAGTATCATGTGAGTGTGTCTGAGGCAGATTACACTTTTTTGGTTTTCGTACTCTTTCCTTCCTTCAATCGATCTGAAGATTTTAGCAAATGTTCTTGTGTAAACTTCCTCAAATTCTCTTTCGATCCTGCACAAGTAGCAACTGAAATTTTGTTCTTTAACACGTTTGAAAGGAAACTTTTTGATATCCTCTACCGATTCTTCAAGGATATCCTTGAATATTATGGCAGGTCCCAATCCTCCAAGCTCTGGGAATTCCTTTGCTATTTTTACCATGAACTGAGCATGTTCATTGCATAAACCTTCTTCGTTGAAGCGAGCCCTCACACCGCTGTCATTGACTAACTCGTAAAGGATCGTATACACCGTTTTTCTTAGGCTTTCTTCCTTCATACGACATAGAGGACAATCATTCTCATACTCTCTTAATTTTTCGATAGCTTCCAAATCGAAAAAAGAAAGTTCCAATTTTCAACACCACCTTGTATATTCTATTCACAAAAAAATGGCTCCTACCCATTTCGAAGTAGGAGCCATCAGCCCTAAAGGGCGGTTTACGGTGGGCCCCATCACCGCAAAATCAAGATTTTATGTAATGCTTTCTCATCTCCTCGTTTTCAGGAAGAGAGAGGATCTCTTTCAAAACTTCCTCAACCTGTTCATCGCTCTTGGTTCTTGGATCTCTGTGCAGAATCTCTTTTAAAATTCTGATATCTCCCGTTAAGAAAGCCTCTAATGCCATTTCCATTCTCACCATTCTTGGATACAGATAATACATAACGACTCTTTTGGGGAGGGGAGGGGTTATCTTCTCAGGGTGGATACCATCTTTATCCACAATCGCTGGAACTTCCACAACGACATCCTCCGGTATATCTGGAAGTATTTTCCCTTTGTTTGGTATGTTAACAACGAGCCTACTTTTCTTATCCTCGAGGAGTGCTTCTATGAACGGAATATGTTGCTCTCCACTCTTCTTCTCTGGATTCAGAATCCTTTCAATCTCCAAATCCGTCAATTCTACGGATAAATCCTGTTTCATAGTTTCCAGAGCCGAGGACAACGTAACTTTCGGATTTTCCTTAAGATATCTTGCGAACTTTTTCGTTGCATTCGTTACTTCTCTCAAAGCGCTCTGATACCACTTCCAGCCGGCTTCAGAGTCTGCTCCTCCCCAGGGTTCTCCATACCATCTTTTCTTGATTTCCAGGTTCCTGTGATATCTCCATGTGCTGTTTCTCACGGTATCACCTATCGGCATAACACCGTAGAACTTGTACATGTCTATAGCTACAGGGCTCAATTGATCATCGAAAGGGTTACTGGGTTTCCAATCTCCGGATTTCTCTTCTATCCATTTATCAAGGAGAGGGTAAGCGTCTTTTCCTTCGTATTCGAATCTGTTCAGCCATATACCATGATTGAAACCCGCAACTTGCCAGTTCACTTTCTCTTCCTCAAGTTTCAACACTTCGAATATTTTCAAAGCCCCGTAGTGACCATGACAGAATCCAACAGCTTTCACAGGGACGGTCCTTGTTATCAACGTCGTTCCTTCGAAAACAGGGTTTGCAGTCTGCAAGAGCCAAGCCTTCGGTGACAGTTTTTCCACCGTTTTGGCGACCTCAAGGAAAAAACGAAGCTGGTTGTAATTGGAAATGGTGTAATAATCCGACACCATGTTGAATTCCTGAGCGTCTATTCCTCTGTAATAACCATGTTTTTCACTTATCTCTCTCACTTTTTCAAGATAATTGTGTCCTCCTATAAGAGCGGTGTTTATGACGAAATCGGAATCCCTTATGGCATCTTCCAAAGATGTGGTCTTTTCGAACTTAATATCTCCTCCAAATTCCTCCACGAGTCTTTCTGCTAGTATGTGGACAGCCTCTAGTCGCTCTTCATCTATATCCATGAGTGTTACGACACTTCCAGAAAGGCTTGGCGTTTTGCACAGATCACTCACCAATCTGAGAGAGAAAACGGCGCTACCAGCTCCTATAACGCTTATCTTGACGGATGACATGGTATCCCTCCTTCTGTATCATTCTTTAACAGCACCTCTCGTAAGACCTTCTATGAGGTATCTTTGAAATAATACAACAAAAATTACCGGAGGAATCATGGATATGATACCAGCTGAGCACATGAGTGGGTAACTCGTTCTGAATCTTCCCATGAATTCCGCTATAGCAACGGGTAAAGTTTTGGCTTTCAGATCCGTTGTAAGAACGAGTGCTATCAAGAACTCATTCCATGCAGATAAGAACACGAAAATTCCTCCTGTGAACAAAGCCGGTTTTGAAAGGGGAAGAACTATCTTCCACAGAACTTCAAAGTATCCACAGCCATCGATTATGGCAGCTTCTTCCACTGATACGGGGAGCCTTCCAAAGTAGGAACTCAGTATCCATATGGCAAAAGGTAGGTTCAGGGCGGTGTATATGATCACCAGGGACATCTTGTGATTCAAAAGTCCCATCCTACCGAATAAGAGGTATATAGGTATGACGAGTATTATGGGGGGTAGCATTTGTGTGAGAACCACGAGATAGCTGATCGTCTTCCTGAAGGGTACTTTCAACCTTTCAACAGAGTAAGCAGCAAAACTGGCTAAGAACAGAGTCAGTATGGTTGTAAAAGATGCGATTATGGAGCTGTTAACGAGGGTCCTTCTGAATTCGTAAGCTACTCCTCGAACTGGTGATGTGAGGATTTCCACGTAGTTTTTGAGAGTGGGTGATGGGGGGAACCAGTGTGAGGATGTTAAAGCAAGATCCCGATCGAGGGATATACTGGTTACGAACGTCCAATAAATCGGTACAAAAGATAGGAAAATTATGAGAAAGATCGTCACAGCGATGAGGATCTTCACGAACATCACACCCCTTGAAGTATCAGAGCATTTCTATCTCTGTTCGGAAGAATCTCTGATAAAAAGCAACGATGATCGCAACGATTCCAAGAAGTATATAAGACATGGCTGAAGCTTTTCCGAATTTGAAAGCGTTGAAGGCCGTGTAGTATATCTCAAGGGACACAACTTTCGTGGATCCAGCGGGGCCCCCTCCGGTTACCGCATAAACCAGATCGAAGATTTTGAAAGTCAAAATGGTTTTCATTATTAAAAGGAGGAAAGTGAAAGGTTTCAGAAGAGGAATCACAATATCTTTCGTTATATGCCATTTAGTTGCACCGTCTATCTGAGCTGCTTCGAAGATTTCACCAGGTATCGATTTCAATCCACCAAGGTATATTATCGTTGCAAAAGCTGTTCCTTGCCATAAGTTCGCTATTATCAGGGAAATCAAAGCGAGTTTCGGATTCACAAGCCACAGGATGGTCTCTTTCGTGATACCTAGGTTGAACAACGTCGCGTTTAGAAAACCATAGTCAGCGTTGTATATCCACTTCCAGATAAGTGCGTGAACGATTGGAGGGAGTATGTAAGGTAGCATGACGATACCTATGATCAGAGATCTCAAAGGTAGTTTCCTGTTCAAAGCAAGAGCGCTTATGAAACCCAGAGGAATCCCTATGAATATATCCGCCAGGACGAAGTATATGGTGTTCATGAAAGATTGCCACCAGCTTTGATCCTTGAGAACCTTGAAATAATTTTCAAAGCCTGCGAAGTAAAACTTCATGCTTCTTCCTGCAAAAACCACATCGAAAAAACTCATATAAAGAGCAAAGAGGAGAGGAAAGAGCAGAACGAAAAATATGATCACTAAGGATGGTAGTATGAAAAGATAGCCAAGACGCCTCTTTTTCTTCTCCACATCGATCCCTCCTGATAACAAACCATGGGGGGGAATATCCCCCCCATAACTTCAGAACAGGTTCTTCACTTTATTTTGAAGCTTTTTCATGCGTCTTCTCGTATTCCTCCCTTATCTTCACAGCTGCTTCTGCAGCAGCATCAAGCGCTTCTTTAGGCGACTTCTCCCTGGCAAGAGCTTTGTGAAGCTCTTCTGCCAGAACTCTCGAGAATTCGTGGTACCAAGGCACTCTCGGCCTGTGAATAACGTACATGGCCTGCTCGAACATCTTATCCAATCCTGGAACCTTCTTTTTGAACTCTTCGTTTTCGAAGACAGATTTCCATCCTGGAACGACACCCGCTTTAATGGCAGCATCTAAAGCGCCTTCAGGCCCTGCTATGAATTTTATGTATTCCCAGGCTTCTTTCGGATGCTTGGTCCCATAGGATATAGCCCAGCCCATTGGACCGGAAACCGTGTAAGGATGCTTACCATCAACAGATGGCATGAGCGCTATGTCACACTGACCGACAACCCTTGAGAGTTCAGGGTTGTTCAAATCCACAAGGGGGAGTCCCCACATCATCGCGTAAGCCACATCACCGTTGAACATGGCAGAGTACACATCGTCTTCGGTCCACGACAAAGAGGATGGATTGGCTATTTTATACTTGTATAACATATCGACCATGAATTGGAGAGCCTGCACACCTTTTTCATCGTTGAAAACGGGGTTCAGATCTTCGTCGAAGAACTTACCACCAAAGCTGGAAAGGATGGCGACGAAGTCACAGACAAGGCACTCCTTAGGAGCCCAGGACCATGCCGTTGCATATTTCACCACGCCAGCTTCTTGCAGTTTCTTGGAGAGCTTCACAACCTCATCCCATGTTTTTGGAAATTCTTTGTAACCGACCTTCTCGATCATCTTCTTGTTGTAAACGAAGGATTTCCATTCACTAATACTCGGCAAACCGTACCAGTGACCTTTGTATGCCATACCATCAAGGGCAAAGGGTACGGCATCTTTTTTCAGATCCTCAGTAAGCCACTGATCAACGGGAAGAACCCAACCATTTTCCACGAATTCTGGAACATCTATACAGTCGATTATGAAAACGTCATACTCCGATCCACCTGCAAGGAAGGAAGCTATGAGTTTTGGAACAACGTCTCTTCCATAAGGGACAACGGTTATGTTCACTCTTATACCTGTTTTCTCATAGAACTCCTGATTCCTTGCTATGTAGTAATCGAGATCTCCTGGTCCAAGGATGGTGTTCAATTCAACAACGGCGAACGATAGAACCGTGATAACACCTAAGAGAAGCAGAGCAAAGGATCTTCTGATCATCAGAAATCACCCCTCTTTTTAGGATTTATGGAAAAAGCTTCAGATTTTCAATATCTCCTCTATGACCAGAAAAACCCCGCCAAGAGCTACCCCGAACCTCTCAAGTTTTCCTTTCCTGAAAGAAACGTCTTCGAAGATCTCTGGTGGTACAACCTTCTCCAGAATGGGAACAGTATATGCCATTATCTTTTCGTATTGGTTGTAACCTATGCCACCTTTTATTATCACGATCTCTGGATTCAGAAGGACTATTGCATTCGCTATAGCGAGGGCTAGATGCTCACATCCTTCTCTTATGATCTTCTCAATTTCTCCATCCTCATTCAAAAGATCGAAAATGTCTTTCAAATCCCTCTCAAAACCTCGTTCTGAGAACTTCCTTTCTAAAGATTGTCCAGAGAACCATTCCTCAAGATAGCCAAAACTGTCTTTTGAAAAGAACTTTTCTTTCTCCCAATCTGTGATGATGTATCCAACTTCTCCTGCTTTCCCACACGAACCCCGGAATATAGCACCATTCAAGATGAGGCCAGCCCCTGTACCAGTTCCTATGGAAACTAGAAGAATGTACTTAAAGCCCTTTCCAGCTCCTATCTTACTTTCAGCAAGTGCATCGAGATTGACATCGTTTTCTATCAAGACAGTTAAGTTGAATTTCTCTTGAACGTACTTTTTTAGATTTACATTCCGTAACTCGAAAGCAGGCATGTAGTTGATGATCCCCGTTTTCCAATCCACCGTTCCAGGAACACCTATACCGATACCGAGTATTTTATCCTCTCGTCCTTTCATTAAGGTTTCCACTGAGTATAAGACAAGATTGAAAAGATCCTTCTCTGTCCTTATACTCTCAGTAGGTATCACGACCTCGTTCACGATGTTTCCTTCAAGGTCCGCCAGAACACCCTCCAGTTTCGTTCCTCCCACATCCAATCCCACCACGTACATGTAATCTGGAACAAAGGAAAGCATGATAGGACGCCTACCAGTTTTTTTGGTACTTCTTCCCTCTCCTATCTCTCTGATCAATCCATTTTTGATGAGTTTGGATGTTACTATGGAAACGACGGGTTTACTGAGGCCAGTTTTTCGACTGATATCAACACGGGAGATCTCACCGGACTCCTTTATCAATTTGAGGATCCTTCTTTCGGTTTCACTTAACATCTGCGATCTCTCCGTATGTTTGTTTTGAAAAACTAACCATCAACGATTATGACATCTTCAGCGAAAGTTACAAAAACTGAAAGAGAGGAGATAAAGGAAGGTAACTTTGAATCATACCTAGAAAAAAAGAGATCTTCTTTTATTTTTAGAACAATCGGAAAAATTTAAAAGTTAATCTAAGAAAATAGTGGAAAATCCTTCAATCGCAGAAAAAGCTCAACCGTATTCTCCCAGGCCGGAAGAATCTTCATTCAGTATCCCAATTTCTTTGATATTCTCTGAGAAGCTTCTATAACGAGTTTAGAATACTTTCTTATTTTGTCCTTAGTTATCCTCGTTGCAGGGCCAGATATACTTATAGATGCTATCGCCACTCCTTCGGAATTTAAAATGGGTGCTCCTACGCATCTTACTCCTTCTGAATCTTCCATATCATCCACGGAATAACCTCTTCGTTTTATCCTTCCAAGTTCTTTCATCAGCTCCTTTCTATCGGTTATTGTGTTTTTCGTGTGAGGTTTCAGGTCGAGCTTTTCGACGATTTCTCTCTTCTGCTCCTCTGGAAGGAACGCAAGCAACGCCTTTCCTATTGCGGAAGAGTACAACGACGCTCTCTTTCCTATGAAGACACGGGTTCTAAGAGGCAAAGGACTTTCCAACGCCTCAATTGAGACAACCTCTGTTCCATCCAGAATACCAAGGTGAACGGATTCTCCCGTTATGTTCTGCAACCTCTCCATTTCTTCCATTGCCACTTTCCTTATCTCCAGGCTCGAGAGAACTATGCTTCCAAGTTCCAAAAGGCGAAAACCCAGTGTGTAGGTCTTATCCGAATTTTTTCTCAGAAATCCCAACTTAACCAGCGTTTCGCATATTCTGTAAACAGTTGGCTTGGGAAGACCTGTTTCCCTCGTTAACTCAACAAGGCTCAGTCTGGGTTTTTTTAGAGAGAAACAACTCAATATCTTACCAGTTCTAATTAACGTTTGCATATCACTAAAACCCCCAAAAAATTCAGATTCGAAAGATCTCCTTCAGATTCTCGTATATCATTCGATACTTTTTCACAAGTTTTCCATATATTTCATGAGATCCTTCACTGTAATCCACCTCATCCTTTATAATGACCCATTCGTCGGCTACTCTTTCAGGAGGCGTTTTTGAAAAACCAGAGAACGCAAGCATGCTGGCACCGTATGCGGCTCCTTCGTTAACTTGTGGTCTCTTGAGGTTGTGTCCCAGAACATCTGCTGTTATCTTCACCCAGATATCACTCTTGGATCCCCCACCAGTTATCCTAACGTCCTCTACCTTGACTTTAAGATCCTCTTTCAATATATCGAACGAATCCTTGATACCAAAAGCCACCCCTTCGAATATAGCCCTTATTATATCCTCTTTCGAATTGAAGGAAGATATACCAAAGAAAACACCTCTGGCAAACGGATCTCTGTGAGGAGTCCTTTCTCCATTGAGATACGGAAGGAATATAACCCCGTTGGACCCAGCGGGTGATTTTGAAACCATTTCATTTATCTCACCGTAGCTCTCCTGAAGGAATCTTTCTTTGAACCAATTCAGCGAATGAGTCGCCGAGAGCATGACACCCATGTGGTATTTAATCCCTTTCAAAACGTGGAAAAAGAAATGAACCCTCCCTTTAGGATCCGGTTCCTCGCCCAGAGTTGGTGCGAGAACCGTTCCCGACGTTCCAAGACTGATCATAACCCTTCCGGAGAGTGTAACCCCAACACCCAGGGCAGAACAAGCGTTATCAGCTCCTCCTGGAACAACGAGAACATCCTCAGAAAGGCCTGTTTCATTTGCCACTTCCCTTTTCAACCTTCCTATCACTTCGTTTGAAGGTATGACTTCAGGGAATATTTCAAGGGGTATTTCTAGTTTCTCCAGGATCTCATCCTTCCACTCACCATCTATGCCATATGCAACCGTTCCAGAGGCATCTGAGGGTTCTGTAACCATCTTCCCCGTCATCATGAAATTTATGAAATCTTTTGGAAGTAATATCTTCTTTGTATTTTCGAATATCTCGGGTTCATTTCTTTTAAGCCAGAGAATTTTAGGAAGGGTGAAACCTGTGAGCACTGGATTCCCCACGTTTTTGATCAAGTACTCTTCACCAAATTTCCTGGTTATTATCTCACACTCTTCGTGAGTTCTCTGATCGTTCCATAGTATCGCATTTCTCAGGACGTTTCCTTTTCCATCCAGTGGAACAAGACTGTGCATTTGGCCACTCGTTGAAATAGCTTTCACCTTTCCACCAATTTCAAGGGCTATCTCGTTCAATCGTTTTAAAACGACCACCACGTTCTTCCACCATTCCTTCGGATCCTGTTCGTTCCAACCAGATTTCGGTGTTATCAACTCCAGAGGTTCGTTCCAGTTTCCCATTATTTTTCCTTTTTCATCAACCAACAGGCCTTTGACCCCCGTTGTACCAACATCGAGACCTATGAATAGATCCATGTTATCATCTCCACATTTCGAATATGTACTGGTTGAGAATGGATTCTAGAAGTTCCTGTTTCCCAGACTGAGGCATTATTTCGGTGTAAGGTTTTTCCAGAACGTATTCCTCTAGAGTTTCGAAATTTTCCCTTCCTTCTATTATACTTTTTCCTATTCCTTCTTCATATTTCGAATACCTTTCCTTTACAAACTCATCGATGACACCATCTTCGATCAGTTTGGAAGCTATTTTAAGACCAAGGGCGAACGCATCCATACCTGATATGTGAGCTATGAACAGATCCTCCAAAGATGTCGAAGGCCTTCTCAATTTGGCATCGAAATTGAAACCGCAATCTAATCCACCATTCTTGAGGACTTCATACATGGCAAGTGTCGTTTCGTAGACATCCGTTGGGAATTGATCCGTGTCCCATCCCAGCATCAAATCTCCCTTGTTGGCATCGATGCTTGCAAGCTTTTTATTTATCCTAGCATATCTAAGCTCGTGATGGAAAGTGTGTCCAGCGAGTGTTGCGTGGTTGGCTTCGATGTTGAATTTAAAGTAACCTTCCAAATCGTATTTTCTAAGAAACGCCAGTGCATGAGCCGAATCGAAATCGTACTGATGCTTGGTAGGTTCCATAGGTTTTGGTTCGATCATCAGAACCCCTTTGAATCCGATTTTTTCAGCGTAATCTGCCGCCATTTTCAAAAATCGAGCGAGATTATCCAATTCAAGTTCCAGATCTGTGTTTAGGAGGGTTTCATAGCCTTCTCTTCCTCCCCAAAAAACGTATCCCAACCCTCCAAGTTCTTTCGTCACTTCGAGCGCTTTTTTCACTTGGGCAGCAGCATGAGCGAAAACATCGGGATCAGGTGAGGTGGCAGCTCCTTGAGCGTACCTTGGATGGGAGAAAAGGTTTGCAGTACCCCATAGAAGTTTTATGCCTGTGGATTTCATGTTCTCCTTGATCCTTTCAACGGCTTTGTCCAGGTTCCTGTTGGTCTCTCTTAGGTTGTCTCCTTCGGGGGCTATGTCTCTGTCATGGAACGTGAAATATTCTACCCCTAACTTCTCGCAGAATTCGAACAGCGCGTCTATTTTTGCAAAAGCCCTGTCCATGGGATCAGAGAAAAGTTCCCAAGGCCTTTCCATAGTTTCCAAACCGAACATATCTCTACCTCGAAAGTTGATCGTATGCCAGAAAGCCACAGAGAATTTGAGGTGTTCCTTCATCTTCTTTCCCATGACCAATTCATCGGGATTGTAAAATTTGAAACTCAAAGGATTCTTTGATCTTGAACCTTCATACCTTATCTTTTCAACATTCTTGAAGAAATCACCCACGATATCCCTCCTTCTCTTTCCACGTATCTTTCACTGAATTAAGGATAGACAAAATGGTGCTTTCTCGAAAAATATTGATATTATCAATTAAATCGAATGGGAAGACGTTATACCGAAAGAGAAGGTTTTTATTTGTGAATACTCAATATTTCGAAACTTTTCGTTTCGCAATAATTGTTTCTACCGTCAATAAGATGACGGAGGTACAAAGGATCCCGGAAAACCCGTGAGATTGGAAGCGTACAAAATAAGGTCACGCACTCTCTCTGACTATCAGTTCAACATCTAAAATTTTTCTTTTCACCCTTTTTCTCTGTCCTCTCAATCTTTGGAGCAGCATTCTGAAGGCCTCGAATCCCATCTCGAATTTCTTTATCCTGATTGTGGTGAGAGGAGGGCAGACAAGGGATGAGAACATGATATCATCATAACCAACAACGGGGACATCTTCCGGTATTCTGAAACCGAGTTCTTTGAGTGCTTTCATCGCACCGAAGGCCATCATGTCGTTGTAGCAAAAAACCCCATCAAATTTCAGTCCCCTTTTCTTCGCTTCGTATACGGCGTTGTAACCATCTTCTATATCGATATCCGATATTATCACGTATTCTTCATCATATTCCAATCCGGACTCCTCTAAAGCTTTTTTGTAACCTTCCAATCTCATTCTCGCGGCGGATTTGAACAGAAAACCCGATATCATAAGGATCTTTCTGCATCCTCTATTTATGAGATGCTTCGTTGCAAGGTACCCTCCTCTAACTTCATCGCTGTGTATTTCATCCACTTTTATATCGTCGAAATGCCTTCCAACAATGACAAGGGGTGTTCCTTTACTCACCAGATATTTTATGTCGTCGTTTTTATCCTGCACAGGACTTATCAAAAGCCCATCTACCCGCCGTTCGAGCAATATCCTGACAGCCTCCTCTTCATGCTTGTAAATTCTTTCTGTGTTCATCAGTATTATCTGATATTCGTATTTCCTCGCTGCAGATTCTATACCCTTTAAAACTTCCGCATAAAAGGGATTGGAGCTGTCTGCTATGACGACCCCCACTGTTCTCGTTCGTTTCTGCCTTAAAGATGATGCTGTGAAGTTTTTCACGTATCCCAATTCTTTCGCTATCCTCAAAATCTTTTTCTTCGTTTCCTCACTCACATCGGGTTTGTTGTTCAAAGCCCTGGAAACCGTGTTTATGGAGACACCAGCAATCCTTGCGATGTCTCTTATAGTCACGTATTTTTTCTTCATGGGAACCTGCCTCCTTGACAGTATTAGATTTTTCAAACCTTCTTGGTTATGAACTCTGGTATGTATTCTTTTTCTGCTTCAAACAACTCCTCTGCCATATTCCTGGCTTCTTCTAAGGAGCAAACGGCGGATACGAGTGGATCAAGCATTATGGCATGGATTATTGCCTCACGATCTTTTTCCAGTATACCTTTCACGCAAAGATTTTGAACGACCATACACGCTTGGTCAAGAGCCGCGAGTTGAGGTGGAAGGCTTCCAAATTTGCAAGGGTGGAATCCCGTTTTATCAACGACCACTGGAACCTCCACAACACCGGAAGGAAGATTATCGATGAGGCCGTTGTTAAAAACGTTTCCATGAATTATGAAAGGTCTTCCCGTGATATGGGCTTCTATTATGTACGATGCGTACTCCAAACTCCTTTTACCCAGATTTCTCATAGCGTCTGGTGGTAAGTTACTCCTTCTGAGATCTTCTTCTGTTATCTCCTCATCCGATACCCATTTTCTTCGAACCTCATCCAGAGCTGTTCTCCACTTTATCCAATTGTTTGCGTAAAAGCCACTCTCTCCTTTGTAACCCTCTCCACAATATTTCTCGATGAGGTCAGGCCTTTTTCTGAAGAAGGGAACGTACTCTGAAACGTGTCCGCTGGATTCTGTGGGAAAGTATCCAAGTTGAAGCATTATCTCGAACCTAACAGGATCCTTTTTGAAAAATTCTGGATCTCTCGCCTTTTCTTTCAAAACGGGATACAAATCTTTACCCTTATGTTTGAGTTTTGTGAACCATGCAAGGTGATTGATTCCAGCACATTCCCATTCCATCTCTTCATAAGGCACTCCTGCATATTCTGCAAGTTGTCTTGAAGTTCCCTGCACGGAGTGACACAACCCCACTATCTGCATTTTACTTGTTAAGACTCCTGCAAGCACCATCATTCCCATAGGATTGGTGTAATTGAGAACCAAAGCTTCTGGACAGAGTTCTTCAGCGTCTTTCAGAATATCAATCCATGAGGGGATAGTTCTCAAAGCTTTCATAACCCCACCAGGTCCAAGTGTATCTCCTATACATTGATCCACACCGTACTTCTTCGGTATCTCGTAATCATACTTCACGGTGTCAACTCCCGCCACCTCAATGGTGTTCACAAGGTAATCTGTGCCTGGTAAGAGTTCTCTTCGATCTGTGGAAGCTACCAGAACCCACTCTTCCTCTTTTCTCAGCATTTTCAACATCTTTCTGGCCATTTTGACAGTGAGATCGAGCCTTTTAGGATCCACATCCACGAGAGCAATCGTTCCTCCTTCGAGTCCAGGGATTAGCACTATATCGTTGATCCAGAAATTCGTGAAAAAACTTCCCGCACCTATTATAGTTATTTTGGGCTTCTTAACCTCCATGTGAGACAACCTCCTTGTTCATTTTCATCTCATTCTTGACCTGCCAGCAACGTACGAATCTATCTTTCATCACACGCCTGAGCTCGGGTTTTTCTTCATAGCATTTCGAAAAAGCTTGTGGACATCTTTTAGCGAACTTGCAACCCACGGCTCTGTATTCTTTCAGCTCAAGTGATGGAAATTCTGCCCTTCCCTCCCAACGATTTCCAGGATTGGGTTCGGGTACCGACTCTAAAAGCATTTTTGTATAGGGATGAAGAGGATCCAACATGACTTCCTCTGCTGGACCTTTTTCAACGATGTCCCCTCTGTACATAACTATCATCTCACCACTGAGCTGGGATGCTAGGTAATAACCTGTTGATAGATCGTGCGTTATGTAAATTATAGACATATCGTATCCTTTGTTTAATTCCATGAAAAGAGTAAGTATCCCAATTCTTGCAGAGGCGTCGACCATCGTAACGGGCTCATCTGCTACCAGAAGCGTCGGTGTGGTTATGAGGGCCCTTGCTATCGATAACCTCTGCAACTGCCCTCCAGAAAATTCATGGGGGTATTTTTCGTTGACTTCTTCAAGAGACATACCAACTTTTTTAAGGACATCGTCTATTATCTTGAAAGCCTCGTCTTTTGACCTGGCTATACCGAATTTGAGGCACGTTTTTAAGAAATAATAGGATATCTTGTGGAATGGATTGAAAGTTTCAAAAGGGTCTTGGAAAACAGGTTGCACTTCTTTTCTAAAGGCTTTCTCTTCTTTCCTGTTCATCTTCAATATATTCTTTCCTTTATAGAGAATCTCACCACTCGTTGGTTTTAGGAAACCTAAGATCATTTTAGCAAGAGTGGATTTTCCGCAACCACTCTCACCAACAACGATCAGTACTTTTCCTTTTTCTAGGGAGAAACTCACATTATCCACGGCTCTGAAGGAAGCACCTAGATATATTCCCGATTTGAAAACTCTTGTCAGGTTACGAACTTCCAGCAATTTATCGGACATGAGAGCACCTCCTGATGTCTCATTCCTCACCGATTCTGTGACATGCCACGTAATGTCCTGGCTTGATTTCCTTCAAAGGCGGTTCCTTCTTTTCGCATATTTCCGTAGCATATTTGCACCTTGGATGAAATCTACAACCTTTGGGAGGTCTGAAGAGTGGGGGAGGAGCACCTGGTAACCTTTCTTTCTGCATTTTGTCTCCTATCATTGGTAGTGAGTTTATGAGAGATTTCGTGTAAGGATGTAGAGGATCTTTGAATATATCATGAGTTGAAGCGTACTCTATCAGCTTTCCAGCATACATTATCGCAAGATTGTCCGTGACCTGAGCATGAACTCCCATATCATGACTTATGAGGATAATGGTGATGCCGTATCTATCTTTCAATTCTCTCAAAAGGAGTAATATCCCTTTTTGTGTTACAAGATCCAGACCCGTTGTTGGTTCATCGCAGAATATGACCTTTGGCCTAGCTATTATCGCAAGGGCTATTATAACTCTCTGTTTCATGCCACCGCTGAGCTGAGGAGGATACATGTTCAAAACCTCTTTTGGAAGGCCAACATCTGTTATTACTTTCTCTATCATCTTCTTCTCCTTCTCCGACAGCTTTTTCTTTCCAGACTGATTGAGTGTTTCTTCGAATATCTTTTTTATCCTTCTTACAGGATTCAGTGAGTTCATAGCAGCTTGAGGAACGATTGCAAACAGTCTCCATCTGTATCTTTGCAGCTTCTCTTCGTCGAGGTTCAGGATATCGACCTCTTCATCGTTGAAGTTATAGACGACCTTTCCTTCGAGCACAGTGAGTGGGGGCTTTATCCAACCAGTGCAGACTTTGAGAAGGGTGGATTTTCCACAACCAGATTCTCCGGCTATACCCGTTATCTTTCCTTCATCGAAGGAAATTGAGACTCCATCAACAGCTCTAACGAAGATATCCGCTCCGATTTTGTAATACGCCTTCACATTTCGGATTTCAACCATTGGATACGTTCCCTCCTCAACTGAGCAAGACGGGATCTGGGATTAAGCATTTCCCCGAGTCCTATAGATATGTAATAAAGTGAGGTTATGATCAGTATGACTGTTACGATAGGAGTTCCTATCCACCACCATTTCCCTCTGAGAAGCGCCTGATAATTCATGGCCCAGTAGAGAGTCGTACCTATAGTTGCTTTTTCCATGGAGGAAAGTCCAAAAACACCTAAAGCTGTTTCCATACCTATAGCCCACTTCATAAGGTTGAGAATCGTCGTTGCTAACCAAGAGAGAACATACGGTAAAAACTCGCTCCAGAAGATGTTGAAAAGGGAAAATCCTGAAGCTCTCGCTGTGTACACGTGTGTTTTCTCTCGAATCTCAAGGATTATCGATCTGAGCTGTTTTGACGGCCAAGCCCAGCCTATTGTCGATAAAAACAAAGCTATCAGGGTCATGTTTAAATATTCCTTGAATGAAAAGGCAAGAACCATGATGTAAGGAAGGCCAGGTATGACTGAGAAAGAATCTATTACAAGGTTCGTTAATTTTCCTGCCAGTTTTTCATTCAAATATCCACTTATGAATCCCATGAGTGATGCTATCACTATGGAGAAAAAACCTGTCAAGACACCTAGGGTGAAGGAGTTCCTTATAGCGTAGGTTGCAAGCCAGAAAACATCTTGTCCAACCGTTGTGGTTCCTAAGGGATATTTGAGACAAGGGGGTTTATCTCTTGGAACTTTTCCCCATCTTGTGGGATCAAAGGGTGCAAAAAGTGATACGATGTATCCTAAGATCAGCAGAATTATTATGGTCACAACACCATAAGTGAAAGATTTAGATATTCTGAGATAGCGGAACAATCCTTTTCCTCCCTTGTGCAATCTGGTCATATCATCCTCCCACCCTTACCCGAGGATCTATCAGTGGATATATGAAGTCGAGTAGCAAAACAGCGATGCATATGCCGACAAGAGAGAAGAAGGTAACTCCCATGAGCAAATTGTAATCACCGTTGACGATCGCATAGTAACTGAGCTGGCCAAGTCCTGGGTAGCTGAAGATGCTTTCTGTTATCAGAGCTCCCCCGAAAACCTGGCCGATGCTCAACGTCAAACCTGTGACTTGTGGTAGCAAAGAGTTTCTGAAAACATAATGCCAGAGTATGTGATTTCTGGGTAGCCCCCTGAGAAACGCGTATTCAGTAAAATCTTCTGTTTTGACGCTGATCGTAAGAGCTCTCATGGTAACAACCGACGCTCCCATGTAAACCAGTATCAACGATAAAGCCGGTAAGAAAGCGTGCTTTATTATCCCAAATACGTATTGCAGTGAAAACTGAGGAATCATTCCCGCTGGTGCTCCGCCGAAATATGGGAATATAGGTATGAGGAATACAAAAAGTAGCATCAAAGTTAGAGCGAGTACAGGATAAGGCACAAGGCTCAAAACCAGGAAAAAACCTTCCAGAAACTTTGAAAATCTCTTCTGCTCGAAGAATCCTGCAATGGCACCGATTAAGTTCCCAGCAAGCCATGCAATGACGATACTCACTGTCAGTAATCCAACTGTCCACGGCATGGCTCTGAATATGAGTTTTGTGACAGGAGTTGGAAAGAAGGAAAAAGATGGGCCAAGATCTCCCATTAAAAGACCTTTCATGAAGGAAAGGTACTGAATAAACAACGGTTTATCAAGCCCATAGATCGACATGAGTGTTCTCTTCATGGACTCGAACTGTTCTTGAGATATGGTAGTGCTCATCATGGAAAGCTTGCTTATCATTGTTTCAACAGGATTTATGGGTGATAACCTCGTTATTAGAAACAAAATCAGTGTTCCTATCAGAAAGGTAAATAGAACCGAGATGAGCCTTTCAAGGAAGTATCTTCCCATCTAATTCCCACTCCTTAGATCAGGTGTGGATTACAAAGGGGACGCGCAACGCGCATCCCCTTCGTGTATCATTTTCTCCCTGTTGGTTTGAGATGTGGCAGAATCCATTTGAAACCGCCACACCAGAACAACGGACTCCAGTAAGGATTCTTAGCATTTGGAAATCCTGTCCAGTAATACGTATCATATGGCGAGAATTTCTTACAATCTACTGCAGGAACTATTGGCATTTCCTCTATTAGAATCTTGAGGACTTCTTTACCAAGCTCTATACACTTCGGGTCCTCCGGAGAAATCCCAGACATTTGATCCAGTATTTCGCTTATTTTATCATTCTTCCAACGAGGTGCATTGTATACAGCATATTCTCCAATAGGAAGGATGTTTTTCTTATGCCAGTATTTATGTGTGTACCATAGATCTTTCGTTATACCACCTTGCGCATTGCTTGACCAATAAGCTCCAACCTCGAATTTTCCATAGGCAAGCTCATTTGAGAAAGGTGTTCCTTCCAAAACGTTCACCTTAACATCTATACCGAATTTTCTCCATTGTTCAGCAACGGCGAATGCAAGTCTTGTGGCATCGACTTCGAACGTTGGACCATTTATCGTTATCTTCCAGGGAGTACCATCTGGCAAATACCATTTTCCATTCTTTTTCGTAAAACCTTGTTTTTTCAAGATTTCTTCTGCTTTTTTGGGATCGTACTTCCACCAACCAGGTCCCCATATATCTATTGGATCTACTTTTATCTCGTGACCTTGAGACTTTGCGTACTCTGCGAGTCTATAAGGAAGTGTCGGATCGAAGGGTTTGTAGCCAGGCTCGAGTTCAAAATTCTTAAGCCACTCTAACATACCTTTGTGATATAACTCAAAATGTGCCATTCCTTGTCCAGCATGAGTTGGGCAGAGTATCTGTATACCGTCGTACGCGCTTATCATGACTTCGTACATGTCTATCGCTAACGTCAAAGCCCATCTAACCCATTTGTTGTTGTATGGAGATTTTGCGCAATTGAACCATATACCACGGGCTGTTGGATCGTGGAAGAAAGCCCATGGGTAATCCTCAAACCAGCTTCCAGTATACTTATTTGCATCCTTAAGATAATACCAGCCTTCTGTTGATACATCGAATATCCAATCTATCTGGTGTCTTATTTGGGCAGCTATCCTCTTCTCTTCTGGCCCATATGCCACAAACATAACATATTTTGGGGCTGGTTTTCCAGCAACTTTTCCAACACTCGTTCTTTCCCAATCTTTTCTTCTTTCAAACAGAATCCAGTATCCGTTGGGATCATGTGCTTTGTAAACGTATGGCCCTAGAGACACTGGCGGCCAGAATTTGAATTTTAAGGGATCTTCAACTTTTTCAAAAACATGTTTTGGCATGATCGTACAGCCCCACCATATATCACAGGTTAGAATGTAATGAAATCTCGGGTTGGGTTTCTTGAGCTTTATGACCACTGTGTACTTATCTTTTGCATATGCATCTTCAACCCATTCCACGAAATCAGTATGCCACATCAAACCATCATGGGCTTTGATATAGTTGATCGTGAACGCAACGTCATCCGCCGTGAACTCAACTCCATCACTCCAGTAGATCCCTTCTCTGAGCTTGATCGTGACGGTTTTGAAGTCGGAGCTGTAAGCGGGTTTATCGGCTGCAAGAGCGTTTATGAGTTCTCCAGTTCCATGATCCACGTACCAGAGGTTGTCGAAGACCAGGTTGTTCAGACCGCTTCCAACCTGAGCACCAGGTACCCACATGTTACCCTGTGTGGGATCGACTAACCTTTCGTGAATGCTGTCAACTATCAATGTTTCGTTCCTTGGTATGCCTGGTGGTAGCATCTGCGATACTCCAAGGATCGCCAGAACGATGACCGCTAAGATCAGGAATCTCCTCATAAAAATCCCCCCTTCATAAAATTGGGTATTCTCACCCATCATCGCTCACGAAAACATGTTTTCTCCCATCGCAAATGTTTGTGGATATCAAAATTTTTCCTGTTCTATTTGGTACCACATCAAACCATATTTCTTTAAATGTACCTGGTGGAACCGCTACTCCCTTCGTATCAAACACCTCATTATCCACGAAGATACTCACCAGATCATCATACGAAATCCCTGAATCGTTGAATATCGATATCTTGATAGGTATCTTTTCCTTCCTCTTTACGAAATCCTTCAAAACCTCGAAATCAACCACCAAATTCTTCTCAACAGGTGGCAAGTACTCTACAGTTTCTTCCAGTTCCTCTTTCT